>NZ_CP035417.1:1740354-2053567 GCF_004123675.1 Leisingera sp. NJS204 | reverse complement strand
GCCGGCAAACCCGAGGTCGGGCAGTCAGCGGCGCTTATCGCTTCCAGCGATCCGGAAACAGCGGCAGCACCGGGTTTGGCAAAGGGACCGGATGCGCCTCTGCCGCAGGCCGTTCAGCCTGCGGTGCCGCAGGCCCCGGGCGCTGAGTCCGCCGTTATAGCTGCCACCGAGCCAGCACCGGAACCCGCGCCCGAGGCGCCCGAAATTGCTCAAGAGGATACGGCAGAGGCTGCGCAGCCTGATGCCATGGCGGTTCCGGTTGAGACACCGGAGACCTCTGCTGTTCTGGCGCCGGATATCGGCAGCGCGCCGCAGGCTATCACGCTGCCGGTAATCGGTGCGGCACCGGTTCTGCCAGAGGCTGGCGGCGACAGCGGCGAGAGTATTTCTGACAGCGAAACAGGTCAGGAATCTGCGGTTGCAGGGCAAGAGGCTTTGGCACCAAGTATCGGCACACCGGTTGTTCCGCTGACCGACCGGGACAAGCCGCAGGACGCCAGGTTTGCCACGGCGGGGGTATCGGACCAGACGCCGTTTACCGCCTATGCCGAACCTTTTGACAATCCGGAAGACCGGCCGTTGATGTCGATTGTGCTGATCGACGACGAGGGGGCTGTCGGGGCCGAAGCGCTGGCGGAATTCCCCTATCCGTTGAGCTTTGCCATTGATCCGGAAGACCCGCAGGCTGCATCAAAGATGGCCGCGCGCAGGGCGGCGGGGTTCGAAGTGCTGATGCTGGCGGATCTGCCGCGATCTGCGTCGCCGCAGGACGCGGAGACGGCGCTGGAGGTTTGGCGCGGCAAGCTGCCGGAGGCCATGGCGATCCTCGAAGGCATCGGGACCGGGGTGCAGGGCAACCGGGCGCTGGCGGATCAGGTTGCAGCAGTTGCGGCCTCGGCCGGCTACGGGCTGGTGACCCAGGACAGCGGATTGAACACGGTGCAGAAACTGGCGCTGCGCGACGGTGTGCCGGCCGGTGTTGTGTTCCGCGATTTTGACGGCGCCGGTCAAAACCCGCGGTCGATCCGGCGGTTTCTGGATCAGGCAGCGTTCCGGGCCGGGCAGGAAGGCGCGGTGATCATGCTTGGACGGTTGCGCCCTGATACGATTTCAGCGCTGCTGATCTGGGGCCTGCAGGACCGGGCCGCCCGGATTGCGCTGGCGCCGGTCTCAGCCAGTTTGGAAGCAAACCTGCCGGCCAAGTAAAAACGGCGCCCAAGGCGGGCGCCGTGCCTTCGGCGTGGGTATTTTAAACCAGAAAGAAGCCGCAGAGCAGTCCTGCGCTGCAAGTCCTATCGGTTGCCGTTGCCGGTGAAACGGGCAGCATCCGCTGCCGCGCGGCGGATGGCATTGGATTTATGGACGGTCTCCATGTACTCGGCCTCCGGGTCGCTGTCATAGACCACGCCGCCGCCGGCCTGAATATAGAGGCTCTGATCCTTGACGATGGCGGTGCGCAGGGCAATGCACATGTCCATGTCGCCGCCTGCCGAGAAATAGCCGACACCGCCGCCATAGATACCGCGTTTTTCCGGCTCCAGCTCGTCGATGATCTCCATCGCCCGGACCTTGGGGGCGCCGGAGACGGTGCCTGCGGGCATCCCGGCAAAGAAAGCGTCGAGCGCGTCCTTGTCCTCGGCCAGTTCGCCGACGACGTTGGAGACGATGTGCATCACGTGGCTGTAGCGTTCGATGATGAACTTCTCCGTCGGGCGCACGGTGCCGATTTTTGCGACCCGGCCGGTGTCATTGCGGCCCAGATCCAGCAGCATCAGATGTTCGGCCAGTTCTTTCTTATCGGCCAGCAGGTCCAGTTCCAGCGCCTTGTCTTCTTCGGGTGTGGCGCCGCGGGGGCGGGTGCCTGCGATGGGGCGGATGGTGACCTCCTGCCCGAAAACGCGGACCAGGATTTCCGGGGACGCGCCCACCACCTGGAAGCCGCCGAAGTTGAAGTAGAACATGAAGGGCGACGGGTTGGTGCGGCGCAAGCTGCGGTAAAGCGCGAAAGGCGGCTGGCGGAAGGCTTGCGTCCAGCGCTGTGCCGGCACCACCTGGAAGATGTCACCTGCGCGGATGTAGTCCTTGGCTTTTTCCACCGCGGCCATGTAGCCGTCCTTGGTGAAGTTCGACACGGGCGGGGCAACTTCATCCGCGTCACCCAGATCGCGGCTTTCGGCGGGCATGGCGCGTTCCAGATCGCGCACCGCGTCCATCACCCGTTCGGCGGCTTGGGCATAGGCGGCCTTGGCGGTCTGGCCATCGCTGGACCAGACGGGGGAGACCACGGTGACCTCGCCCTTGACCCCGTCCAGCACGGCAATCACCGAGGGGCGCAGCATCAGCGCGTCGGGCAGGCCGAGCGGATCGGGGTTCACATCAGGCAGGTGTTCAACCAGGCGGATCATGTCATAGCCCAAGTAGCCGAACAGCCCGGCTGCGGCCTGCGGCAGATCATCGGGCAGGTCGATCCTGCTTTCGGCAATCAGCGCCCGCAGGTTGTCCATCGGGTTGCCGTCCTGCGGGGTGAAATCATCCGCATCAAACCGGGCTGAGCGGTTCAGGCTGGACTGATCGCCGTGGCAGCGCCAGACCAGATCAGGTTTCATACCGATGATCGAATAGCGCCCGCGCACCTCGCCGCCGGTGACAGATTCCAGCATGAAGGCGTCCTTTTGGGCGCCGGTCAGCTTGAGCATCAGCGATACAGGCGTGTCGAGATCGGCGGCAAGGCGGGTGTAAACGACCTGGTTCTCGCCGGCCTCGTAAGCCTTGGCGAATGTGTCGAAATCGGGGGTCAGAGCCATTGGTGCTTGCCTTGATTACTGAAAGTTCGCCTGCGCTGCATTCAGCGCCTGCTGGTCGACACGGGGTTCGGCGCGGGCCTGGACGTCCTGCACATAGGCCTGGAACAGCTCCTGGGCCAGGGCCTGGTTCAGCTGCGCCTGCAAGGCCTGGGTGAGCAGGTTCATGTCATCGCTGGCTTCCGGCGGCAGAATACCGTCAAGGCGGACGGCCACAGCCGACTCCGCATCCTGCAGCAGGCGGAAGTTTCCGACCTCCATTTCGAAGACCTGGGTGACCAGGTCTGCGGGTACTGTGTCGATGTAGGCTGTGCGGGTCAGGCCGGTCTCGGTTTTGACTTCAGCCCCTTCGGCAAAGCCGCCGGCACTCTCTGCCTGGGCCAGAAGCGCCTCACCCTGCTCACGCAGCGCGGTGGCGAGGCGGTCGGCCTGCCATGCGGCGAGGACCTTATCCTTGGCATCGGCAAAGGGTTCCGGACGTTCCGGCAGGACCTCGTCCAGGCGCAGGGCGAACAGGCTGCCATCGTCCAGGAAGTCCACAGCCGGGAAGTCCTCGGCGGTGACGGCGGCGGCGGCGGTGCGGAAGCCTTCATAAGCTGCGATGCCATCGCTGGTATTGTCTGTCCAATGGATCTGAACCAGCTCCAGCCCGCTTTCGGTTGCGAGTTCTTCAAGCGTAGCGCCACCGGCCAGAAGGTCGTCGATGTCTTCGGCCTGGGCCTCTACCAGACGGCGGGTGCGGTCGGACGCCAGTTCCTCGCGCAGGTCCGGCATTGCCTGTTCAAAGGTCGTGATCTGGGCCTCAAGGCGGCCGTTCACACGGTACAGTGCCGGACCGAGATCAGAGGGCAGGGGGCCTGCCACATCGCCGACCTGGGCGGCAAACACATCGGTGCCAGCGGCGCCGAGCGCGCCCATGGTCACATCGCCCATGTCAATATCCTGCAGGGTCAGGCCGCGGGCATCAACCAGGCTTTCGAATGTCGCACCGCCGGTTTCCAGCTGTGCCTTGGCGCTGGCAGCAGCATCGTCATCGGCAAACACCAGACGTTCCACCAGACGGCGCTCGGGCACCTGGTACTGGCTGGAGCGGTCATTGAACAGCTGGCGCAGGGCGGCCTCGTCGATCTCCACTTCGTCCAGCAGCATCGAGGGACGCAGCGCGGCGTAGGTGATCACCTTGGTTTCCGGCAGCATGAACTGGTCCTGTGCGGCCTCGTAGAAGGCTTGCAACTCGGCATCCGCAGGAACCTGGGCGGTCAGGGCGATGTCAGCGGCGTTGATCTGCACATAGGAAAAGCTGCGGCGCGCGCCGATGAAACCGGTCAGGGTTTCGGTCAGGGTCGCCGGCATTTCAGTGCCGGACAGAACCGCGTTCTGGACGATGGTGCGGGCGGCTTCGCGGCGCAGGTCCTCTTCGAATTCCTTTTCGGACAGGCCTGCGTTGCGAAGGGCAAAACTATAGGCCTCGCGGTCAAAAGCGCCGTTCACGCCTTGGAAGGCATCGATGGCGCCCAGCTCTTCGATCAGGTTTTCGTCACCGATCGACAAGCCCAGGCCCTTCGCCTCGTGATCGAGCGCTGCCAGCGAGATCAGGCGGCCAAGGACCACCCGGTCAAGACCAAAGGCGCTGAGCTGCGCCATGGAAACGGCCTGGCCGGTTTGCGCCTGCAGGCCGCGCTGCTCGCGCTGCAATTCCCGCACATAGGTGCCGATGCTGACTTCCTCGTCGCCGACACTGGCAACCGAGGAGGCGGAGCTGGTGAAATTCACCGCGCCAAATCCGGCAAGGCCGACGATCAGCATCCCCATCAGGATCCAGACAAAGGTTTTGGATAGCTTTTTCATGCCTGCGGCCATGATGCCCTCTTTATTGTTCTGCCGTGCAAGGGGTCGCCTTGCAGCGGGAAATGCCGCTGACTGAATACGCGGCTGCCCGCAGAGGGGCAAGATGGTTGCGGATCAAACTGCTGCGTGATCAGGGATTAAAGGCGGCCAGCCGGTCAAACAGCGTCTGGATGCCTGTCCGGTCCGCATTGGCAAAGGCAATGCGGAACTGGCGCGCGCCATCCGGATCATCTGCGGGCATGAACATGGAGCCCGGCAGCATCAGAACCGAAGCCTCTGACACCAGCCGTTTGGCGATGTCTTCCGACGGCAGGTCGAACGGATGCGCGACATAGGCAAAGTAGGCGCCGCATCCGAGCAGCTTCCAGCCCTTGGCGGCCAGAACAGGAAACCCGTCTTCGATTGCTGCGCGGCGGTTGAGGATTTCCTGCCGCTCTCCGGCCAGCCAGCCCTGCAGGTTTTCAATTCCCCAAAGGGCGCCGGCCTGGCCCAGCTGCGAGGGGCAGATGGTGACGGTGTCCAGAAACTTCTCCATTTCGAACATCTTGTCCGGCGAAGCAACAACCGCACCGACCCGGTGGCCGGTCAGCCGGTAAGCCTTGGAGAAGGAATAGAGGTGGATCAGGGTCCGGTCCCAGCCGTCCAGCTGGAACAGCCCATGCGGCGCGCCTTCGCGGCTGTCAAAATCGCGGTAGGTTTCGTCCACGATCAGGGCAATGCCCCTGGCTTGGGCCAGATCAAAGAAAGCCTGCACCAGCCCGGAAGGGTATTCGACGCCGCAAGGGTTATTGGGGGTGACCAGCACGATGGCGCGGGTGCGGGGGGTGATCAGCGCCTCAGCGGCAGCAAGGTCCGGCAGCATACCGGCCCCAACGTGCAGAGGCATGGCAGTGACGCCTGCCATGTCCAGCCACATCTTGTGGTTAAAGTACCAGGGCACGGGGATGATCACCTCATCCCCCTCGCCGCACAGCGCGGCAATCGCAGCGGCAAAGGCCTGGTTGCAGCCGGAGGTGATACCAACCTGCTCTGCCCGCACGTCTGCTTGGTAGTGGCCGGAGATCTGCCGCGCCAGCGCCCGGCGCAACGGGTCATTGCCCAGGACGGGACCGTATAAATGCGCCTCAACATCATTGAGCGCTGCATCTGCGAGTGCCTGGCGCAGTCCTTGGGGCGGCGCTTCTGCCGGCGCGGCCTGGCTGACATTCAGCAGCGGGCGTTCTGGCGGGAATTCAACCCCGGCCACCCAGCGGCGCGATTCGACGATGGGCGAGACAAATGTGGCTTGGGTGCGGGGAAGGGGCATGTGAGGCTCCGGGCGGCAGCAGATAATGTCAGGTGCGCCGGACCGGGCGCCGGCACATGTCTGGCACGGCGCAATGGACAGCTCAAGCGGTAACGGCGGGTGCCGCCATGGCCAAAGAAAAAGGCGCGCTGTAACGCGCGCCTTTGGGGGCTTTCTGTCCGGACGGGATCAATCCTTGCCGCGGTAGGGCTCCACATATTGCAGCGCCATGTCCCAGGGGAAGAAAATCCAGGTGTCCTGGCTGACTTCGGTGATGAAAGTGTCCACCATCGGCCGGCCCTTGGGCTTGGCATAGACGGTGGCAAAATGCGCCTTGGGGTACAGCTGGCGCACCAGATCCAGGGTTTTGCCGCTGTCGACCAGATCGTCGATGATCAGGATTCCTTCGCCATCCCCCATCAGATCTGCATCGGGTGCTTTCAGCACCTCAGCTTCACCTTGGGACTGGTGATGGTAGGACCGCACCGAGATGGTATCGACGGTGCGGATGTCCAGCTCGCGGCTGACAATCATAGCCGGCGCCATGCCGCCGCGGGTGATTGCCACGACTGCGCGCCATGCGCCATCATCAGGGCCTTGCCCGTCCAGCCGCCAAGCCAAGGCGCGGCTGTCGCGGTGGATCTGGTCCCAGCTGATGTGAAAGCCTTTTTCGTGCGGCAGACGATCGGTCATGTTACTTGCTCCCCGCAAAGTCGCGTCAGCTTGCAGAAACCCAGGATGCCCCTGGGTTTCTTTCTGTATTCAGTTACTTGGAGATATCCGGTGCATCCACCGCCTTCATGCCCACCACGTGATAGCCGGCATCGACATGCAGGTTCTCGCCGGTCACGCCGGAGCTGAGGTCGGACAGAAGATAAAGCGCGGATTTGCCGACGTCATCAGTGGTCACGTTGCGGCGCAGCGGCGAATTGTATTCGTTCCACTTCATAATGTAGCGGAAATCGCCGATGCCGGAGGCGGCCAGGGTCTTGATCGGGCCGGCCGAGATCGCGTTGACGCGGATGCCGTCCTTGCCCAGATCCTCGGCCAGGTATTTGACCGAAGCTTCCAGTGCGGCCTTGGCCACACCCATCACATTATAGTGCGGCATCACCTGCTCGGCACCGTAATAGGTCAGGGTCAGCAGCGAGCCGCCCTCGCTCATCATCTTCTCAGCGCGGTTTGCCACCGCCGTGAAAGAGAAGACCGAGATGTCCATGGTCATCTGGAAATTGCTGCGGCTGGTGTCGACATAGCGGCCGCGCAGCTCGTTCTTGTCGGAAAAGCCGATGGCGTGGACAACAAAGTCCAGCTTGCCCCATTTGGCTTCCAGACCGGCGAATAAGGCGTCAATGGACGCTTCGTCCGAGACGTCGCACGGCAGCACGATATCGCTGCCCAGCTGCGCCGCCAGCGGGGCGACCCGCTTTTTCAGTGCGTCGCCCTGATATGAAAAGGCAAGCTCGGCGCCGGCATCGGCGCAGGCCTTGGCAATCCCCCAAGCGATGGATTTGTCATTGGCCAGGCCCATGATGAGGCCGCGCTTGCCGGCCATCAGGTGATTAGACATGCAGGTTCTCCGCCTGTGATCTGTGAATTAGAGGGTGTTTAGTATGCCGCGCGGGCCGCTTCAAGGGTGCACGCCCTTGTCGCGGGGCAGGAAGCTGCATAGGTTGCAACGAAATCCGCAAAGAGGTGCCCGATGTCCGACCGTACAGGTATATTTGCAGGTGACGATCCGTTTGCCATCGCCCGGTCCTGGCTGGGAGAGGCGGAACAGGCCGAACCCAACGATCCCAACGCCATTGCCCTGGCCACGGTGGATGAGACCGGATTGCCGAACAGCCGCATGGTTCTGCTCAAGGAAATCGAAGACGGCGCCTTTGTATTCTACACCAATTACGAGAGCGCCAAGGCGCAGGAGCTGGATCAGGCCGGCAAGGCCGCCTTTGTGGTGCATTGGAAATCGCTGCGCCGCCAGATCCGGGTGCGCGGCACCATCACCCGCGAAGACGGGCCGCAGGCGGATGAATACTACAAGTCCCGCTCGCTCAAGAGCCGGCTGGGGGCCTGGGCCTCAAAGCAGTCACAGCCGCTGGACAGCCGCGGCACGCTGATGGCCGAGGTGGCAAAGGTCACAGCCATGAAGGGTCCGAACCCGGACCGTCCGCCGTTCTGGGGCGGTTTCCGCCTGGTGCCGGTTGAGATAGAATTTTGGGCAGATGGCGCATTCCGGCTGCATGACCGGTTTCGCTGGCGCCGCAAGAACGCAGCTGCAGAATGGGAAATCCTGCGGCTCAATCCTTGAGCGGAAGTGGCAATGGCTTACCTTGGGTCAAGTGTAATTTCATGACAATTTCTAGACTTTTTAGCTTGAAATCCAAGGTCAGAATCGCGCATCAGGGCACCATCAAAATAAAAAAAACGCGGTAGGGAAAAGTACGTGGCAGAAGATCTGAGCAGCTTGCAGCAAATCCAGGGGCTGGTGAAGTGGTTCGATCCGGCCAAAGGATACGGATTTGTCGTATCTGACGAGGGCGGCGCGGATATTCTGCTCCACGTGAATGTACTGCGTAATTTCGGCCAAAGCTCTGTCGCGGACGGCGCCAGGATCGAGATTGTAACCCATCAGACCGACCGCGGTGTCCAGGCCGTTGAAGTGATCTCCATTCAGCCGCCCGAACGTGATGACACCCCGGTGCTGAGCGATTTTGCCGAACTGGACATGACCAGCCTGCAGAACGAACCGCTGGAGCCTGCCCGGGTCAAATGGTTCGACAAGGGCAAAGGGTTCGGTTTTGCCAATGTCTTTGGCCGCGGCGAGGATGTTTTCCTGCATGTCGAAGTGCTGCGGCAGTCCGGGCTGGCGGATCTGCAGCCGGGGGAAGCTTTGGCAATGCGGGTGATCGACGGCAAACGCGGCCGCATGGCGGTTGAAGTGCTGGCCTGGGAGGCTGCAATGCTCCCCGGCGACGAGGACTGAGGTCTTGATGCGGCGCCTGCTTCAGTGGAGCTTGGGCGCCTGCATGACATTTGCCGCCGGCACCGCGCTGGCGTCCGGCTGCCAGCTTGCACAGGCCGATCTTCGCGGCGACTGGGGGCAGGCGGGATTTACCGTTGAAATTGCCGGTACAGAGGCGGAGCGTGCCCAGGGGCTGATGTTCCGCGAAGACCTGCCGCGCGGGGCAGGGATGCTGTTTGTCTATGACAGCCCGCAGCCTGCGGCGTTCTGGATGAAGAATACTCTGATCCCGCTCGATATCATTTTTCTGAATGAGCACGGGTTGGTGACCTCGGTTCACGAGAACGCCGTGCCTGGCGATCTGACCCCGATTCCCGGGGGTGACGCTGTCTTTGCGGTGCTGGAAATCAACGGCGGGCTTGCCCGCAAATACGGTATCGCAGCAGGCTCGCAGATGCGCCACGAAGTTTTTTCCCGCAACGGCGCAGTTTGGCCCTGTTAGGGGTTTTCAAATCAGTTTGGCAGAGATAGGAAGGCGCACGGTCCGGGGCGTGGCGCAGTCTGGTAGCGCACCTGTTTTGGGTACAGGGGGTCGTGAGTTCGAATCTCGCCGCCCCGACCATACTTCTTCAATAAATGCAGCGAATCTTTGCCGGGTAAAACCCGGGGCAAAGATTCGTTTCCCGTATTTGGTGAACTGAACCTACGCAGTTCAATCGGGGGTGTTAGGACTTTCTTAATGCACTGTTAAGACACCCTTAACCAATTGCCGCTGAGCCGCATCAGAAGGTTAATCGGAGACCGGCTGTCCTAAGGTCCGTGGCAGGAAGCCACAAGAAAATCGCTTCTAACCTGTGCGCCCCGTTGTCAGCCAGTGCAGCTGCATGGTTTTACACACCCATCGCTTTTGGCCGGTACGGCCGCTGTCCTTCTGCAAGGCAGCAAGTCACTCACCCGTCAAAGGAAATCCGAACAGGCAGCAGCGCAGTCCGAAGACATTGAACGGGACAGGGCCTGTGGATGAATCAACGCCCCGCCGCAGACCCTGCAATCCGCGGAAACCGTCAACAGCAAAGATAGTTGCCAAAGTGTAAATTTGCCGTTGACCCTTAGTGTCCGAATACGCCAAATTGTGGACACCGGTTGCGATGGCACTAGATCTGGTGGGTGACAGAGCCGAAGCAACAACGCTGAAAACAGCAGACAGTCCTGTGAGAATGGCCGGCGAGGGCCGCAAGCGCGCTATTTGCGGCGCGCGCCGGGTGTTTGTGTATTCCGTGACCGGATCTGACTGGCGCTTGGGGGCGCCGCGGCAAATAGACGACGAATGCTTGAAAAGGGGCTGAGCATGAAGATCGAACGGAAGTTCACCAAACCCGGACAGGATGCCTATGCTGATCTGGCCTTTATCTCGGCCACATCGGAGATCCGCAATCCGGACGGGACCATTGTTTTCCGGCTCGACAACATCGAAATTCCCGCATCCTGGAGCCAGGTCGCCAGCGACGTCATTGCCCAGAAGTATTTCCGCAAGGCCGGCGTGCCGTCGCGGCTGAAGACAGTCCGCGAAAAAGGCGTTCCTGAGTTCCTGTGGCGCTCGGTCCCTGCAGACGGCGCAGTTCTGGGCGGGGAAACCTCCTCCAAGCAGGTGTTCGACCGTCTGGCCGGAGCCTGGGCCTATTGGGGTTGGAAGGGCGGCTATTTCTCCTCCGAGGAGGACGCCCGCGCCTATTACGACGAGATGCGTTTCATGCTGGCAACCCAGCGTTCCGCCCCCAATTCCCCCCAGTGGTTCAACACCGGCCTTCATTGGGCCTATGGCATCGACGGCCCGGCCCAGGGCCATCACTATGTCGACTACAAGACCGGCAAGCTGACCAAGTCCGACAGCGCCTATGAGCACCCCCAGCCGCATGCCTGCTTCATCCAGTCGGTTTCGGATGATCTGGTCAAGGACGGCGGCATCATGGACCTGTGGGTGCGCGAGGCGCGCCTGTTCAAATACGGTTCCGGCACCGGCACCAATTTCAGCCATCTGCGCGCCGAAGGCGAGCCGCTGTCCGGCGGCGGCAAGTCTTCGGGCCTGATGGGTTTCCTGAAAATCGGCGACCGCGCGGCCGGCGCTATCAAATCAGGCGGCACAACCCGTCGGGCAGCAAAAATGGTGATCGTCGATGCCGATCACCCGGACATCGAGCAGTTCATCGAATGGAAGGTGCTGGAAGAACAGAAAGTCGCTTCCATCGTCGCCGGTTCAAAGATGCACGAGAAGATGCTGAACGGTATTTTCGAGGCCATCCGCAGCTGGGACGGCGGTGAAGCGGATGCTTATGACCCGGCGGTCAACACCGGGCTGAAATCGGCCATCCGCGAGGCCAAGAAAGTGGCAATCCCGGAAACCTACATCAAGCGGGTGCTGGATTACGCCAAGCAGGGCCATACCTCGATCGAGTTCCCGACCTATGACACCGACTGGGATTCTGAGGCCTACAGCTCCGTCTCCGGGCAGAACTCCAACAACTCGATCCGGGTCACCAACGCCTTCCTGCACGCGGTTGAAAAAGACGCCGACTGGCAGCTGATCAACCGCACCGACGGCAAGGTCGCCAAAACCGTTAAGGCCCGCGAGTTGTGGGAGAAGGTCGGCCATGCGGCCTGGGCCTGCGCTGATCCGGGCATCCAGTTCCACGACACCGTGAACGAGTGGCACACCTGCCCGGAAGACGGTGAAATCCGCGGCTCAAACCCGTGTTCGGAATACATGTTCCTGGACGACACCGCCTGCAATCTGGCGTCGCTGAACCTGCTGAGCTTCCTGAAAGACGGGCTGTTCCAGGCCGATGACTTCATGCACTCCTGCCGCCTGTGGACGCTGACGCTGGAAATCTCGGTGATGATGGCGCAGTTCCCGTCCAAGGAAATCGCGCAGCGCTCTTATGATTTCCGCACCCTCGGCCTGGGCTATGCCAATATCGGCGGCCTTTTGATGAACATGGGCTACAGCTATGACTCGGATGAGGGCAGGGCGCTTTGCGGTGCCTTGACCGCGCTGATGACCGGCGTGTCCTATGCCACCTCGGCCGAGATCGCCGCGGAACTGGGGCCGTTCCAGGGTTATGCAAAAAACTCAGACCACATGCTGCGTGTGATCCGCAATCACCGCAACGCTGCAATGGGCAACGCGGACGGCTACGAGGCGCTGTCGGTCACACCGGTGCCACTGGACATTTCCAACTGCCCGGACGCGCTGCTGGCTGATCTGGCCGCCAGCGCCTGGGACGAGGCGCTGGCGCTGGGTGAAAAGCACGGTTACCGCAACGCCCAGACCACGGTAATTGCGCCCACGGGCACGATTGGCCTGGTGATGGACTGCGACACGACGGGCATCGAGCCCGACTTTGCCCTGGTGAAGTTCAAAAAGCTGGCCGGCGGCGGCTACTTCAAAATCATCAACCGTTCGGTTCCTTCTGCACTGGAGGGTCTGGGCTACAGCTCTGCCCAGATTGAAGAAATCGCATCCTACGCAGTTGGCCATGGCTCTATCGGTAACGCGCCGGGCATCAACCACACCTCGCTGGCCGGCCACGGCTTTGGCCCCAATGAACTGGCCAAGGTGGATGCCGCACTGGAATCGGCCTTTGACATCCGGTTCGTGTTCAACCAGTGGACCTTAGGCGAAGATTTCTGCACCGGCGTTCTGGGCATCCCGGCGCCCAAGCTGAATGATCCGACCTTCGACCTGCTGCGCCATCTGGGCTTTACCAAGGCGGATATTGACGCGGCCAACGACCATGTTTGCGGCACCATGACCCTGGAAGGCGCGCCGCATCTGCAAAAAGAACACTATGCGATCTTTGATTGCGCCAACCCCTGCGGTAAAAAAGGCAAGCGTTTCCTGAACGTTGACAGCCACATCACCATGATGGCAGCCGCCCAAAGCTTTATCTCGGGTGCGATCTCCAAAACCATCAACATGCCCAATGATGCCACCATCGAGGACTGTCAGAAGGCCTATGAGCTGAGCTGGAGCCTGGGGGTTAAGGCCAATGCGCTTTACCGTGACGGCTCCAAGCTGAGCCAGCCGCTGGCGGCAGCACTGGTCGAGGATGATGACGAGGCCGCTGAGGTTCTGGAGAGCGGCGCTCCCCACGAGAAGGCCGCGGTTCTTGCCGAAAAGATCGTCGAGAAAGTCGTCATCAAGGAGGTGTTGAAATCGCACCGCACCAAGATGCCGCAGCGGCGCAAGGGATATACCCAAAAGGCGGTTGTCGGCGGTCACAAAGTCTATCTGCGGACCGGCGAATACGAGGACGGCAATCTTGGCGAAATCTTCATCGACATGCACAAGGAAGGCGCAGGCTTCCGGGCGATGATGAACAATTTCGCCATCGCGGTGTCGGTCGGCCTGCAATACGGCGTGCCGCTGGAAGAATTTGTGGATGCCTTCACCTTCACCAAGTTTGAGCCTGCAGGCATGGTGCAGGGCAACGACTCGATCAAGAATGCGACCTCGATCCTGGACTACGTGTTCCGCGAGCTGGCGGTGAGCTATCTGGACCGTACCGACCTGGCGCATGTGAAGCCAGAAGGCGCGACCTTTGATGATCTGGGCCGCGGCGAGGAAGAAGGCGTGTCCAATCTGACCGAGCTGAGTGAAACCGCGGCCTCGCGATCACTGGAGGTGCTGAAGCAGATCTCTTCGACCGGTTATCTGCGCAAACGGCTGCCGCAGGAACTGGTGGTGCTGCAAGGCGGTCAGACCGAAGTATCGGCACTGGGAACTGGAACTGATCCGGTTGCCGCGTTGCAATCGCTGGTGCCAGAGACCGGTGATGCACCTGTGCAGCCTGGCGGCGGGATGGATGCGCGCGTCAAGGCAAAAATGCAAGGCTACGAAGGTGAAGCCTGCGGCGAATGCGGCAACTACACGCTGGTCCGCAACGGCACCTGCATGAAGTGCAACACCTGCGGCGGAACCTCCGGCTGCAGCTGAAGAACACCGCTTGCGTCTCTGATTTTCCCTCGGTGGCGCAGACGGATACTGGAAGCAGTGATACTGCTTCCAGCGCTATCAGGAATGGGTGCGCCCGTTCTGAACACCGAGAAGGCCCAGGTAAGAAAACTTTCGGGCAGTCAATGAAGGAGCCTGACCGGTGATAACTGGCTTCCTCTGGTTTCAGAGGAAGCCATTTTCTTGACGGCGGGCGGGCTGCTTGCTGCTTTGCGGCTACATATATGTCTCATAATGAGAATTATGTTAAGTTCTCTGGCTTTGAAGACCTTTTGTGGCGGAACTGAAATGACTAATTTTCAACTACTTGCCGGACGCAGCAAACCTTCTTGGGCGACGCTGGCGATCAGTTGGCCGTCTTCCGTGAAAATAGATCCACGATTGAAGCCGCGGCCGCTGCCGGTAAACGGTGCATCCATTGTGTAAAGATGCCAGTTCTCGAATTGAACCGGTGCATGAAACCACATTGCATGGTCCAGGCTTGCGGTCATGGCGCCGGGTTTGTGAAACGTCAGCCCATGCGGCCGCATCGATGATCCAAGCAAGCCAAAGTCCGAGGCATAGGCCATCAGGATATGCTGCAGTTCAGGACCGGCGCCTTTGGCTGCCTCCATTCTGATCCACATATGATTGATATCAGATGTGTTTTCCGGCTCCAACGAATCCCGCGGCGCAACTTCGCGGATCTCGAATGGCCGCGGTCTCGTGAATTCATCGCGTTTGGCCGGATCTACCCGGAATGCATTCCGCAGGAGGATTTTTTCACGCGGCTCCAGCGCGGCCGGCGATGGAACATCCGGCATTTGGTGCTGATGCTCCCAGCCGGGTTCCGATGCATGAAAGGATGACGCCAGGTTCAGGATCTGCTTGCCGTTCTGCATCGCCACCACTCGCCGGGTGGTGAAACTGCGGCCGTCGCGCGCCGGGTCAACCTCGTATATGACTGGTCTGGACGGATCACCCGGACGAATGAAATACGCATGAAGAGAGTGACATAAGCGTCCGGAAACAGTCGCATATGCTGCTGTCAGCGCCTGTGCGATCACTTGGCCGCCATAGATGCGGGTCGGTGTTTCGCCGCCGGAACCGGATCCGCGGTAAAGATTGGTATCAAGCTCTTCCAGATCCAGCAGATCAAGGAGGACTTTGGCGGTATCCGGCATTTGCAGCGCTTTCATTGGTCTTTTCTGATGCAGAACGCTTATCTTACCTGGAACTGCGGCAGTTGGAAGTCACTCGGCAATGGCGCCATGGATCAGTGCCTTGAGCTCCGGCCGTGCCGGGTATGAACTGGAAGGCGCCAGCTGGGTCAAAAACACCACTGACATATCAAGCTGCCGGTCCAGCCAAAAGAACGTTGACGCAATGCCGCCCCAGCTGAAGTCGCCAACCGATCCGGGGCACCGCGCCCGTGCCGGGTTCAGAACAACAGCGCCGCCCAGGCCAAATCCCATGCCCTCCATCGGCTGTTCGGCAAAGCTTTGCGGTCCCATTGAGGCAATGTCGCCTGTAAGGTGGTTTTGCATCATGAAATTAGCAGTTTGCGGGCTGATGATAAGGCCGTTTCGACTGCGGCCGCGGCGCCGGAGCATTTCGGTGAATTTCATGTAGTCATCAATTGTGCCGATCAATCCACCGCCGCCGGAATGCATTTCAGCCTGCCAGAACGGAGAGTGCGGGTAACTGTCTGTCAAGCGCAGACTGTCTGCGCCGGTCTCTGCGGAATTCAGCGCCATGGCGTCACCCGCCAGCGGTGTGTAGAGAGAGGCTAACCGGCTCCCTGCCCCGCTCGGCGGCTGGAAACCGGTCTCAGTCATTTCCAACGGTTCAAAGATTTCTTCTTGCAAGAATTGGCCCAGAGGTTTGCCTGAAACAACCTCGGCAACGCGGCCCAGCACATCTGTCGCAACGGAATATTCCCAACGGGTTCCTGGTTGGAAGGCCAACGGCAGCTCAGCAAGCCGGGCCACCATCGGGGCAAGTGATCCGTGGTCGGGCTTGAACAGCAGATCCTCCTTGGCCATGGCTTCCGGCAGAACACCTGGGTTGAACGGGTAACTCAGCCCGCTGGTGTGGGTCAGCAGCTGGTGCAGTGTGGGAACAGCGCAAGGTTCTGTCTGGCTGATCTGGGTGGCCCCGGGCACTAGCGCCTGCATGTCATTGAATTCCGGAAGGAAATCACTGACAGGGGCATCCAGATGGAACAGCCCTTGTTCCAGAAGAGACATCACAGCCACAGACGTCACCGGCTTGGTCATCGAATAGAGGCGCACCAGCGTGTCACGGGTGAATGGCAGGTTCTCCTCGATGTTTCGAAGGCCCGACGCGTGGAAGAACTGTTCCTCGCCGCGGCGGCGGATCAAAAGGGCGCTTCCCGGGTATTTCCCTTCATCCACATAGCGTTGCTGCCAGCCCCTGATGCGTTCCAGCCGGTCTGATCTCATCGCTGTACCCTCTTGCTGCTCTGCCTCTTCATCCGGACTGTATACTGCCCTTCTGCAGGACACGAGCCGGCAGACGTTGCATTTCAGGTATCGGGGCGCAGGTGCTGGAACACAGACAGAATGAAATACAAAGGCCCGATGACTGTGCCGGCTGGAAATAGAAACGATCAAATTGGAAAAGGGCTGGAAAAGAGTGCCGGGCAAACGCTTGTGTCAGCGGGTTCAGTAAATTCCAAAATTCGAATTTTTCTAACTTATGCGCGTTTGCGTGTTCGCATTTACAATAAATTTGTCTTAGAGGTTCAAAGGGAAGGACGAAAAGGAAACATATCCGATGACGAGCATTCTGGTATTGAACGGCCCCAACCTTAACCTGCTTGGCACCCGCCAGCCGGAGGTCTATGGTTCGGTCACCCTGGCGATGGCCGAGCAGGCTTGCGCCGATCATGCTCAGACACTCGGGGTTGCGGTCAGCTGCTTCCAGTCGAACCATGAAGGGGCGTTGATTGATGCTATTCATGCGGCCAAGGGCCAGCATGATGGGATTATCCTGAACGCCGGCGCTTATACGCACACGTCTATTGCCCTGATGGATGCGTTGATTTCCGTGGAGATTCCGGCCGTTGAAGTGCATCTCTCCAATATTCATGCACGCGAGCCGTTCCGGCACAGCTCCTATATCGCCAAGGCGGCGCTGGGGCAGATTTGCGGTTTTGGCGCGCAGGGGTATCTGTTGGCGATGGATGCTTTGAAGGCACATTTGGAAATGGCTGCAACAGCATGAAGGTAAAGAATTACCTGAGTTTCATTTGCGGCGCTCAAAGCCTGGAAGAGCTGTGGCACGAGCATGTCCGGCAAATGTCCAGGTTCGGGTTCGACCGGCTGATTTACGGATACACCCGTTACAAAACGGAAACGTCGCTGGGGGATCCGGAGGATTTTGTTATCCTGTCCAATCACGACAGCGAATATTTGAACGGTTTCCTGCATAAGGGGCTGTATTTCCATGCGCCGATGCTTCGCTGGGCCTTGGATAATGAAGGCGCCGGCAGCTGGCGTATTGTGCAGGACATGATTGCCGGCGGGACACTTGGGCCCGAAGCCCAAAGAGTGCATGAGTTCAATCAGAAGCTCGACATGAATGCCGGTTATACCGTCAGTTTCCACTCTGCTTCTCCCCGTTACAAGGGCGCGATATCGCTGGCTGCAAAGCGGGGCATGTCTCAGGATGCGGTGGACGCGCTGTGGCAGAAGTCGGGCGATGACATCGTGCTTATGAACAATGTCGCCCATTTGAAAATCCTCACCCTGCCCTACACGGCACCAAACCGCAGCCTTACCAAACGGCAACGGGAGGTTCTGCAATGGGTTGGCGATGGCAAAACCACGCAGGACATTGCACTTCTGATGGAACTTACACCCGCGACGATTGAAAAACACCTGCGCCTTGCCAGGGAATCGCTTTCTGTCGAGACAACCGCCCAGGCTGTTTTGAAGGCGGCGTTGCACAATCAAATGTATATCATGGATGCCTAGGCAGCCGCTTGACCGCGGATGACCGTCGCCGCCGCAGCGGCAATTTCAGATTTCGCCCCGCTGTCTTTGATCGCTTACAAGCGGCGGAAATTTAACCGGTTTTTCAATCCGGCCCGGCCTGAACTAAGCCGTAAGAGGTATGGAATTCTATACTACCGTTATAGGTTGATATTCTGCATGTTGCCTCTGTTCCGTGAGTGGTGGCTTTAGCCAAGGAACTAATGGGTAACGACCCTTGTGATTTCAAGGCTCTCCTACCTGGTCAGGAACAGACGCGTATTGTTCTGCGTCTGTTCCGGATACAGAGGGGCCTCGCCCATCCCCATCAGTGGGGTCCCTCACATCCTTTTGGCGGTCTCATTAAAATATGCAAAGACGCGTTCAGCCGCTGGGCCGCGCATTCCATATGCGGGGAGCGATACGCACAAAAAAACCGGCAGGGACATCCCTGCCGGTTTTTGAATTCAAGCGTGAAAACTGAACAGCCCGAATTAGCTTAAATCAGCCCTGTGCGGCTTTGGCGACTTCGGCTGCAAAGTCTTCTTTTTCGACTTCGATGCCTTCACCGACTTCAACGCGGGCAAAACCGGTGATGGTTGCGCCTGCTTCTTTGGCTGCGGCTTCAACGGTCAGGTCCGGGTTCACAACGAACTGCTGGTTCAGCAGGGTCGATTCCGCGACGAATTTCTTCATCCGGCCAACGATCATCTTTTCAATCACCTGCTCCGGCTTGCCGGATTCGCGGGCGATGTCCATCTGAACCTGCTTTTCCTTCTCAACCACAGAGGCGTCCATGTCTGCTTCGGACAGCGCGGCGGGGTTGGCAGCTGCAATGTGCATTGCGATCTGTTTGCCGATCGCGGCGTCGCCGCCGTTCATGGCAACCAGAACACCGATTTTGCCCATGCCTGCGGTAGCGGCGTTGTGCACATAGGACACAACGGTTTCGCCTTCCAGCGCGGCCATGCGGCGGACCGACATGTTTTCGCCAATGGTGGCGATCTTGTCGGTGATGGTGTCAGCAACGGTTTTGCCGCCCATGTCGGCAGCCTTCAGCGCTTCGACGTCCGAAACACCCAGCGCAGCCTTGGCGATACCGCCGACCATTGCCTGGAATTCAGCGTTCTTGCCGACAAAGTCGGTTTCCGAGTTCACTTCGACGGCAACACCTTTGTTGCCTTCGACGATCACGGCAACCAGGCCTTCTGCGGCGGTACGGCCGGATTTCTTGGCAGCCTTGGCCAGGCCTTTGGTGCGCAGCCAGTCAACCGCGGCTTCCATGTCGCCGTTGTTTTCGACCAGGGCTTTCTTCGCGTCCATCATGCCTGCGCCGGTGGATTCGCGCAGTTCTTTCACCATAGCAGCAGTGATTGCCATCTTAGGCTCTCCTCAATTCAAAAACAGATTTGGGGCAGGTGATACCCTGCCCCGCATGTCAGTTCCGTGACGGGACGGATCAGGCGTCAGCAGCAGCGGCTTCTTCAGCCACGGCTTCTTCGACCGGCGCTTCTTCGAGCGCGCCCAGGTCAACGCCTGCGGCACCCAGCTGAGCGGACATGCCGTCGAGTGCTGCGCGTGCAACCAGGTCGCAGTACAGCGAGATGGCGCGCGATGCGTCGTCGTTGCCCGGAATGATGAAGTCCACGCCATCGGGGGAGCAGTTGGTGTCGACAATAGCCACAACCGGAATACCCAGTTTCTTGGCTTCGGCGATGGCCAGCGCTTCTTTTTTCACGTCGATGACGAACAGCAGGTCCGGCACGCCGCCCATATCACGGATGCCGCCCAGAGACGCTTCGAGCTTCTCCTGGTCGCGTTCCATGCCCAGACGCTCTTTCTTGGTCAGGCCTTCGGCGCCGCCCGCCATTTTCTCGTCGATTTCTTTCAGGCGGTTGATCGACTGGGAAACGGTTTTCCAGTTGGTCAGAGTGCCGCCGAGCCAGCGGTGGTTCATGAAGTACTGAGCCGAC
Organism: Leisingera sp. NJS204; assembly: GCF_004123675.1. Lineage (NCBI taxonomy): Bacteria > Pseudomonadati > Pseudomonadota > Alphaproteobacteria > Rhodobacterales > Roseobacteraceae > Leisingera > Leisingera sp. NJS204. Next base: position 2,033,710 of record NZ_CP035417.1, on the reverse strand, counting down.
TTTTCAGCCGCTTCGGCGATCGGGCCGGCTGCCTGGCGCTTGGTGCCGACGAACAGGACGCGGCCGCCTTTGGCAACGGTGTCACGGACAACCTGCAGCGCCTGGTCCAGCATCGGAACAGTCTGGGTCAGGTCCATGATGTGGATGCCGTTGCGCGAACCGTAGATGAACGGTGCCATGCGCGGGTTCCAGCGCTGAGTCTGGTGGCCGAAGTGAACGCCAGCTTCAAGCAGCTGACGCATGGTGAACTCAGGAAGAGCCATGCTAGTATATCCTTTCCGGTTTCTATCCTCGGCGGGGGTTCAGAGCGGATGCTCCAACCGGGGGTCCGTCAGGGATGTCTCCCCTGATCAGGCCAAACCCCGCCTGCGGGTTCGTAGGCGCGCTCATAGAGCAGAAATTGTCAGCTGACAATAGCGGATCCGGAAGAAACCGGTTCCCGCCTGATTTTTCAACCATTCAAAGCGCGCAGGTGGCCATCCTTCACCAATTTCCCGGCAGTGGCGGCCAGGGCTTTGCGGTCCGGGAAGGCGGCAACCTTTAACGGCTGGTGGTAGATCAGCTCCACCTGGCCTTGCCGCGGGGTTGCCAGGATCTTAAGAAGATGCGGCCCGAAATCCATATCTCCCCACCAGCCATAGAACCGCACCGGGGCGCCATCGGGCGCGCGGTAGCGGACCGAAACAGGCTGGATATGCAGATCTTTGCGCAGTTTTTCAGAAAAAAACGCAGCAAAGAGCGTTGTTTTAAAGGGCAAAACCCGCAAACCATCGGTAGAGGTGCCTTCGGGGAAAAACAGCAGCTTATGGCCGGCCAGCAGGCGCTGTTCAAACATGTCGGCCTGTTCCCTGGCTTTTTTGGGATTGCGTTCGATAAAGACGGTGCCGGTGGCCCGCGCCAGCCAGCCGATCCCCGGCCATTTGGCAACCTCCGCCTTGGAAACAAAGTAGATCCGCTTGCGCGCGTTGAGGGCAAAAATGTCCAGCCAGGAGGCGTGATTGGCCACCACGGCCCCTTTTTGACGCATCAGCGTTCCGCGGGTTATGAAGCGGATCCCCAGAATGCGAAAGGCATTGCGGCAGACAAACTGGGTGATGAACGGCGTGACCGGCCGCTGCAAGCCGAATACTGGCCGCTCAATCAGCCGCAGGGCCAGCAATACCAGCAGCCCGCCAAATACCAGCACCGCCAGCGGCAGCCCGCGCAGCAGCACCAGCAACCAGCCCAAGGCGCTGATCCGGACCGGATCCGGCGCCTCTTCGCTTTGCCAGCTGACGCTCATTTCCGGCCCTTGCCTCCGGAATAAATCCGGCGTTGGCGGTCGTTCATTTGCGCGGTGTCCAGGATCAGGCACACATCGGTGGTGTTGAACGACTGATCGACATAGGCGCCGTCGCCGACGTATCCGCCCAGCCGCAGATATGCTTTGATCAGCGAGGGGGTTTCCACCATCGCACGTTTGCGGTTGAGATCATCTGCGGCCACCAAGTTCATGGATTGAAACGACTTTGACCGTACACGCAGCCCGGGCGGCGCCATATGATTGTGGTGCAGCATGGCCAGCGGATTGGCCAGCGCAGCGGTATCGGTGCCGTGAAAGCTTGCGACCCCGAAAAGAACCTCGATACCGTGGGTCTGCACATAGTCTGCCAGCCCGGACCAAAGGTGGAACATTGCCATGCCGCCGCGGTAATCCGCATGCAGGCAAGAGCGGCCCAGCTCCAGCAGCTTGCGGCCGGAGGACCTCAGCACGGTCAGGTCATATTCATCCTCGGAATAAAACTGCCCGGCTTCTGCAGCCTGATCATCACGCAGCAAGCGGTAGACACCGGCCACCGTGCCCGTGGTGTCATCTATCACCAGCATGTGGTCAAAAAACGGATCGAACCTGTCCTGCTCCAGCCCCGCATCATGGTCCACCAACGCGCCGCCGCCGCCAAGCTCGCGCACAAATACGTCGTACCGCAGCGCCTGTGCGGCGCGCAGCTCCGCGTCTGTTTCTGCAATCTTGACGGAAAATTCCGGAGGACAGTCTTGCATTCGGTCACCTTTGCGTCGATCAGGCTTGAGCGCATCCCTGTATTAAGGCAAAGAACGCGCAGCTTTTCAGGCGAATTAGATGGAGTTCGTTAACCCTTCATAAACCGTTATGGATCAAAGACGGGAATAAGGGAGACGCGCGCTCCGTCAATCACAAGCTTGCCTTGGTCGGGGAAATTCACGGTGATCTTGCCGCCCGCGTTCGATTGCACCTGCCCGACACCCCATTCAGGGTGATCCGGGTGCCGGACGAACATGCCGGGGGCTAAAATAGCGTTGAGGTCATTCATTGGCGGGTGGCCCAGTTCGGAGGAAGTATAAGTTATGGGTGTAGATAACGCCAATCTGGCTGCTTTGGTAGGGTCCCGGATCTGCCATGATCTGATCAGCCCTGTCGGTGCCATAAACAACGGTCTGGAACTGCTTGGAATGGCTGGCAGCATGTCCGGCCCCGAGCTGGAGCTGATCTCTGACAGCGTCGCAAATGCCAATGCCCGCATCCGTTTCTTCCGCATCGCCTTTGGCGCTGCCGGCGACCAGCAAATGGGCCGGGCCGAATTGATTTCGGTGCTGGAGGACATCAGCAAAGGCGGCCGGATCAAGTACCAATGGTCGCCTCTGGAGGGATGCACCCGCAGCGAGGCGCGCCTGTCCCTGCTGGCGGCTCTGTGCCTGGAATCCGCCCTTCCCTATGGCGGCACAGTTAAGATTTTCTGCGCCGGCGGCAAATGGACGGTAATGGGCGAAGGCCGCAAGCTGAACGTGGATGATGAGCTGTGGGCGCGGGTCAGCGGCGGCAATTCAAATGCCGAGATCACGCCGGCGCTGGTGCAATTTGCGCTGCTCCCCGAGGCCGCAAAGGAAGCAGACCGCACCGTCCGGCTGGAGCAGAGCCTGGAAAAGATCACGCTGCAGTTCTGATTCGCAGCTATTTCCGCAAAGAAACGCCGGGCCAGCCGCCCGGCGTTTTGCGTTTTCTGCCGGTTACGCCCGGGTGGTGCCGTCGCCGCGCACCAGATATTTAAAGCTTGTCAGCTGAGTAGCGCCGACCGGACCGCGCGCGTGCATCTTGCCGGTAGCAATCCCGATTTCCGCGCCCATGCCAAACTCTCCGCCGTCGGCAAACTGGGTCGAAGCATTGTGCATCAGGATTGCGCTGTCGAGTTCGGAAAAGAACTTCTGAACTGCAGCCTCATCCTCGGTGATGATGCAATCGGTGTGCTGAGAGTGATACGTGCGGATGTGCTGGATTGCTTCATCAAGGCCCGCTACTTGCTTGGCAGCAATGATGGAATCCAGGTATTCCTTGCCCCAGTCCTCGGAACTGGCAGCAGTCATACCACTCGGTCCGGGAAGTCCGGCTTCAGCGCGGATTTCCACGCCGGCGGATGCCAGGGCTTCCAACACTGCTTTACCCAGCGTTCCTGCGATGTCCTGATGGACCAGCAGGCATTCCGCGGCGCCGCAGATCCCGGTGCGGCGGGTCTTGGCGTTCAGCACCACATCCAGCGCTTTTTGCGGATCGGCGGCTTTGTCGAGGTAAATATGCACGATGCCTTCAAGATGGGCAAAAACGGGCACCCGTGCCTCGCGCTGGACCAGACCCACCAGGCCCTTGCCGCCACGGGGCACAATGACGTCGACATAGTCTGTCATGGTCAGCAGCTGCTGCACCGCAGCCCGGTCGCGGGTTGGCACCAGCTGCACAGCATCTTCGGGCAGGCCCGCGGATTTCAGCCCCTCGGCCAAGCAGGCATGGATTGCCTGACTGGAATGAAAGCTTTCCGAACCGCCGCGCAGAATGACCGCGTTACCTGATTTCAGGCAGAGCGCGCCGGCGTCCGCCGTCACATTCGGGCGGCTTTCATAGATTACCCCGATCACCCCAAGCGGCGTGCGGACGCGCTGGATCTTGAGGCCAGTGGGCTGTTCCCACTCTTCCATCACTTCGCCCACCGGATCGCGCTGTTCTGCCACCGCGCGCAGGCCGTCGACGATGCCTTGAATACGGGGCTCGTCCAGCATCAGCCGGTCCATCATCGCGTCGGACAGGCCTTTGGTCCGGCCGAACTCCAGATCCTTGACGTTCTCGGCGATGATCTCAGCCCGGCGGCTCCAAACCGCTTGGGCTGCGCCGATCAAGGCGGCATGTTTGCGCTCAGCACTGGCCGTGGCCAGGATCTGCGCCGCTTGCTTTGCACGTTTGCCAAGCTCCGCCATCACAGCGGGAATGTTTTCATTGTCTTTCATGTGTCTCGCGCCCTTGCCGGTCCTTTTATGGCACATCGGGTGCCTGCCGGCTGGAATAGATTATCAGATGGTCTGCTCAAAGCGCCATATCATCGCGGTGGATCAATGCGGCGCGGCCGGGATAGCCCAGCGTGGCCTCGATTTCCTGCGATTGGCGCCCTTGGATGGCGCGGGCTTCGTCCGCTGTATAGCGTGACAGCCCCTGCCCCAGTTTGCGCCCGTCTGGGCTAAGGATGGCCAGCGGATCGCCGCGGCCAAAGTCACCCCCCACATGACGCACACCTGCGGGCAGCAGGCTGTTACCTGACATCAGTGCGCGCGCAGCGCCTTCGTCGATGGTCAGAACACCGCGGGTCTTCATCGCGCTGATCCAGCGCTTTCGTGCGGCCTGCGGGTCGCCTTGCCCGGTGAACCAAGTACACGATGCGCCATCTTCAAGTGTTTTCAAAGGGTTCAATGGCGAACCTTCAGTGATTACCATGGCGCAGCCGGCTGCAGTGGCCATCTTTGCCGCCAGCAGTTTGGTGATCATCCCGCCTTTGGACAGGCCGGAAACACCATCGCCGGCCATCGCCTCAATCTCCGGTGTGATCTTGTCAATCCGGTCATAACGTTTGGCCTTGGGATCCAGCGCGGGGTTGGCGCTGTAGAAACCGTCAACATCGGACAGCAGGATCAAGGCATCGGCACCAACTGTCACCGCCACCTGTGCAGCCAGCCGGTCATTGTCGCCATAACGGATTTCATCCGTGGCGATGGTGTCGTTCTCGTTGACGATCGGCACCGCGCCCATCCCCAGAAGCGTTTCCAAAGTGGCGCGGGAGTTCAGATAGCGGCGGCGGTTTTCGCTGTCTTCCAGCGTTACCAGCACCTGCGCCGTGGTAATCCGGTGCGGCGCCAGCGCCTCCTCATAGGCGCGGGCCAGACGGATCTGGCCAACTGCCGCTGCGGCCTGGGATTGCTCCAACGGCAGGTCCGCGCGCGGCAGGCCCAGAACACCCCGGCCCAAAGCGATGGAGCCGGAGGAAACCAGCACCACGTCGGTGCCGCCGGCCTTCAGCCAGGCTACGTCATTGGCCAAGGAATGCAGCCAGCCTGCGCGCAGCTCGCCGCTGCCGCGGTCAACCAGCAGGGCCGAGCCGATCTTGACGACAATCCGTTTTGCCGACTTCAGGGCTGCCAAGGCGCTTCCTCCTCGGCGGGTTTCATGCGGACGCGGTCATCGTCGATTTCTGCCCGTACCGCGCGGAGCACCTCGTTCAGCCCTTCGCGGCTGACGCCGGACATCATCATGACCGGGCCGCCAACAGCCTGTTCCAAGGCGGCACGTTTTTCGTCGCGCTCCTCCGGGTCGATCGCATCCACCTTGTTCAGCGCAGTGATCCGGGTCTTGGTGGCAAGAACACCGCCATAGGCTTCCAGCTCCCCTATGATGGTTTGGTAATCCTCAACCACGGTGTCAGAGGTGCCGTCCACCAGATGCAGCAGCACCGCGCAGCGTTCCACATGGCCCAGGAAGCGGTCGCCGATCCCCTTGCCTTCATGGGCGCCTTCGATCAGGCCGGGGATGTCGGCAACCACAAATTCGGTATTGTCGATGCCGACCACGCCGAGGTTCGGATGCAATGTGGTAAAGGGGTAATCGGCAATCTTGGGGCGCGCGTTGGAGGTTGCCGACAGGAAGGTCGATTTGCCCGCGTTGGGCAGGCCAAGCAGGCCTGCGTCAGCAATCAGCTTGAGGCGCAGCCAGATGGTGCGCTCTACGCATTCCTGGCCCGGATTGGCCCGGCGCGGCGCCTGGTTGGTAGCCGATTTGAAGTGCAGGTTGCCAAAGCCGCCATTGCCGCCCTTGGCCAGCAGCACGCGCTGGCCGACTTCGGTGAGATCCGCCAGAACGGTTTCCTGGTCTTCGTCCAGAATCTCTGTCCCCACGGGGACACGCAAAATAATGTCGTCGCCATCCTTGCCGGTGCGCTGTCGGCCCATGCCCGACTGGCCGTTTTTGGCAAAGAAATGCTGCTGATAGCGGAAATCGATCAGGGTGTTCAGCCCGTCCGTCACTTCGGCCCAAACCGAACCGCCCTTGCCGCCATCGCCCCCGTCCGGCCCGCCGTATTCGATATACTTTTCGCGCCGGAAACTGACACAGCCGTTCCCGCCGGCGCCCGAGCGGATATAGACCTTTGTCAGATCGAGGAATTTCATGACAGCTCCTTAATGCGGCGGGATCCTGTGCCCGCCCGCGCAGTACAAGTGTCCCGCCAAAGCCCTAAGGCCTTGGCGGGAATGTTTCGTTTGCCTTACCGCAAAGCGCGCGCCGCGCCAATCACAGTTTTCGGCTGTAAGTCCAGGTCGGGACAGAGGCATCGCGCGCCACCGAATAGCTTTCGGCGTCCCCGAGATATTCAAAGCCGCAATGGATCAGCACCCGGGCCGAGGCCGGGTTGTCCTGAAACACCGAGGCAAACATCGCCGCGTTGCTTTGCGGATTTGCATCCACCAATGCCTTTACCGCAGCAGAGGCAAGCCCGGTATTCCAAAACGGCGGCGCAGTCCAATAGGACACTTCCGACTGGTTGCGGTCCATCCGCTTGAGGCCGATCACGCCTTTCAGCTCTGCGTCGCCTTCGGCGGTGCCATCGATCACCCAGACATCCTCGTCCCGTTCTTCGGCCATGGCACGGGCGACAAAGGCTTCGGCAGCGCCGGGCGGCAGCGGATGCGGGACCGAGCGGGTCATGCGGGCAACGCGCGCATCGCTGACGTAATGTTCGATCAGCCCGGCATCGGATTTTCGCAGCGGCCGCAAAATAAACCGTTCTGTTTCGATGGCCTGCTGGCACACGATATGTTCCAAGTTCATGGACGTGCTCCTCCTCTGCCTGTGTACTTCTGGCGGCAATTGTCTTTGTTGTTGCGGCGATGATTTTCAGATGTGTTCGCCCTGCCCCTGGAGCAAGACCCAAGGTCTTCAATTCGCGCAAAACTTCTTGTTGGCCCGGCGTGAACACCGGACGGCAGCGGCACAAAACCGAGGGGGCTGGTATCAGCAGGAAAACACATCACGAACTCGCAGACGCAAAAAAGAAAAGGGGGACCGGCGTTATAACCGATCCCCCTAAAGATTTCTTTACCTTTCAGGTCGGCTTACTCAGCGGCCTCCGCCACTGGGAGAACCGATACAAAGGTGCGGTTTTTCAGGCCTTTGCGGAAGGTGACAGCACCTTCGGCGGTGGCAAACAAAGTGTGATCCTTGCCAATGCCTACGTTTTCGCCCGGCCAGAACTTGGTGCCGCGCTGACGCACGATGATGTTGCCTGCGATGGCCGCCTGGCCACCGAAAAGTTTCACGCCAAGACGGCGGCCCGCGGAGTCGCGACCGTTACGTGAGGAACCGCCAGCTTTTTTATGTGCCATTCTCTCTCTCCTTAGCCTTTAGCCAGATCTTTGGCTTGCTCAACCCACTCGGGCTTCACTTTGACCGCTTCGATACCAGCAATGTCGTCTTCGGACAAGGCTGCGATCTGGGCAAAGGTGGTCAGGCCTGCTTCGTTCAGCTTTTTGACGGCAGCAGGGCCAACGCCGGTCAGCTGGGTCAGGTCGTCCGAACCGGCTGCAGGTGCAGCTTTGGCAGCGGCTTTCGGAGCAGCTTTGGTTGCGCCCGATGCCAGGATCTCGGTGATCCGGACCAGGGTCAGCTTCTGACGGTGGCCTTTGGTGCGCTTGGAGGAGTGCTTCCGGCGGCGCTTGACGAAGTTGATCAGCTTTTCGCCTTTGATCTGGTCGATCACTTCTGCCTTTACGGCAGCGCCATCTACCAGCGGAGCGCCCACAACAGGTGCGTCGCCGCCAAGCATCAGAATTTCGTCGAACTGGATGGTGTCGCCAGCGTCTGCAGCAAGTTTCTCAATGCGGAGGATATCGCCCGCTTGAACCTTGTACTGCTTGCCGCCGGTCTTGAGGACCGCAAACATGTGCGTCTTTCCTTTTATACCCGCGTCCTACGGCCCCCTTGCGGGTGTTTCGGCAAATGCCGCCTCGAACAGCGCGCCCGTGTCATGGGCGTATTACAAATGAATCCCGGCGCACGGAGTCCGGGCCGGGATGCGGGCTTATGGTTCGGAAATTCAAAGGTGTCAACCGTTTTCCACACCCTGCGCCATAAGCCTGTGCAGGTTCAGATATCCTGCCCGGGTGTCAGTTCCGCCATCCGGTGCGCCAGTTCTTCAAAGCGGTTGGCTGTGATCTCATACTGCACAGCGTTAAGCAACTCATAAACCCGCTGCATGGGCGCCTCTTCCAGGGCCATAACATAGGCCTCGACCTCGGCATCGCTGAACTCCTGGTAAGTATAGGCCGAGGCGGCCAGGCTGGAGGCCTGCAGGCTGAGGCGCAGCTCGCCCTCCTGCGCCTTCATCAGGGCCCGCAAGCCGTCGGCGTCCAGCTCCAGTTTGATCACCCCGGCAGCGGCGGCGGCCATAAGGAAGCGGAACTGGATCTGCTGCAGCGCCTTTACGCCTGCCCCTGCGGCATCAATTGCAGTTCCCATCCGCTGGTACATGGCGACACGTGCGCTGCCGTCCTTGACCATGTCCGAGATGATGCGGTTGCCTGCCAATTGCTTTACCGCGTCATCTTCGACCTTATGCGAGGCGTTTTCCGCCCGCACCAGGCGCTGCCCCAATTCGCTGGCATAAAAGGCCGCCGCATGATCCAGGGCTTCGTCGTCCAGCGTGCTTTCGAGGATCTCCAGCGCCAGGCCGCGCATTTCAGCGGTGTCAAAGACGTCCCCCGACAATTCGGTCCATTGGCTGCCAAAGGCGCCAGCATCCACCCCCAGCATCTCCGGTGCGCTGGAGGCGGACAAGGCAATGCTGTCGAGCGCGACGTCAAAGCCGGTCACTTCCAGAAACGCCTCAACCCTCTCACGGTCTGCGGCCAGGCCGGTCTGCGGCACTCCCACGGCAGCCAAACACAGCAAAGTCAGGAAACGTAAAAGCACAGCGGGGGTTTTGAGCGGCATCTTCATAAAGCAAATTTAGGCAAAAACATTTGGCTGGCAACGGCAAACCGGCTTTTTTTGCCGCAGCCGCATTTCCTGCTTGCACGCACCCGGAATCAACCTTAAACGCTGCCCCACCAGACCCCCGCGGAGAGGTGCCGGAGTGGTCGAACGGGGCGGTCTCGAAAACCGTTGAGCCTTCACGGGTTCCCAGGGTTCGAATCCCTGTCTCTCCGCCATTATTCCCCTGATATCCAAAGACAATCAGTTAGACCCTGGGCAATAGTGCGTTTTGCCTCTGTAGCGGTAAATTCCGCCAAAGGTGTCATACTATGACCCCTTTGAGGACTTCCGGCCATGCCAACTGCGCAGCTTTAAAGCGCCAGATAGGACAGCTTTGGCCCTTTTGCACAGGCAGTCAGCAAACAAAAAGGCGCACTGCGACAGCATTGCTACCCGTTGAACAGCCCGCTTGCCCGGTGCTGATTGCAAAAGGCACCGGGTCAGGGACTTTCTTCAATTTCCAATCGCGTTAGCGCAGCCCGGCGGCAGCCTTCTGCATGGCGGTGATCAGGGCATCCCGTTTGGCTGAAAGCTCGGCTGGGGATTGACCCTGTGCTTCGTCCTGCACGCCCTTGATCAGGGTTTGCGCCACGTCTTCGTTCAAATGCACCTGCCCCAGGTCGTCCCACCAGCCGTTGAACGTATCCGCGAAGTGATCGCAGAATGCTGCCAGGCCGCCCTCTCCGGCACCCAGGTTGAACAACATGGTCGGCCCCATCGCCGCCCATCTGAGGCCCGGTCCGGCCCACATTGCCTTGTCGACGTCTTCAACCGAGGCGACGCCCTGAATCACAAGGCTGATCGCCTCGCGCCAGACTGCGGCTTGCAGGCGGTTGGCAACATGACCAGCGATTTCCTTGTTAACGCGGATGGTTATTTTGCCGATGCTTTCATAAAAACGTTCAGCTGCCTCCACGATCCCATCCGCAGTCCTGTCATTGCCCATAACTTCGACCAGAGGGATAAGGTGCGGCGGGTTGAATGGGTGGCCCAGGATTATCCGTGACGGGTCTTTCCAGCCGCCCTGCATCTGTCCCAAAGTCAGGCCCGAGGCCGAGCTGGCCAGTATTGCATCCTTGTCCATTTCCCCTTCGATCTCGCCAAACAGGGCATGTTTAACAGGCAGCCGTTCCGGAACGCTTTCCTGAATGAACGCGGCGCCCTGGACGGCTTCCGGTGCTGAGGCGTGGAAGGTGACCGCATCGGGATCGCCGTTTGCCGTCAATCCCAGTTCAGTCATCGCCGGCCAGGCTGTCTCAATGTAGCTGCGCACCTGTTTTTCGGCGGTTGGCGCGGGATCATATACGGCCACGGACCGTCCTGATGCCAGAAACAACGCGGTCCAGCTGGCGCCGATGACGCCGCCGCCAAGAGATGCGGTATGTGCAAATTCCATCAGAACAATCCCGGATTAAGTGGTGACGCAGCAGTCATGCCGCCGTCGACAGTAAAACATGCGCCGGTCACATAGGCAGACCGGTCCGACGCCAGCAATGCAACCATGTTGGCAATGTCGGCCGGTTCCCCGAACCGCCCGACCGGATGGCGCGCCAGCGCATCGGTCATGGCCTTGCCCGGATCGTTTGCCAAGGCAAAGCCATCCTTGGCCATTTCGGTGATGATCCAGCCGGGGCGGATAGCATTGCAGCGTACCTTTGGTCCATGGTCAACGGCGATTGCGCGGGTCAGCCCATGCACGAAAGCCTTGGACGCATTGTAAAGAGCCATAGACGGGTCCGCGGCCATGCCCGGGATCGAGCCGATATTGATGATATTGCCGCCATGTACCGCCATATCCAAGAGGGCCGCACGGCACAAGTTGGACACGCCTTTGCAATTGACGTTCATCACCAGGTTCCAATCGTCGTCGTCGCTGTCGGCCACGGTTTTTTCGACCTGAACAGCTGCATTGTTGACCAGCAGATCGACCCGCCCGAAAGCATTGTTTGCAGCTTTGATAAGGTATTGGGCCACAGCCACCAAACCGCATGGGTTTTGACCGTCGCGTTGTAGACATCATAGACGCTGTTGGGCGTGGTGCCCGCATCGGCCAAGTGACTGGAATAGATGCCATGGGTTGCCACCTTGTAGGTGTCCATGTCGACCAGATCGCAAAAGTCCTTATGCGCTGTCGGGCAATGGCAGCATTCCAGAAAACTGTCGACCGCGTTCTTCCAGTTGGACTTAATGTCATAAGTCAGCCGATGGGCAAAAGTGAGATCGGCAATATCCGGCGCCCCGAACGGCCGGACACTTTGCAGAAACACATATCTTTCTGCAGCGTTTGCCAGCGCATCGCCGTGTGCGCCTTGAGTAATGTGCGTTGCAAAATCCGCAACTGCCACGCCCCCGCATACATAGGCTGTTGATAAAACGAAAAAGGCCGGACACTTCTGCCCGGCCTTTTGTTCAGTCTGCCTGCGCGGATCAGGCGCGGCGGCGGCGGCCGCCGGCGCGGCCGCCACGGCCACGGCCTTCTTCGCCTTCTTTGGCAGGCTCTTTGTTGAACTTGATCCAGTCGCCGCCATGCGGGTCGTTGTTGGTCAGGAAGTTGGCAGCGCGAATGGCCTCCATTTCCTTGCCTGCGCGCGGCTTGGTGGAGCCGAGACCGAACATCTGCACAAAGGCTTCGTCTTCCATGCCCTCGGGCAGGACGATGCCGGCGGCTTCAACTTCCGCCCTTTTTTCGGCGATCTTCTTCTGGGTGATGGGCAGCGCCACCGGGTTCATAATCGCCGAGGTCATGCCAGCGCCCATTGCCATCGGCAGGAAGGCGTTGTTGATGCCGTGACGGTTCGGCAGGCCAAAGGAGATGTTGGACGCGCCGCAGGTGGTGTTCACACCCAGCTCTTCGCGCAGACGGCGGACCAGGGCAAACACCTGCAGGCCGGCAGTCGCCATTGCACCAACCGGCATCACCAGCGGGTCAACCACGATGTCATGGGCGGGGATGCCGAAATCGGCAGCGCGCTCAACGATCTTCTTGGCGACGGCGAAACGCACATCAGGGTCTTCCGAGATGCCGGTGTCGTCGTTGGAGATCGCCACAACCGGCACGTTGTACTTTTTGACCAGCGGCAGGATCTGCTCCAGGCGCTCTTCTTCGCCGGTGACCGAGTTCAGCAGCGGACGGCCTTCGCAGATTTCCAGGCCGGCTTCCAGCGCGCCCGGAACCGAAGAGTCGATGCACAGCGGCACATCGACCAGCCCCTGTACCAGCTCGACGATCTTCTTCATCAGCGGCGGCTCGGTCTCGTTCGGGTTCGGGTTTGAATTGTAAACCACGCCTGCGTTGATATCGAGCACGGTTGCACCGGCCAGAACCTGCGCCACGGCGTCTTTTTCAACGGTGGAGAAATCGCCGGCTTCCAGCTCGGCTGCCAGTTTTTTGCGGCCGGTCGGGTTGATGCGCTCACCGATGACACAGAACGGCTCGTCAAAGCCCAGGACCGCGGTTTTTGTTTTTGATTCTACGACTGTACGGGTCATTTTTGATCCTTAGGGTCTTAGGAGTTAACCGGCTTGGCGGAATCGCCGCCGTTGTTGATCGCCCAGGTGGCATTGGTCTTGATGCCGCCCAGCGGGAAGAAGTGGACCTTCTCGATTGCGAAATCGGGGTTGGCTGCCTTATGCGCTGCCAGACCGGCCAGAACCTCGCCCGGCTCATGCGGCAGCAGCAGCTTGGAGACGTCTTTGGCGCGCTTCTGCAGCACTTTGAGCGACGGGCCGACGCCGCAGGCGATTGCAAATTTGATCATGGTCTGCAGTTTGGCCGGGCCGGCGATGCCGATATGGACCGGCAGGTTCATGCCGCGTTCGCTCAGCTCGTTCACCCAGTCGATCACCGGCTGCGCCTCAAAGCAGAACTGGGTTGCCAGCGCCATATCGGCGTCGGTGCGCTTGGAGAATTCCTGTTTCCAATCCAGCGCCGCATAGGTGTTGGCACGGCCGCCCTTGGGGTCGATGTCCAGGTTCGGCTCGGGATGGCCAGCAACGTGCAGGTTGGTAAAGCCCGCATCATCGAACAGCCCGGTTTCCAAGAGCTGCATCGAGCTGTCGAAATCGCCATGCGGCTTGGCAACGCCACCGGCCAGGATCAGGCCCTGCTTGACGCCGGCTTCGCCCTGGTAGCGGTTGATCCAGTCACCCAGGGTGGCCTTGTCCTTGATGATACGTGCCGGGAAATGCGGCATCACATCATAGCCTTCACCTGCAATGCGCTTGGCAGTGTCGACCATATCCTCAATCGGGGTGCCTTCGATATGTGCGACATAGACACGGGTGCCGGCGGGCAGCAGATCGCGGAAATCATCGACCTTGGCGGCAGTGCGCGGCATCACTTCGATGGAATAGCCTTTCAGGAAGGCTTCCATTTCGGGGGTGGCAGACTGGCCAGCGCCAGAATCGCGTTTCTTAAAGTTCAGCAAAGCCATCACGGCCTCCCATAGTGGTGTCAGGCTCACGCCCATCCGTCGTTTGCAATCAGGGTCTTCAGGCGGTCCTGATCGTATTCCGTTTCCAGTCGGGTTGCCTCAGCTTCGGCAACATCGGCCGCTTCGCCTTCGGCGGCATAAGGCGCGGCCTTGCGCCACTCGGCAAGATAGGCATCCGCGTCTTTGGCGTTCACCTTCATAGCCGCGCGGTCGATGGCCTGCTCGAACCGTTCTTCGAGCTGGCGTTTGGCGCCGCGGCGGCCTTTGCCAACGATGACCTGCGCAGGGATATCGCGCCAGTATACGATCGTAACGTCGGGCATGCCTAATTTCCTCCTAGCCTGGATAGACCACGTTCTAGAGCGGCGGCCGCCCGCACGTTGGTCGATTTTCGACAACACGATGGGATTGAGCGACGTTTTGCTGCCGGGACACTAGCTTTGTGCCGTTTCGAATGCCACAGGGGTTTGCCGCCAAAATATTCATGTGGATTATGAGATTTCCTCGAAGCTGCGGAAATTGCTTCGCTTCTGCCAGCAGGCGCTTGCGCCGCTGCACCGGCGCCCCTATTGTTGTCGTTAACACGATAATCGGAGGGCGTGAATCATGGCGCCCAGGCGCTCGAAAGGTGCGGGCGCGTTTCCCAAGGCGGTCGAAACCCCTGCACCGGCCCGGCCCGATCCTGATGCGCTTTATGCGGCGCTGGATCTGGGTACAAATAGCTGCCGCATGCTGATCGCCCAGCCCAAGGGCAGCGGCATTCATGTGGTTGACAGTTTCTCCAAGTCGGTGCAGCTCGGCGCCGGGCTGGAGCGGACCGGACGGTTGTCGCGGTCTTCGATGGCGCGCACCATCCAGGCGCTGCGGATCTGCCAGCAGAAACTGAAACGCAACAGGGTCCGGCGGATGCGGCTGGTGGCAACCGAGGCCTGCCGCCGGGCAAAGAACGCGCGCGAGTTCATCCGCCAGGTGAAGCGGGAAACCGGTCTGACGCTGGAAATCATCCAGCCGGAAGAGGAAGCACGTCTGGCGGTGATTTCCTGCGCGCCGCTGGTTTCCACCAAAACGGATCAGTTGCTGGTGGTCGATATCGGCGGCGGCTCGACTGAACTGGTGTGGATCGACATCTCATCAGTCCCGCGGCGCGACCGCCCCTCTGCGATCATGCGGCTGCATAACGGGTTCCATACCACCGAAAGCCCGTTTCCCGCGGCCAAGGTGGTGGATTGGATTTCCGTGCCGCTGGGGGTTGCCACATTGCGGGACCAGTTCAACGATGTCGAAGACGATGCCGCACGTTTTGCGCTGATGAGCTGGTTTTTTGAGGAAAACCTGGCTGATTTTGCGCCTTATAAGGATGAGCAGACCCGGATCGGCTTTCAGATTGTCGGCACCTCGGGCACTGTCACGACGGTTGCAGCGTCGCATTTGGGGCTGAAGCGGTATGACCGGACCAAGGTGGACGGGCTGCGGATGACCAGCGATCAGATTGACAAGGTGATCCGGGGGTATCTAGAACTCGGGCCTCTGGGCCGCCGCCGCGATCCCCGCATCGGCGAGGACCGCCAGGCGCTGATCATGTCCGGGTCTGCAATCCTGCAGGCATTGCTGCGCTGCTGGCCGACCGACCGGCTGTCGGTTGCGGACCGCGGCCTGCGCGAAGGGCTGCTTTATGCACAGATGAGCGCGGATGGCGTTCTGGAGGACGGTCCCTACTAGGCGGGGCCGGAAAAAATTGGATATTTCCGGGCCGGAATTTTTGCAGAATTCCGCGCACCGGCGCAAATGGTGACGATGATGGCAAAGACGCCGACAGGTAAGAACACATCCGGACGCGGTCAGCGCGATCTGAAGGTCAAGGTGAAATCCGCGCGCGGGCGCAAGCTCAGCTCGACGCTTTGGCTGCAGCGGCAATTGAATGACCCCTATGTCAAACGGGCGCAGGCCGAAGGCTATCGCGGGCGCGCAGCCTATAAGATCATGGAAGTGGACGACAAATACCGCTTTCTGGTGCCTGGTGCCCGGATCGTCGATCTGGGCTGTGCGCCCGGCGGCTGGGCGCAGGTGGCGGTGAAGCGCATCAATGCTTTGGGCGAAAAACAGGGCAAGTCGGTGGGCCGCATTATCGGCGTGGACCTGCAGGAAGTTGAATCGCTGGCTGGTGCCGAGTTCCATCAGCTCGATTTCATGGAGGACGGCGCCGACGACAAGGTCAAGGAATGGCTGGGCGGCAAGGCTGACGTGGTGATGTCGGATATGGCCGCCGCCAGTTCCGGCCACAAGCAGACGGACCATATGCGGATCATCTCGCTGTGTGAAACCGCCGCTTATTTTGCCTTTGACGTTCTGGAGGAAGGCGGCACCTTTGTGGCCAAGGTTCTGGCAGGTGGCGCCGAAGGCGAGTTGCAGAAGCTGTTGAAGCAGAAGTTCACCAAAGTGGCAAACATGAAGCCGCCCTCCTCACGGTCGGACAGCTCCGAGAAATTTGTGGTGGCAACCGGGTTCCGGGGCTGAGGTCCCGTCAGACCCGGCGGCTGTGCGGTGCGGTCAGCGACCGCGTTGCCAGATCGCGCAGCAGGATAGCGTCATCACCCTCACCATCGGCCAGCCGGGACACCCGCAGTTTACGGCTGACATGGCCGGCCATTTCACGCTGGCGCATCAGTTCAAACAGGCGCATGTGGCGCAGTTTGTTTTGCAGTTTTGTCATGATGGCCCCTTCTGGATCCGCTTCTTCCTGAAGATCTAAACGGTGATTGGGCCGCTAGATGGGCTCAAATGGGGCAGGACTGCCTTATTGTTGAAGAAACGGAAACAGTTGCAGAAAACCCGCAGTTTTCATGACCGGCCCATCCCGTTGGCGATCTCGATCAGCGCACCGTTGAATTCGGCCCCCAGGATCAGGATAGCTGAATTCAGATAGAGGAAGATCATTGCGGCCATGGCGCCCGCAAGCCCTGCGTATGTGGCCGAGTATTGCGCGAAAGAGCCGACGTAAAACGCAAAACCGCTGCCGCAGGCCAGCCACAGCAGAAGGGTTAGAATCGCGCCCGGAAGGATCCGCCGCAAGCGATGCACGCGGCCAGGCAGCAGCACATGAAACGCCAGCACCGCGCCAGTGGGAAGAGCCAGCGCCAGAACGCCCCTCAACCCCTTTTCCCAGCCTTTTGGAATGCTCTCGAAGGGCAGAAATTGGGCGATGTGCCTGACATAGAGCGGCAGTATCACCTCAAACACGGTGACGGCCAGAATACCCGCCCCGCCCAGAACGACCAGCCCGATGCACAGCGCCCTCGACCGCCAAAACGGTCTTGTATCCGTATCATGATAAGCCTGAACCATGGCCGTGCGGACGGCATCGACGCCATTCGACGCAAAATAAAGCGCAAACAGGCCGCCCAGGGTGACAAGCTGGGTATTTGATGTCTGCAGCACCGCTTTCAGTTCGGTCAGGATCGGCCGTGCCACCGCATCCGGCCAAACGCTGAACACCTGTTCCGTCATGGTTTCCATAGCGACGTCCTGCGACAGCAAACCGGCAACGGTCCCCGCCAGCGCCACTGTAAACAGAACAAACGGAAACAGCGCCAGCATCATCGACATGGCGATATGGCTGCTCATCACCCAGCCGTTTTTCCGGTTGAAGCGGCGGGCGGCGTCTAGCAAGGCTGCAGGCCAGCAGCGTAATGGCGGCAGGATTGGCATAGGCGTAAGGTTCCACAACCATTAGGGAATTGCCAGCGGCAAAGAACAAACGCCCTGATTTCCTCTTGCCGCAGCCTGGCCCGGTGTAACAGGCACCGCTTTTCAGTACTAATTTGAAATCAAGCCGCTATCTTAGGACCTTCAGATGTTTTGGATTGTTCTTAGCACCACGGCTATTGCCGCAACCTGGGCCGCTGCCGGGTTTGCAGCCCTTCGCGCAGCCCGCACCGCGCGCACACCGCAAGGGGCTATTGGCTGGACCGTCTTCCTGCTGGCTGCGCCGATAGCCGCCCTGCCCGCCTACATGGTTTTTGGCCACCACCGGTTCAAAGGGTACTGGAAGGCACGCCGCGCCGCGGAACAGGCTGTTGTTGCTAAACGGATCTATACCAGCGTCCAATCCGAGGCGGCGCGGAAGCTGCCGGTAAACACAGCGCCCTTTGAAGCCATTGCAGGCTTGAACGTCTGCCACGGGAACGGATTGGAGTTGCTCATCAATGGCAAGAATACATTCAACGCCATCTTTGAAGAGATTGATAAGGCGCAGGAATATGTCCTTGTGCAATACTACATTCTGCGTGCGGACGCAGTGGGGAGGCAGCTTCAGGCCAAGCTGATACTTGCCGCAGAACGCGGCGTAACTATTTGGTTCATGACAGACAGTATTGGCAGCCGGAAGCTGCCCCGCAGCTATGCCCGCGCGCTGGAGCAGGCCGGTGTGAACATGATTGATCCCGCAGTTCAACGGCCGCCTTGGCACCGGCTGCGCATCAATTTCCGCAACCACCGTAAAACCGTTATTGTGGATGGGCGGACCGGCTTTACCGGCGGGCTGAATGCCGGCGAGGAATACATGGGGCTGGACCCTGTTATGGGGCCATGGCGGGATACCCATGCGCGGCTCACCGGACCAGTTGTTCAGCAGCTGCAGCTTTCCTTTGCGGAGGATTGGCACTGGCACACGCAAGAGCCGGTCCTGGACCTGTTGAATTGGGACGCTGAACACTCAGCGCAAGACCGGCCCGCCCTGATCGTCTCGACCGGCCCCGGCGATAGCATCGGCAACGGGTCCATGCTGTTTTTCTCCGCAATCACTGCAGCACGGGAAAAAGTTTGGCTGGCCTCCCCGTATCTGGTTCCGGATCAGGAGGTGCTAGCAGCCTTGAAACATGCCGCGTTGCGCGGGCTGGATGTCCGGATCCTTTTGCCGGAATCCATTGACCACCACCTGCCTTGGCTTGCGGGCTTTGCATTTTTTGATGAGCTGCGGGAAGCTGGCGTTCATATCCTGCGCTACCGGGGCGGTTTCATGCATCAGAAGTGTTTTGTTATCGATGACAGGATTTCGGGTGTGGGCACGGCGAACCTCGACTACCGGTCCTTCCGGCTGAATTTTGAAACCATGGCCTTGTTTTTCGACCCGCGGTCCGCGCGCGAAATCTCTGAAATGCTGGCCAGGGATTTCCAGCGCTCTACGGCGCTTACACAGCCGCTGGACCGGCAGGCATTGCGCATTCGATTGCTGGCACCGGTGGCGCGACTGCTGGCACCTGTGCTTTAATCCCTTGCCCTATGTGTTTCTCCGTTAAAGGAAAACAACCGCCCCATTGCGCTGACAAGAAAGGCCGTGCTGATCCCAAACCCGAATAATCCAGTGACTGCAGCAAAGGCGGCAAAAATCCGCAACGCCGGCCCCAGTACAACATCGCCGTAGCCAAGCGTGGTATAGGTCGCCAGAGAGAAATAAACAGATGTGTTCCAGTCGCCGATCGCACCGACCAGAACAAAAGCGGCGGACCAGATCCAGATCTGAGCCGTATGGCTGCCCAGAATAATGAAAATCGCCACCACCAGCATTATGCCGATCTGCCAAGGCCTGAAAGGTTTGGGAAAGCCCGCCGACAGTTTGTTCAACACGGCGGAACACAATACCAAAACAGAGATTTCGAGGATCAGGCAGACACTCAGATAGACTGAGCCCCACAGCAACTGGTTCCATAGCGTCATCTTGGCTCTCCTGTCGGTGCGAAGCTGTTCTGGGGCTTTTCAGCACCTTAGAATGGTACTCCGCAACGCTTAACCATAAGAAAGCCGGATGGGCCAGCCTTTGTGCCGCACTGGACTTCTTCCTGGCAGAGGTATTGAGTGCCGTTGCAGGCATTGAAGACCACAGCGCAGGAGGGTGCCGCGGAATGGTTTTGAAGATCCGCAATGTAACCAAAACCTATCCGGGACAGACGCCGGAAAACGCTGTCTTGCGCGGGGTGTCTTTGGATTTGGCGGCTGGCAGCAGCCTGGCGCTGACGGGCGACAGCGGCTCCGGTAAAAGCACATTGCTGCATTTGGCCGGGGCATTGGACCGTTTTGACAGCGGCGAAATTGAAATTGCGGGCATCCCGCTTTCAAACCTTAAAGACCGGCAGCGCGCGGCGTTGCGGAGAAGAGATGTTTCTCTTGTTTTCCAGCAGTTTAATTTAATACCTTCACTCAGCATTTGGCAAAACATCGCGCTGCACGCGCGGTTGGGAAACCGGTGGGATCCTGATTGGGGGCAAGTGCTGGCGGACCGTCTTGGCCTGGCCGGTTTTCTCGATCGCTACCCGGAGCAACTCTCAGGCGGGCAGCAACAGCGGGTTGCCATTGGCCGTGCCCTGGCCTTGCGGCCTAAATTGCTGCTGGCGGACGAGCCGACCGGGAACCTGGATGAAACCGCCAGCGCGGCGGTGATGGACCTGATGCTGGAGCTGGTCCGGGAAAGCGGCGCGGCCCTGTTTCTGGTCACCCATTCCGCCGCCATTGCCAGGATGCTGGACCAACGGCTGCATTTGCAGCTTGGCCAGGCCGCATGATCCGCACCGCGCTGAGTGCCATCCTGTCGCACTGGCGGCGGCATCCCCTGCAACTGGCAACGCTGATGGCCGGGCTGGCCCTGGCAACGGGGCTTTGGTCTGCAGTTCAGGCAATCAACGGCGAAGCCCGCGCCAGTTACGCACGCGCCGCCGAGCAGCTTGGTACAACAGCTGCGGACCGGCTGGCGCCGGAAGACGGTGCAATCGCGCTGCAGCAATTCGTCAGCTTGCGCCGGTCGGGATGGCAGCTGACGCCTGTTCTGGAAGGAACTGTCAGGTTTAAGCGGCAAAGCTTTGATATCATGGGCATTGATCTGCTAAGCCATCCGCTGGTTCCGGCTCTGGCCGAGGCGGCGGAGCAGGACAGCGCACCTGCATTGGATGCGCTTTTGCCGCCGGGCCGGTTTTTTGCACACCCGGAAACCGCGCAGGTGCTTTCTGCCGCGCAAAGTGAGCACCCGGTCACCCAAACGGACAGGCTGCCGCGCGGCGTACTGATTGCAGACATCAGTTTGGCCAGCCGGCTGCTGCGGCAGCCGGACAGCCTCAGCTACCTGATCATTCTGCCGGATCAAATTCCCGGCCTGACACCCCTGCAGCAACTTGCCCCGGGTCTGACCCGCATTCCTGCCCGGAATGCAGCGGCAGATACGGCGCGGCTTACCGACAGTTTTCACCTCAACCTGACAGCCTTTGGTTTGTTGTCCTTTGCTGTCGGGCTGTTCATTGTTCAAGGGACCATCGGTCTCAGCCTGGAGCAGCGCCGCAGCATGATCCGGACCTTGCGCGGTCTGGGTGTTCCGATGCGGGTACTGGTTGCCCTGTTCGCAGCAGAGCTTGCGGTTGTCGCGCTGATTTCCGGGATTGCGGGGCTGGCCGGAGGCTATCTGGTGGCGGCAGCACTGCTGCCGGATGTTCAGGCCACGCTGTCCGGGCTCTACGGCGCCTCGGTGGACGGCGCCCTCAGCTTGCGTCTTGAGTGGGTTTTGTCCGGGCTGGCAATGGCCTGCGGCGGTACGTTCCTGGCCGGGGCGCAGGCGCTTTACGCCTTATGGCGGATGCCCCTGCTGGCCGCACCCGCAACCCAGGCCCGCGGGCAGCAGGCAAGCAAGTCGCACCTGGCGGCGGCGATCGCAGGTGCCGTCTGTTTGCTTGCAGGCCTTATGGTCATCCTAATCTTTCAAGGACTTATTGCAGGTTTTGTTTTTCTGTCCGGGCTTATGCTGGGGGCTGCACTGATACTGCCGCTGCTGATCTCAGCCGGCCTGCGGATCGGGGCGCGGCTGAGCACACGTCCATTTGCCGAATGGCTTTGGGCCGACACCCGGGCGCAATTGCCCGGGATGTCGCTTGCCCTGATGGCGCTGCTTTTGGCGTTGGCGACGAATATCGGCGTCGGAACAATGGTTTCCAGCTTCAGGCTCACCTTTGTCGGTTGGCTGGACCAACGCCTGTCGGCTGAAGTTTACGTGACCACGACAAGCGATGAACAGGGAGAGAGGCTAACGCAATGGCTGGAAGACCGCGGCATAACCGTGCTGCCGATCCGGCGCAGTGACATCCGCTACAAAGGGGCGCCGCTGCGGATATACGGCATTGCGGATGATGAGACGTACCGGCAGAATTGGCCGCTGCTGGAGGCGCTGCCGGAGGTCTGGGACCGTGTCGCCGCTGGAGAAGCCCTGTTGGTCAATGAACAATTTGCCCGCCGTCATGACCTTGGCCCCGGGCGTTCTTTGGCATTGGCCCCGGATTGGGAGCTGACAATTGCCGGAATCTACTCCGACTATGGCAATCCGAATGGTCAGGTGATCACCTCGTTGGCTGCATTGCTGGCCCGCGCAGCCGATATTCCAAACCGGCAATTCGGGCTGCGGCTGCCTGCTGAAGATGTGCCGGAACTGGTCAGATCCATTCGTGAAGCATTTGAAATGCCGCGGGAAAACATCGTTGACCAGGCGGGCATCAAGGCCCGCTCTCTGGGCATATTTGACCGGACCTTTACCATCACTTCCGCGCTGAACCTGCTGACGCTGGGAGTGGCCGGATTTGCCATGCTGACCAGCCTTCTTACCCTATGGAGCCAGCGATTGCCGCAGCTTGCCCCGGTTTGGGCGATGGGTCTTAGCCGCCGCCAGCTGGCCGGTGCCGAAATCCTGCGCAGCCTGCTGCTGGCCGCGATCACTGCGTTTCTGGCCCTGCCGCTGGGGCTTCTTCTGGCCTGGGCGCTGCTTTCCGTCATAAATGTTGAAGCCTTTGGCTGGAAGCTGCCGATGCATTTGTTTCCAGCGGACTGGCTGCGGCTTATCCTGCTGGCCTTGCTGGCTGCGGTGGTGGCAGCCGCCCTGCCCGCGCGCCGTCTCAGCCGTCTGGATCCTGCGGAACTGCTCAAGGTGTTTGCCAATGAACGTTAGATCCATATTCCCGTTCCTCCTGGCTGGCTGCGCCACTGCAGCCCTGCCGCAGGGTTATGCCGGGCTTGGTACTGAGGCCGAAGGGTTTGCGGTGCCAGAGCTTGGCCGCCAGCTGTCTTTTCCTCAGGATCACGGCGCCCATCCGGATTTCCGCATTGAGTGGTGGTACTTAACCGCCAATCTGACAGACGCCGGCGGCCAGGACTACGGCATTCAGTGGACGCTGTTCCGCTCCGCCTTGGCACCGGGAGAGGCTGAGGGCTGGCAAAGCCCGCAAATCTGGTTGGCCCATGCGGCCGTGACAGCGCCGGACCAGCACCTGTTCGCTGAACGCATTGCCCGCGGCGGTGTGGGCCAGGCTGGGGTATCGGCTGACCCATTTGACGCCTGGATCGGGGATTGGCAGATGCGTTCCACGGGCGAGGCATTTGAAAAGATGGAGATAACGGCCTCAGATCATGAGTTTTCCTATGACTTGCGGCTCACCGCTGAAGGTCCGCTGGTGCTGCATGGAGAGGACGGGTATTCCGAGAAATCCGAGAGCGGCCAAGCGAGCTATTACTATTCCCAACCGTTCTACAAGGTGTCCGGAACGTTGGACCTGCCCGGCGGGCCGGTTGACGTCACTGGCCATGGCTGGCTGGACCGGGAATGGTCAAGCCAGCCGCTGGCAGAGGATCAAAGCGGCTGGGACTGGTTCTCGCTCAGCTTTGACAGCGGAGACAAGCTGATGGGGTTTGTACTGCGCGGCACAAGCGGTGATTTCACGTCAGGCACCTGGATAACGGCGGATGGCAAAGCAGAGCCGTTGGCGCCTGGTGCCTTTCAGGCTGAGGCGCTGGCTGTCAGCGATGTGCAGGGCCGGAATATCCCGACGCGCTGGCGTGCAAGCCTGCCGGAAAAGGGTGTTTCCGTTGAGGTTCAGGCACTTAATCCACAAAGCTGGATGGGAACCTCATTTTCATACTGGGAAGGGCCGGTGTCGGTCAGCGGCAGCCATTCCGGCAAAGGCTACTTGGAGATGACCGGCTATGAATAAGGGCGCCCGAAGGCGCCCCTGTTTATCTTCAGCGAACCACAAAGACTGAGCAATCCGAATGCCGGATCACCCGGGCCGCATTCGGCCCAAGCAGATAGTCCTTGAGGTCCGGCTTATGCGCGCCGATCACGATCAGCCCGCTGCCCGCCGTTTCGGCCACCTTCAGGATCTCCTGATACGCTTTGCCGGTGGCCACCAGATGACGCACCTTGGCATTGCCTTCCTCTCCCAGCACCTTGGTGCAAAGATCGCGCAGCCGCTGGGTGGTGTCCTTGACGGCTTTTTGGTGATGGTGCTCCTCAAAGAAGCCCGACACCCAGCTTTCGCCAAAGTCCGGCAGCACGTTGACGACATCCAATTGGGCGCCGTCCAGATCCGCCAGCCGGGCGGCCTGGGTCAGCACTTTTTCGTCGGACGCCGGATCACTCAGTTCCAGGGCGCATAGAACAGGTTTGTTCATGCCGGGACTCCTTTCTGTTCACGCGCACGGCCGCGCTGCATCATTGCAACGAGGGCAACCAGCAGCAGTGCCGGGATAAAGATCAGCTCTTTGGGCAGCTGGCTGGCCGGGGCCTGGATCGTTGCAATCTGCACCGGTTCATCGGCGTAGAAATCAAAACTTTCCAGATTGGGCGCTGCCGGCGTGCCGAACATCGGTTCATCCAGCTTTACAACGCTGTCTTCCTCCAGCAGCAGAAGGCCGTAGGCATCCACCGCCTGCTGGCCACCGGCGCCATCGGCGGTCAGGATCATGGTGGTGCTTTTGATCTCGGACGTATCAAAATCAGGGCCTTCAACCGTGATCCGGAATTCCGCGCCCGCCTCAGCCTCATCCAAGGCCTGAACCAGCTGGACCGGCGGCACCTGTTCATAGGGCGGCATCACCCGGTCCATGAAGAAATCCGGCCGGAACAATGCGAAGGCTGCAAAGATCAGCAGGATGCTTTCATAGATCCGGCTGCGGCTGACAAAATAGCCCATGGTGCCGGCGGTAAAGACCAGAATGGCGATGGTGGCTGATATTGCCACGAGTATGCCTTGCATCCATGTCACATCGATCAGCAGAAGGTCGGTGTTGAAGATGAATACAAACGGCAGCGCCACGGTCCGCAACGAGTAGAAGAAGGCAATGAAGCCGGTGCGGATTGCATCGCCGCCCGACACCGCCGCTGCGGCAAAGCTGGCCAGCCCCACAGGCGGCGTCACATCCGCCATGATGCCGAAGTAGAACACAAACAGATGCACAGCAATCAACGGCACAATCAGGCCGGACTGGGCGCCGAGTTCCACCACCACACCGGCCATCAGCGAACTGACGACGATGTAGTTCGCCGTTGTCGGCAGCCCCATGCCCAGAACCAGCGACAAGATACCAACCATCACCAGCATCAGGATCAGGTTGCCGCCCGAGACAAACTCCACCAGTTCGGACATCACCTGCCCGACACCGGTCAGCGTCACGGTGCCCACGATCACCCCCGCAGTGGCCGTGGCCAGCGCGATGCCGATCATATTGCGAGCGCCATCGATCAGCCCGTTCCACAGGTCGTAGACGCCTTCCATAAAGGAATTGGCCATATTGCTTTGGCCGCGGAAGATGGCCTTGAGCGGTTTCTGGGTCAGCAGGATCACAAACAGCAGGGCAGTTGCCCAGAATGCGGACAGGCCCGGGGACTTCTGTTCGATCATCAGGAAATAGACCAGCACGATGATCGGCAGCAGGTAATGCAGGCCCGCCTTATAGATCTCGCCCACCACCGGCAGTTCGACCTCTTTGGCGTTCGGGTCGTCCGGCACCAGATCGTCAACGCCGGAAGCCAGCCACAACAGGGCCGCGTAGGCTGCGAACACAAGGGCTGACAGGGTCAGCCCGGAGGCGCCCGGCATGGCTGAAGTGATCCATTTGACCGGGTATTGAACGCTATAGCAGAGGGCCGCAAAGCCGGCAAAGAACAGCGCCATGCCGCCAATGGTGCGGCCCATGGAGACAACACGGTTGCCGAGCGTCGGCATGTTCCGCTTCACCGCTTCCAGATGCACGATATAGACCAGCGCGATGTAGGAGATTGCGGCCGGCAGGAAGGCATGAGTGATCACCTCGACATAAGAGATGCCCACATATTCCACCATCAGAAAGGCCGCGGCGCCCATCACCGGCGGCATGATCTGGCCATTCACTGACGAGGCAACCTCGACCGAGCCGGCCTGTTCGGAGGTAAAACCCACCCGCTTCATCAGCGGGATGGTGAAGGTGCCGGTGGTGACAACGTTGGCGATGGAGGAGCCGGAGATCAGACCGGTTGCGGCTGAACCCACCACGGCCGCCTTGGCCGGACCGCCGCGCAGGTGGCCAAGCGCGCCAAAGGCCATCTTGATGAAGTAATTGCCGGCCCCTGCCTTATCCAGCAGCGCGCCGAACAGCACAAACAGGAAGACAAACTTGGTGGAGACACCCAAGGCAATGCCGAACACGCCCTCGGAGGTGATCCACATATGGCTCATCGCCTTCTTCAGGCTGGCGCCCTTCCAGCGGATAACTTCGGGCACCCATTCAGAGGAGCCAAAGAACACATAGGCCAGAAAGATAGTTGCGATGATCGCCATTGCCGGGCCAAGCGCGCGGCGGGCGGCCTCAAACAGCAGGATAAGGCCCGCCAGCGCAAACCATTTATCCATGTCATCGGCAAGCCCGCCGGAATCGACGATTTTCTGATAGAAAATATAGCCGTACATGGCAATTACGGTGCCAGCCAGCGCAAAGACCCAGTCCTGTACAGGGATGTAATCCCGCGGACTGGATTTCAATGCGGGATAGGCCGCGAAGGCCAGGAAAATGGCAAAGGCCAGATGGATTTGCCGGGAATTGTTCACCACACTGCCGGGCAGCAGCAGGTTGGAAACGGGTGAAGCCAGAATGACTTGGAACACCGACCAAATAACTGCGACGATAGCCAGGAACAGCCCCACATTTCCTACCGGATTGCGGGCGCCTGCGTCTGAGGACGCGACAAGTTCCTGAAGCTCTTCTTCGCTGAGCGGCCGATTTCCCTGAGCATCGGATGCCATGGATAATCTCCCCTGTGGCCGCCGTTTGTCCGGGGCCTGAAATTTAAAGCCTGGGCAGCGGCCTCAGGCAAAACGGGGCGCCAAATGCGCCCCGTTCCTTGTGTTGGGTGGATTACTCGATCCAGCCTTTTTCTTTGTAATACTTGGCCGCACCGGGATGCAGCGGTGCCGACAGACCGTCTGCGATCATCTCTTCCGGCTTCAGGTTGGCAAATGCCGGGTGCAGCTTCTGGAAGGCTTCGAAATTCTCAAACACCGAGCTGACAACGGCATAGACCGCATCGTCGGACACGTCCGCCGAGGTGACAAAGGTTGCGCCCACGCCAAAGGTCTGGGTGTCGTTGTCCGAACCGCGGTACATGCCGCCGGGAATGGTGGCGGTGCGGTAGAAGGAATTGTCGCCGACCAGCTTGTCAACCGCTTCGCCGTCCACGGTGACCAATACCGAGTCACAGGCGGTGGAAGCTTCCTGGATCGAACCCGACGGGTGGCCAACGGTATAGATCATCGCGTCGATCTGATTGTCGCAGAGCGCTGCAGACTGTTCCGCTGCCTTCAGTTCGGTTGCCAGGGCGAAATCTTCCATGCCCCAGCCCTTGGCGCCCATCAGCACTTCCATGGTGCCGCGCTGGCCGGAGCCCGGGTTGCCGATGTTAACGCGCTTGCCCTTGAGATCGTCAAAGGTGGAAATGCCGGAATCGGCGCGGGCCACAACGGTGAACGGTTCCGGGTGGACTGAGAATACGGCGCGCAGACCTTCGAACGGGCCTGCTTCCTCGAATTTGGAGGTGCCATTGTAAGCGTGGTACTGCCAGTCAGACTGGGCCACGCCGAACTGCAGCTCGCCTTCGCGGATGGTGTTGATGTTGTAGACCGAACCGCCGGTGGATTCGACGGCGCATTTGAAGCCATGCTCCTTGCGGCCCTTGTTCACCAGACGGCAGATGGCGCCGCCGGTCGGGTAATAAACACCGGTCACGCCGCCGGTGCCAATGGTGATGTATTCCTGAGCAAATGCTGCGGGTGCCGCAAAGGACGCCGCCACCAATGCACCGATAGCCAGCTGGGTGTGTTTCATGATCAAGTCTCTCCCACTTGTCTTATGATTTGCAGCCTGGCGCGGAAGGCAGTGAACCCGCGGTTACGGGACCTGCACGGCCACAGAATTCGGCCCGCCAGACCGGGCATGTGCGGATTATTTCGCACGTGCAGAAGGGTTTCACCGGCACCCCGCCAAGTCAAGGGTGCTATCTATTGACGCACCCGGTAAACCCGCATTTTTCTCCTAATTGACGAAGGTTAGGTAATTTTCCCCGTCAAGGCCCGGGTGCATTCCGCCACCTCTGCACAAAGTTTTTTCTTGCAAGGAAAATGACCGGTGCAGCGATTCTCCCTGCGGGCAGCCAGGCTGCTGCGCCGCGTAACCTTGGCAGCCATTCCAGGCGGATTTTTGCAGCGTTGCGACGGTTTGAAAAACATTCTGGTGACAAATCATCCGGATGACGCTAATACGCACCACATAAAAATTGATCCGCGGTACTAAAAATAACAAAGCGGACAGCATTAACGGGGAGCTTGCGGCAATGCTGCTGAGCCAAGTGATTACTGACAACCCGTCTTTGACGGATTTCTGGGCTTTGGAACGCTGCGTTTCCGCTGAAGCCAGAAAGATACCCAGCGAGGCAAATGCGCCTTTGACCTGTGATGTGGAGCCGGAATTCCGCTGTACGCCACGGAAATGGGACCTGATCCTGTCGGCGGCCCATGACCGCGGATTGCGGGCGCGCCGAGCCTGATGCCCGTCTGATCGCGGCCTGCCCTGCCGGACCTGCGGTTCTGATGGAAGAGAAAACCCCGCCAGATGCACTGGCGGGGCGGGCTGTTCTACTCTGCCGGCTGGGCTGCCGGTGTGCCTTTGATGCGTTCCCGCATCCCCTGCATCATCGCATAAAGCACCGGCACCACGATGACGCCAACCACGGTTGCCGCCAGCATGCCGCCAAAGACGGCAATACCGATGGCCCGCTGGCTGGCCGCGCCGGCACCTGACGCAACCAGCAATGGCACCACCCCCAGCAGGAAGGACAGCGCTGTCATCATCACCGCGCGGAAACGCTGTTTGGCCGCCTCCTGCGCGGCATCGCGGATGGAGAGCCCGGCGGCGCGCTGCTCCATCGCGAACTCGACAATCAGAATGGCGTTTTTCGACGCCAGGCCGATCAGCATGATCATCCCGATCTGCGTGTAGAGGTTGATGTCATTGCCGGCGATTGCCACTGCCGCAACCGCTCCGAACAGGGCCACGATCACCGACAGCAGAATTGCCACCGGCATCGTCCAGCTTTCGTATTGCGCGACCAGGAACAGATAACCGAACAATACAGCCATCGCCAGGATCACGGTGACCAGACCTGCCGAGTCCAGCTGCTGCTGCGCCGTGCCCGTCCATTCAAAGGCATAACCCGGCGGCAGCGCCGTCGCGGCTTCCTCCTGCATCACCCGGATTGCATCGCCGGTGGACAGACCTGCCGCCGGCACAGCAGTGACAGTGGCCGAGCGGAAGATATTGTGCCGTTTCAGCAGCACCGGCCCCAACACGTTTTCCACATCAATCAGGGTCGACAGCGGCACCATTTCACCTGACTGCGTCCGCACATACAGGCCGCCGATATCCTCAATCTTGTCGCGGTAGGTGCCTTCCGCTTGCAGCATCACCTTGTAGACACGCCCGAACAGGTTGAAGTCGTTGACATAGTAGGACCCCAGATGCGCCTGCATGGTCTGGAACACCTCGGAAATCGGCACATTCAGCGTCTTGGCCTTCTCGCGGTCCAGATCGACAAACACCTGCGGCACGTTGGCCCGGAAGGTTGTATAGGACTGGGCGATCTCCGGACGCTGGTTGGCAGAATAGACCAGCGAGCCGACCGATTGTGCCAGATCCTGCGGGGTGCCGCCTGCGGTCTGCTGGATGGCCATTTCCACACCTGCGGACATGCCCAGGCCCGAGATCGGCGGCGGGTTGAAGGCGACGATGCTGGCCGCGGCTTCTCCGTTAGCAATGCCATAGATCTGGCCGAGGATGGCGTTGGGATGCAGCGCCTCGGTTTGCCGTTCATCCCAGGGGTGAAGGGTGGCGATGATCATCGCACCATTGGCCCCGGCCCCGTTCAGCAGGCTGAAACCATTGACCAGAACCGTGCCCTGGACACCGGGGATCTGCCGGATCTGCTCGTCAATCCGGCCGGTCACTGTCTCCGTCCGTCCCAGCGCCGCCGCGTCAGGCAGCTGGACGTCCACAAACAGATAGCCGTTGTCTTCGGCCGGCAGGAAGCCTTTGGACGTAGAGTTGAAAATTGTGCCGGTACCAAAGGCAACCGCCGCGATGATGACAAGCCCGATCACCGGCAGGCGCAGCAGGCGGGTGACGATGCTCAGATATCCGCTGCGGACGCCGCCGATCATGTTCTCGAACAGTGCCAGCAAGCCTTTTGGAGGTCCGGAGCGCGCCTTGAGCACAATAGAACAAAGCGCCGGCGACAGGGTCAGCGCGTTGACCGAGGAGATCACAACCGCAACCGAAATGGTCACCGCAAACTGCGAGTACAGCTTACCGGTGATCCCGGGCATGAAGGTAACCGGCACAAACACCGCCAGCAGCACCAAGGTTGTGGCAATCACCGGACCGGTGATCTGCCCCATTGCTTTGCGCGTGGCCTCGGCCGGGGGCAGCCCCTCCTCGGCAATGATCCGTTCGACGTTCTCCACCACCACGATGGCGTCATCCACCACAATGCCGATCGCCAGCACCAGTGCGAACAGCGAAATGGTGTTGAGCGACATGCCAAGCACCAGCAGGAAGGCAAATGTCCCGATAAGGGACACCGGAATGGCCACCGCGGGGATAATTGTTGCCCGGAAAGAGCCGAGGAAGATGAACACCACCGTGATCACCAGTGCAAAGGTCATCATCAGGGTGGAAATCACGTCATTCAGCGACTGTTCGACAAAATCTGTGGTGTTGAACGGCACCGAATAGGCAACGTCGTCCGGGAAATCCTCCGACAACCGGTCCATCTCTGCCAGCACAGCCTCGGACACTGCCAGCGCATTGGCGCCGGGAGACTGGTAGACAGCCAGGATCGTCGCCGGCACGCCGTCGAAATAGCCCGAGGAACTGTAGTTGGAGGCCCCAAGTTCAACCTTGGAAATGTCCCTGAGCCGGACAGTGCCGCCGTTGTCGCCGGTGCGGATGACGATGTCCTCAAACTCAGCAACCTCGGTCAGGCGGCCCTTGGACTTGATGGTATACTGGAACACCTGATCACCCGGAACCGGCGGCGCCCCCACCTGCCCGGCGGAGACTTCGATGTTCTGTTCGCGCACCGCGTTGATCACGTCACCGGGTGAAATCCCGAGGCCGGCCATCTTGTTCGGATCCAGCCAGACCCGCATGGCGTACTCAAAGTTGGTCAGGATTTCCGCCTTACCTACGCCTTCGACGCGGGCCAGGGCATCCTTGATGTTGATGGCGGCATAGTTTGACAGAAACACATTGTCATACGAGCTGTCAGGTGATGTCAGGGCCGCAACCAGCAGCATGTTGGAGGAACTTTTCTGCGTCACCACACCGTTTGCCGTGACCTCGGACGGCAGCGCCGCGGTTGCCTGCGCCACCCGGTTCTGCACGTTGACGGACGCGATATCGGCATCAGTGCCAACTTCAAAGGTCACTGAAAGAGAATAGCTGCCGTCGTCAGCCGAAGTGGAGGACATATAGAGCATCCCGTCCACCCCGTTGACCTGCGCCTCGATCGGCGCGGCGACGCTTTTTTCCACGGTTTCAGCATTGGCGCCGGGATAGCTGGCGGTGACATTCACCACCGGCGGGGTGATTTCCGGGAACTGCGCCACGGGCAGCGCGAAGTAGCCGATCACCCCCATGACCGTCAGCACCAGCGAGATGACGATTGCGAATTTCGGCCGCTCGATGAAGATAGAGGAAAACATCGGTTATTCTCCTGTCTGCCCGGCCAGCACCGGGTCCACTTCCACGCCCGGGCGGATTTTCTGCAGGCCTTCGACAACAACGGTTTCCCCATTTGTCAGCCCATCCAGCACGATGATCCCGGTGCCCTGCACATCGCCAGTGACGATATAGCGCTGGGCGACCTGGTTCTGATCGTCCACTACCAGAACAAACGGCCCCTGCTGATCGCGCTGGATCGCAGCCTGGCTGATGATGATCCGGTCGACTGCCTCTTGCGCTTGCAGGCCGACGGTCAGAAAGGCGCCGTCCAGGATCAGCCGGTGATCATTTTGAAACTGCGCCCGCACGGTGACTGCGCCGGTGGCGGGATCCACCCGGTTGCCGGCAAAGGCGATCCGGCCTTTTTCCTCCAGCTCGGCGCCATTGGGCAGAACGACAAACACTTCCGGTGCGGTATCAGCATCGGCCCGTTCTATACCTTCGGCCTGAAGCTCCTGCAAAATCTCGACAAACTGCTTTTCGTTCAAAGAAAAGGAAACATAAACCGGTGCTTCGCGCACGATATTGACCAAAGCCGCGCCACTGGGGTTGACCACATCGCCGATGCTGACCTCGACCCGGCCGACCCGGCCCGAGAACGGCGCGTGGATTTCGGTATAGCTCAGATCCAATTCCGCCTGCCGGATCGCAGCTGCGGCAGCGCGCACCTGGGCTTCGGCTACCAGCTCATTGGCGCGAGAGGTATCCCTGTCGGCCTCAGGCACCGAACCGCGTTCGAACAGCTCCTGTTTGCGGGCCAGATCCAACGAGGCGAGCTCTAAATTGGCCTCAGCCTGGGCCAGTTCGGCGCGGCGGCTTTCCAGCACCGCCTCATAAGCGCTGCGTTCGATGCGGAACAGCACGTCGCCTTTTTCAACCTCGGCACCGTCTTTGACCAGCACCTCCTCCAAGTAGCCGTTGACCCGGGCCATGATGTTGGCCTTGTCGATCGCTTCACCCCGGCCGATGAAGGTTGAGGTATCCTTGATCGGTTTAACCGCTGCCTGCGACACCGAAACCTTTGGTGCAGCACCCTGCTGCGCAAATGCTGCATCTGCACTTACAAGGCCAACCGCTGCAATAACGGCAAGCCCGGTCCGGCCGGTCAGGCCCCCGTTCCAGAAATACTTCATTCTTGAGCCTTTCAATTTGACAGAAATAATCAGGGCGGCCGGTTTTCCGGTGCACCGCTTCGTTGTAAAACTTAACCCTATTGAACACTGCGCGAGCTGCTGTCTGCAAGGAGCACGCGTGCTGACCGGACAAATTCGCTCCGAAACTCCGCGATTATCCAGCGGGCCTTTCCAACGAAACCTTGCGCGCAAGGCGCAATTCAGGGAAACCGGAAACAACTTGCCGGCCGATCCGGCGCCGGCAGCTGCGCCGCTACGAAAAAGGGGAAACTCCGATGAAAGTGAATGGCACCCATTACCGCTCCCTTTGGTGGGACCACAATCACGATGCGCTGCAGATCATTGACCAGCGCTGGCTGCCGCATGACTTCCGTGT
Organism: Leisingera sp. NJS204; assembly: GCF_004123675.1. Lineage (NCBI taxonomy): Bacteria > Pseudomonadati > Pseudomonadota > Alphaproteobacteria > Rhodobacterales > Roseobacteraceae > Leisingera > Leisingera sp. NJS204. The sequence continues at coordinate 2,000,311 of NZ_CP035417.1, read as the reverse complement.
CCAGCAGGTGAACACGCTGCAGGAGTTTGCCGATGCAATTGTTGAGATGCGGGTGCGCGGCGCACCGCTGATCGGTGCGACGGCAGCTTATGGCATGGCTCTGGCGATGCGGCTGGATCCGTCGGATGCGGCGATGGATCAGGCCTGGAGCTTTCTCAACGCGACCCGCCCCACCGCCATCAACCTGCGCTGGGCGCTGGACCGTTGCCGCAACCACCTGCGGCCGCTGGCGGCAGGGGAACGCGCCGCCGCCGCGCTGGCTCTGGCGCATGAGATCGCGGACGAAGATGTCAGGATCAACCGCAGCATAGGCGCGCACGGGTTGGAGCTGATCAAGCAAATCGCCGCGAACAAGCCCGCGGGCGAGCCGGTCCGCCTGCTGACCCATTGCAACGCCGGCTGGATCGCCACCGTCGATTGGGGCACCGCCACCAGCCCGATGTACCAGGCGCATGACGCGGGCATCCCGATACATGTCTGGGTGGACGAGACGCGCCCGCGCAACCAGGGTGCTCTGACCTCTTGGGAGCTGGGCAGCCACGGTATCAGCCACAGCTACATCACCGACAATGCCGGCGGCCATCTGATGCAGCACGGCCAGGTGGATCTGGTGATCACCGGCACAGACCGCACCACCCGCCGCGGCGATGTCTGCAACAAGATCGGCACCTATCTGAAAGCGCTGGCGGCCAAGGACAACGGAGTGCCTTTCTACGTCGCCCTGCCCTCGCCGACCATCGATTGGACCGTTTCGGACGGCGTTGCCGAAATTCCGATCGAAGAACGCAGCGAACGTGAAATCACCCATGTTCAAGGCAAGACCGAGGATGGCGCCATTGGCGTGGTTCAGGTCACCCCGGATGGCACGCCTGGCGGCAATCCGGCCTTTGACGTGACCCCGAACCGGCTGGTCACCGGTCTGATCACCGAACGCGGGATCTGCGAAGCCTCAGAAGACGGCCTTGCCGGGCTGTTTCCCGAAATGGCTGCCGCCAGATCCGCTTGAGACTGGAGGATTTTGCGTGAAGCCTCCTTATCAGGACAGCCCCGGGCTGCGGCAGACAGTGATCGACGCCTGCCTGGAGATGAATGCCATGGGCATCAATCAAGGCACTTCCGGCAATATCTCGGTGCGCGCGGGCGATATGATGCTGATCACGCCCTCCGGTGTGCCCTATGAAAAGATGACGCCCAAGGATCTGGTGAAGATGCCACTGGACGGCAGCCAGTCACCGGACGGCCAGTTGAAGCCTTCTACTGAATGGCCTTTTCACCTGGCCATTCTGCAGGCCAAGCCCGCTGTCAACGCGGTGGTTCACGCGCATCCTGTCTATTGCAGTGCCTTGGCAATGAACCGCCAGGCTATCCCGGCCTGCCACTACATGGTCGCGGCCTTTGGCGGCAACGATGTGCCGGTGGCAGATTATGCGCTGTTCGGCAGCCGGCAGCTGTCGGACAATATCACCCGGTCATTGCAAAACCGCAGTGCCTGCCTGATGGCAAATCATGGTGCTGTCGCCACCGGCGAAAGCCTGCCGCGCGCACTCTGGCGCATGGGGGAATTGGAAGCGTTGGCAAAAGGTTATGCGACTAGTCTCACAATTGGCAGGCCACACATCCTGACTGAAACCGATATGCAGGAAGTCACCGCCGCCTTTGCGGACTACGGCCTGAAAGACAGCCGCTGACGTTGCATCAGTGCAAAGCAAGACCAATACGTGACTGCGGAATCCGCCGGTGGACGTGGACAAAAAAGAACAAAGGCCTGCAGCAAGAACACGCTGCAGGCCTTTGTTTTTATTGGTACCCAAGGCCGGACTCGAACCGGCACGCTGTCACCAGCGGGGGATTTTGAATCCCCTGCGTCTACCATTCCGCCACTTGGGCAACGTCCTGTTCCTAGCCAAGCCAGACGCCAAGGTCCAGAGGCAAAAAGGCACTTTGCAGCCAAAAAATCGGCGCGTGGCGAATTCACCCGGCAGCAAAGGTTGACGGAATGCGGCCCGCATGCCACCTCATCTTGCAAAACCCGTTGAGGATGCAGAGCCCAGAATGCTGAAACCGCTGTACAACCGGACGATGGCCCTGGCCGATCATCCCAAGGCGCTTTGGTGTTTGGCCATTGTTGCCTTTGTCGAAAGCTCCGTGTTCCCGATCCCGCCGGATGTGCTGATGATTCCGATGATCCTGGCCCGCCCGTCGCGCGCCTGGCTGGTTGCGCTAGTGGCCCTGGCGGCCTCGGTTGCAGGCGGTGTGCTTGGCTATGCGATTGGTGCGTTCTTTTACGAGGGCATCGGCCAGCCGGTGCTGGAGGCGATGGGCAAAGGCGATGCCATGGCGGAATTCAACACCCGGTTTAACGATTTTGGGTTCTGGGCTGTGCTGGGCGCCGGCGTCACACCGTTCCCCTATAAAGTGATAACCATTATGTCGGGCTGGACCGGCATGCCCATCGGCACCTTCATTGCCACCTCTATCCTCGCACGCGCATTGCGTTTTTTCATCGTCGCCGGACTTCTCTGGAAGTTCGGAACCCCAGTCCGCGACTTTATTGAGCGCCGCTTGGGTCTGGTTTTCACGGCCTTCATCCTTGTCCTGTTTGGCGGCTTCCTGCTGGTAAGGTTTATCTGATAATGCATCGTTTTTTGATTATCCTTGCGGCCGGCGGCTCTGCTGCGCTGCTGTTGGGCGCGCTGGGGTTCCAATTCATTGGCGAAATGCCGCCCTGTAAACTCTGCTATTGGCAGCGCTATCCGCATGCCGCCGCCGCTGGGATCGGCGTTTTGGCGCTGATCATTCCGGGCGCGCTGCTGCCTTATCTGGGTGCGCTGGCGGCCCTGACCACAGCAGGCATAGGCGCCTTTCACACCGGGGTTGAACGAGGCTGGTGGGAAGGTCCGTCCACCTGCACGTCCGGCCCGGTTGGAGGCCTGTCTTCGGATCAGCTGCTGGACCAGATCATGGCCGCTCCGCTGGTGCGTTGCGACGAGGTGCCTTGGGAAATGCTGTCACTGTCCATGGCCAGCTGGAACGCCATTGCATCTTTTGGTCTGGCACTGCTTTGGGTCGCAGCCGCCAATCATGCCCGCAAGCAGGGTTAACCTTATGAAAAGTTGAGGTGCGGCAGATAACCCATTGATTATCCTGCAGCCTCCGCAGACATCAGCTGTCCTTTTTGGTGGCCAGCAGCAGATTTGTCTCGCTGCTTACAATCCCTTCAAAGGTGCGGATCTTGGCCAAAGCCGTGTCCAGCGTTTCCAGGGTCTCGGTGCCAAGCTCCACAATCAAATCCCAGCGTCCATTAGTCGTGTGAATTGCCCGCACCTCTGGCAGCCCTTGCAGCTGCCGGGTGATCCGGCTGGTGCCGCGGCCTTCGATTCCGATCAGCATCAGCCCGCGGACCGGATCCCGCAGCACGTCCTCCTTCAGCACCACGGTAAACCCCAGAATGTCCCCCCGTGCCTGCAACCGCTCGATCCGTGCCCGCACTGTGGTGCGTGACAGGTTCAGCTCGAGCGCCAGGTCCGACAGCGACGCCCGTGCGTTATGCCGCAATGCTGACACCAGCCGCTCATCCGTTTTGTCCATTACTCACCCCAAATCGGCCAATCACTGCCCTTTATGGGCAAAATGCATGCTGGAATCCATCACATTCCGGAGGTTTCTAGTAAGAAAGCAAATTTCTTGAGAGGCCAAAACGGTGACTTCGCAACATTGCATCCTTATTGGCGCGCCGGTGGACAGTGGAAAACGCCGGGCCGGCTGCCTGATGGGCCCTGACGCCTACCGGACTGCCGGGCTTGCCCCCGCACTGGAGAATCTTGGACATACGGTTGAGGACTTGGGAAACCTAAGCCCGGAATCCCATGCACCGGATGGCAATGACGGGCTGGTCTTTGCCCGGAATGAAACCATCGGCTGGACTGCGCGCCTTGCCCAGGCGGCTGAAGACGCCCTTGAGTGCGGTGTTCCCATATTCCTTGGCGGGGATCATTCTCTCTCGCTCGGCTCTGTCGCAGGGGCTGCAAATTATGCTGCCAAGGCCGGCCGGCCGCTGTTTGTTCTGTGGCTGGACGCGCATACAGATTTCCACACACCGGAAACATCGGACAGCGGCAACCTGCATGGAACACCTGTTGGTTATTTCACTGGACGCAATGGGTTCGAGGGTTTTCCCGATGTCGCCAACCCGGTGCCGCAGGAGAATGTCTGCATGATCGGCCTGCGGTCTGTCGACACCCAGGAACGGCTTGCCCTGGAAGGCAGCTCCATCCGCACCCATGACATGCGCCACATTGATGAAAACGGCATTGCAGGCCCGCTGAACCGGTTCCTGGAGCACGTCGCCCAGGCCAATGGCATGCTACATGTCTCGCTGGACGTGGATTTTCTGGACCCTTCCGTAGCGCCTGCCGTCGGTACCACCGTTCCCGGCGGCGCAACCGTGCGCGAGGCGCATCTGGTCTGCGAAATCCTGCATGATTCCGGGTTGATGACCTCGCTGGACCTGGTTGAGCTGAACCCCTTCCTGGACGAACGCGGCCGCACAGCGCATTTGATGGTGGATCTCTGCGCTTCGGCCCTGGGCCGCCGCGTCTTTGACCGCCCGACACGGAGCTATCAGTGACCAGCCTGCAAGCTCCCTCTGCAGTGGTCATGATACGGCCGCATCATTTCCGTTCAAACCCGGAAACACAGGGCGACAACGCCTTCCAAACGCTGGCAAACACTTCGGCTGAAACGGCATCTGCCCAGGCACTGGCAGAGTTCGACGGCGCCGTGGAAACTCTGCGCGGCGCTGGTGTTACCGTGCATGTCTTCGACGACACCACCATCAACACACCGGACAGCGTTTTCCCGAACAACTGGTTTTCCACCCATGCCGGCGGCCATGTTGCGGTTTACCCGATGTTCGCTGAAAACCGGCGCAAGGAACGGCGCTGGGACGTGATCGAAGTGCTGAAACGGAACTACCGGGTTCAGGATGTGATCGATTACTCCGGTCTGGAACAGGACGGGCTGTCGTTGGAAGGCACCGGAGCCATGGTGCTCGATCACATCGGCCGCATTGCCTACACGGTGAAATCCAATCGCGCCGACCCGATCCTTCTGGAACGGTTTTGCACCCATTTCAACTTTGAACCCATGGTGTTCGAAGCCAAAGATAAAGCAGGCCGCGACGTTTATCACACCAATGTATTGATGGGGATCGGCACCGAATACGCGTTGATTTGCCTCGATATGATTGTTGATCCAGTGCGCCGTTCCGAAGTTGCCGCGCGGCTGGAGGAAACCGGCCGCCGCGTGATTGATCTCACTCAGGAGCAGATTGCCAATTTCGCCGGAAACGCGCTGGAACTTACTGGCAAGAAACGCATTCTTGCACTTTCGGCCAAGGCGCTGGACGCATTGCGTCCGGACCAGATCGCAGAAATCGAAAGGAGCGCAGAGCCGCTCCCCCTGACCATTCCGACCATCGAAACCGCAGGCGGGTCGGTGCGCTGCATGCTGGCAGGCATCCACCTCAGCCCCCGTGAAAGGACTTCCGCATGACACAGCCTTCGGAAAAAGCATTGGTGCCTTTTGTCAGCGTCGACAATATGATGCGCCTCGTTCATCACATCGGCGTCGAGCAGATTCTGAGCGATCTGGCAGGTTATGTCGAAGACGATTTCAAACGCTGGGAGCTGTTCGACAAAACTCCGCGTGTTGCCAGCCATTCGGATGTCGGCGTGATTGAGCTGATGCCAACTTCGGACGGCGAGGCCTATGGGTTCAAATATGTGAACGGCCACCCCAAGAACACCTCCGAAGGCCTGCAGACTGTCACCGCCTTTGGGCTGCTGGCAGATGTCTACACCGGCTATCCGGTGCTGCTGACCGAGATGACCATGCTGACCGCCTTGCGCACTGCGGCGACCTCAGCAATGGCCGCCAAGTATCTGGCACCAAAAGGGTCAACCACGATGGCGATGATCGGAAACGGCGCCCAGTCGGAGTTCCAGACCCTGGCGATGAAAGCGATAATCGGCCTGAAATCCGTGCGTCTTTATGACAAAGACACCGCGGCAACCGCAAAATGCGCCCGGAATTTGGAAGGTCTGGGGATTGAGGTTGTATCCTGCAAAACGCCGGAAGAGGCAATTGAAGGGGCCCAGATCCTTACCACCTGCACCGCGGACAAGCAAAACGCCACCATCCTGACCGACAACATGGTCGGCAGCGGCGTGCATATCAACGCGATTGGCGGCGACTGTCCGGGCAAGACGGAATTGGCAGCCGGTATCCTCAGCCGCTCTGACGTCTTTGTCGAATACCCGCCGCAAACCCGGATCGAAGGCGAAATTCAGCAAATGCCGGAAGACTTTGCTGTGACCGAGCTGTGGGAGGTGATTTCGGGCCAGAAACAGGGCCGCACCGGCGACCGGCAGATCACGTTGTTCGACAGCGTCGGCTTTGCGATCGAGGATTTTTCGGCTCTGCGTTACATTCGCGACCGCATCAAAGGCACGGACTATTTCATCGACCTGGACATGCTCGCAGATCCGGACGATCCGCGCGATTTGTTTGGTATGCTCCAACGCGCCAAAGGCTGACCCAATGCAAAGGCGGCCCGCTTAACTGAGGCCGCCGGCACCTCCGGCCTTTTCGCCTGATCACCGCACTTTTAGCCCTGCAGGCGACGCTCAAGGGGATCTGAGCAACGGCGCCTAACGTAGGCTGGGACAAAGGCGGAAAGGCCGGACACCTTAATTTTCAATAGGTGTTAATAAGTTTTCTTCAGGCGTCCAATTCAGTATCCCAGTAAAGGAAATCCATCCAGCTATCGTGAAGATGGTTCGGCGGGAACTTGCGTCCCGTATTGCGCAGTTCCTCTGCGCCTGGACGGCGCGGCGGTTTGCGCAAGGACATGCCAGCCCGATGCAGCGATTTCGAACCCTTCTTCAGGTTGCAGGGGCTGCAGGCCGCCACCACGTTTTCCCAGCTGGTCACCCCGCCGGCCGCACGCGGCACCACATGGTCAAAGGTCAGGTCGCCCTTGCTGCCACAGTACTGGCAGTGGAATTCATCCCTCAAAAATAAATTAAAGCGCGTGAATGCCACGCGCTTTTGAGGTTTCACATAATCTTTCAGAACCACCACAGAGGGTATTCGGATCTCGGTGCTGGGACTGTGCACCACCTCGTCATACTCAGCCACAATCGCCACGCGGTCGAGCCAGGCCGCCTTGACCGCGTCCTGCCAGGACCACAAGGACAACGGGTAATAGGATAATGGCCGGTAGTCTGCATTCAGCACCAGCGCCGGGTGCTGCTTCAGCGCCCCTGGAGATCTGACAAACTCTGCTCTGAAATCGCCATCCATTGTGAACGTCTTCCTCGCACTGATCTTCCGTTATCCGGAACCAGAGCGGGGAAACCGCCCCAGCTTTCATTTGACTATATCTCGTGGTTAGCACCTGACAAGCCCTGATGATCCACAATATCTCGGGATCTATCTAAGCTGATTCCGTGACAATGCGGTGAAAGTTATCCACAAGCCTGTTTTGTGTTCTCTCTTGCTCTGCCTGATTGGCCCGCCTATTGCCATGCCATGACCCGCCTGATCCGCTTCAACAAACCTTATGATGTGCTGCCCCAGTTCACTGATCGCGGCAGTCAGGGCAGCCCCCGTGCCACGCTGAGCGATTTCATTGACTGCCCCAGTGTTTATGCTGCCGGCCGTCTTGACCGCGACAGCGAAGGGCTGATGCTGCTGACAGACAACGGCCGGCTGCAGTCCTGGATCACCGACCCGAAACATAAAATGACCAAGACCTATTGGGTCCAGGTCGAGGGCAAACCTGACGCTGAGGCGCTCAAGTTACTTGCAGAAGGCATTGAATTGAAAGACGGAAAGACTCTGCCAGCCAAAGCCCGGCTAATGGATGAGCCGCCGGGCCTTTGGGCCCGCACGCCGCCTGTCCGGATGCGCAAGACCGTCGCCGACAGCTGGCTGGAACTGACAATCCGCGAGGGCCGCAACCGGCAGGTAAGGCGGATGACAGCCGCGGCCGGATACCCGACGCTGCGCCTGATCCGCTATAGCATCGGCGCTTGGACACTCGAGGGGCTGGCTCAGGGAGCGTGGGACGATCTTGAAGCCCCAAAGGTGCCAGGGCCGCCCAAACCTTCGCAAAAACCGCCCCGCAGGCCCAAGGCATCTGCGAACCGGAACCCGGCAAGTGACAGGCCGCGGCGGCGCTGATATCCTGTCAGCATGCCACCGCAAGCCCCTGCCCCCAAAGCCATTCTGGAAACTGCGCTATATGCCGATGATCTGGACGCGGCAGAAGAATTCTACGGCCGGATCCTGGGACTTGAGCGGATTCAACGGGTCGGTGACAGGCACGTCTTCTTTCGCTGCGGAACTTCGGTATTGCTGATTTTCAATGCTCAGGAAACCATAAAGCCGCCCGGCAATCCGCGTTTACCAGTGCCGCCGCATGGCAGCAGCGGCCCGGGGCACATATGTTTTGCCCAGCCGCGGGCAGACCTGCTTTTGATGCGCGGCCGTCTGGTGGCATCAGGGATTGAAATTGAGGCTGAGTTCGACTGGCCCAGCGGAGCGCACTCCCTCTACTTCCGCGACCCGGCAGGAAACTCGATTGAAATCGCCGAACCGCAGCTTTGGGCTTATTGAATCGGCTGCAGCGCGCCGGAAAATTTGAATTTTCCGGCCAAAATTCTTGCCAAGAATTTTGCGGGCCCGCCGGGTCCGGACCCGGTTCGCCTCATCTTTGATGGAGCAGCCCAGGGCGGGAAGTCTTTGATCCAGCGTTACAACCCCAGCTTATCGCGCATAAAGGCCAAGGCTACGCTCAAGCCATCCGGTGCGATGCCATGGCCCGTGCCCTTTTGAATATGGGCAAAGACATCCTGAAAACCGGCCTCCTGCAAAGCTTCCGCCGCTTCCGGCAAGGATTGCACCGGCACCACATCGTCCTGATCTCCGTGCACCAGCAGGATCGGCATCTTGGACACGGCTTCGTCCTTGAGCAGTTCAGGCGCCAGCAGACGGCCGGAAAAGGCTACAATACCGGCCACCGCGTCTTCTCGCCGTGGAGCAATCTGCAGGCTCATCATTGTGCCCTGGCTGAACCCGAACAGCACCACCTGTTCCGGCAGCACGTCCTCGTCCACCATCAGCGCATTCAGGAAGGCATTCAAATCTTCTTCGGCCGCCTGCATGCCGCGCATGCTTTCCTCTTCCGAAGAGCCGTCGATCCAGGGAATCGGAAACCACTGATAGCCCATCGGAGCGCCGGCACAGGCTTCAGGCGCGTCAGGCGCGACAAACAGCGTATCCGGCAAATGTTCAGCCAAAGGGTCCGCAAGCCCCAGCAGGTCGGCGCCATTGGCGCCATAACCATGCAGGAACACCACAATCGAGCGGATATCGCCGGAGAGCGGCTCTTTGCGGCCGGCATTCAGTACACGAGTCATCGGATCCCTTCCCTGTCCTTCGCCACCCGGTAATAGGCCCAGAGAATGCGCGCCGCAACCGATCGCCAGGGCGACCAGTCTTCGGCCATTTGCCGCAGTTCCCGGTCCTTGGGGCGGGCCGGCAGATCAAACAGCACCCGTGCCGCCTCCTGAAGGGCCAAATCGCCAGGGGCAAAGACATCGGCCCGGCCCAGCGAAAACATTGCATAAATCTCAGCCGTCCAAACACCGATCCCCGGGACCTCGACCAGACGTGTAATCACTTCCGCATCCGGAACGTCCCGCAAGGCTTTGAAATCAATGCGTGCCTCAGCCAGTGCACGGGCATAGCGGATCTTCTGGCGGCTGAGGCCTGCTGCGCGCAGATCCTCATCCGTGGCCCACAGTATCTTACGCGGCCCGGTGAGCCTGGCGGCCTTCATCCGGGCCCAGATCGCCTTGGCGGAGGCCACACTCACCTGCTGGCTGACAATTGCGCTCAACAGCTCGGCAAACCCGTCCGGCTTGCGGCGCAGCGGCAATGGGCCGGTCAATTTCAAAGCATCGGCAAACCGGCTGTCCTGCGCGGCCAGCCATTCGGCGCCCTCACTCACGCAGGCGTCGCATTGGATAATCCGTCCCGCTCCCGGCAGGAATGTCTGTCCATCTGACGCCACGTTACCCCCTGATTGGCGGCGGTTGAAAGAAACCGTGATCGCAGGGCCTGGCCCGCTGGCTTGCTCCTGCACATATTCACAGCTACGCATCCCACATGACCATAAGCATGACCACCCCCAGCGACACAGTCGCCAAGAAAAACGTCGCCATCCTGGTGCTGGCCCAGGCGATCCTCGGCGCCCAAATGCCGATGATTTTCATTGTTGGCGGCCTGGCCGGCCAGTCGCTGGCCTCGAACCCCTGTTTTGCAACGCTGCCGATTTCGCTGATTGTCGGCGGCTCGATGCTGGCCGCCACGCCCATCTCGGCCATTATGCAGCGCTGGGGCCGGCGGGCCGGGTTCTTTACCGGCGCGGCCTTTGGATCTGTTGGCGGGCTGGTCGGCGCTTACGGGTTGTACCTTGGCTCCTTTCCCATCTTCCTGCTCGGCAGCCTGCTGACCGGCGTTTATATGAGCGCGCACGGTTTCTACCGTTTTGCTGCCGCCGATACGGCGTCCGAAGCGTTCCGCCCCAAGGCGATTTCCTATGTTATGGCCGGCGGCCTTGCTGCTGCTATCATCGGACCTCAGATTGTCAAGTTTACCAGCCAAGCCTTTGTTATTCCTTTTCTCGGTACCTATCTGGCGGTGATCGCAGTCAACGTCTTCGGGGCTGCACTGTTCTTGTTTCTGGACATTCCAAAGCCGCCCGCACCTAGCGAGGACAGCCCCAAGGGCCGCAGCCGTCTGGAATTGCTGAAGACCCCGGTGATTGCGGTTGCCGTGATCTGCGCCATGGTCTCCTACGCCTTGATGAACCTGGTGATGACCTCCACACCTCTGGCGGTGGTCGGCTGCGGTTTTACCGAAGGCAATGCTGCCGACGTGGTCACCTCTCACGTTCTGGCGATGTATGTGCCGTCCTTCTTTACCGGCCACCTGATCGCCCGCTTCGGTGTGGAAAAGATTGTGGCCGCAGGCCTGGTTATCCTTGCCGGTGCCGGTGCTGTTGCCTTGCAAGGCGTTGAAATCGAGAACTTCTTCATCGCGCTGGTGCTTTTGGGCGTGGGCTGGAACTTCGGCTTTATCGGCGCCACAACCATGCTGGCCGGCGCACATGAAAGCTATGAGCGCGGCCGGATGCAGGGGCTGAACGACCTTCTGGTCTTTGGCGGGGTCACCATGGCGTCGCTGGCTTCAGGCGGGCTGATGAACTGCTCGGGCGGCAACCCTGCAGACGGCTGGAGCGCCGTGAACATGGCGATGGCTCCCTTCCTGGTGCTGGCAGGCGGCGCGCTGGTGTGGCTGGTGATGCGCCCCAAAGAGGCCTGATGTATCCTCCTGCAATAACAAAAAAGGCGCCCGATCAGGCGCCTTTTTCTTTGATTTCTATCTACCAGCGGCCAAGGACAGCCCGCCGCATCAGGCCTGTTCTTCGCCGGAATTCGCTTTGCCCTAATGCACCCTGCGCCACCCGCTCCGGCTGTTTCTCCGCCTGTTTCAGAATGGCCTCGGCCTGCCATCCCGCCAACAACGCCCTGCCTGCCTGTTTCGAAACCGCGCTGCGATCCGCGCGGGCTTTAGTCAGCTGCTGCAACCCTTTGCGCGCCAAAGCCTGCACGCCTTCCAAGGTCCCATCCAGCAACGGAATCCGCTTCTGCGCTTCCAGCTCCGGAATGGCGCGCAACCAATTGGCAATGCCCGCGCCATAGGCAAAACCCCGTACAACGGCTTCATCCGCCTGACCTAGTGACGCTGCCGCCATCCACATCAGCGAACCGCTGGTGCGATCAATGTAGCTATCAAATTCAGCTTCATCAGCAAAGGGATCCTTGTATATATCCCAACGCCGCGCCCCGGCCATGCCGTCGATGCAGGCAGCCAGTTCCGGCTTCAGCAGCCGCCCCAATGGCGTGGCCGCATAGTGGCGGCGGACAGAACCCCCCTCGGCAATCTCGGCGCCTGCATCGCGCCACCATTGCACCCGCATTTCGGCAATCATACTCTCCTGGCTGGCCCAGGGTGCCCGCGCCAGTTCGATATTGAAAGCATAGAGCGCAAACAGCAACGGCCGCGCCTGAACCGGCGCAGCCATCGTGGCCAAAAACCGGTCCGGGTCGCTTTGCTGGACCAGCTCGGCGCAGGCCGTCAGATCAGCATCAAACGTCATCCGCCTGCCCGGCCCCGCCGTCATGGATCAGCTTCCAGCGGATCGCGTCCAGCAGCGCCTCAAACGACGCATCGATGATGTTCGGGCTGACGCCAACCGTCGACCAGCGATGGCCCTGGCTGTCTTCGCTGTCGATGATAACCCGCGTCACAGCCTCGGTGCCGCCTTGGGTGATCCGCACCTTGAAATCGACCAGCCGCATATCTTCCAGCTGTGCAGAATAGCGCCCCAGGTCCTTGCTCAGCGCCCGCGCCAGAGCGTTGACCGGACCACGATCGCTGCCGGTATCATCAAGGGATTCACTGACAGACAGCCGCTTTTCGCCATCGACCTTCACCACCACAACCGCCTCTGACAGGCTGACCATCCGGTTGTATTTGTTCTTGCGCCGCTCAACGGTGACCTTATAGCGTTTGACTTCAAAGAATTCCGGCAGCTGCCCCAGCTCCTTGCGCGCCAGCAGCTCAAACGACGCCTGCGCGGTGTCATAGGAATACCCCTCTGCCTCACGCGTCTTGATCCGTTCCAGGATCAGCGCCAGTGCCGGATTGCCTTTGTCCACACTCAGACCCGCATCAGTCAAACGCTTGCGCAGGTTCGACTGACCGGCCTGGTTCGACATCGGTATAACCCGCGCGTTGCCAACCTTGCCCGGCTCTATGTGTTCATAGGTCGAAGGATCCTTGAGGATCGCGCTGGCGTGCAGACCCGCCTTATGGGCAAAGGCCGAGGCCCCCACATAAGCCGCCTGCCGCACCGGAACCCGGTTCAGGATATCGTCCAGCATCCGGCTGATCCGGGTCAGGCTTTCCAGAGCTTCATGGGTGACGCCTGTCTCAAACCGGCTGGCATAGGGTTCCTTCAACAGCAGTGTCGGGATCAGCGCAGTCAGGTTGGCGTTGCCGCAGCGTTCACCCAAGCCGTTCAGTGTGCCTTGCACCTGCCTCGCTCCTGCTTCCACAGCCGCAAGCGAGCAAGCGACGGCGTTTTCCGTGTCATTATGGGTATGTATGCCAAGTTTCTCACCTGGAATTCCGGCGGCAACAACTTCTGAGACTATCCGCTTCACTTCGGATGGCAGGACGCCGCCATTGGTGTCGCACAGCACTACCCAGCGCGCCCCGGCCTCCAGTGCAGCCCGGCAAGCATTTAGCGCAAAGCCGGGGTTATCCTTATATCCATCAAAGAAGTGTTCGGCATCAAACAACGCCTCGCGCCCCTGCGCTACGATATGGGCGATCGAGGCACGGATGTTTTCCAAGTTCTCGTCCAGGGTGATCCCCAGCGCCTGGGTCACATGGTAGTCATGGCTCTTGCCCACCAGACACACCGCTGGCGTTCCGGCATTCATCACCGCCGCCAGAACATCGTCGTTTTCCGCTGACCGTCCTGCCCGCTTGGTCATACCAAACGCAGTCATCGTGGCGCGTGTATCAGGCGCCTCGTTGAAAAACGCACTGTCGGTCGGGTTCGCCCCCGGCCAGCCGCCTTCGATGTAATCAACACCAAGTCCGTCAAGCGCATGGGATATTTGAATTTTTTCTGCGGTTGAGAATTGCACCCCCTGGGTCTGCTGCCCGTCCCGCAAGGTTGTGTCGTAGAGGTAGAGGCGTTCTTTGGCCATCAAAGCGCCTCCAGTTTCGCAGGGTCAAATCCGGGCCCCGGCACCAGTTCGACACCCGCCTTGCTCATCCGCACTTCCAGACCCGCTTCTATCAAGGCCGCCTTCAGACGATCAACTTCAGAAAAATCCTTCGTTTCCATGGCGTTCTGGCGCGCTTTGAAGAGGATTTCTTCATACCCGGAGAGATCCACTGCTGGTCCGGCAGCCCACGCACCCATCTCATTTGTCAGCAGCCCCAGCAAATTGGCAGATGCCAGCAGACCGGCTGCGTCACCAGCCGCCGCCAGCTTGTGCAGCTCCGCAATGACACCAGCGGTATTCAGGTCATCCGCCAAAGCCGCCAGAACCGCGGCAGCAGCGCTGGACGCGGGTTCGATGCCCGTGGTCAGCGCCCGCCACTTGCGCAGCGTCGCCTCGGCCTCTTTTGCCTTTTTGTCAGTCCAATCCATCGGTTTTCGGTAATGGGTCTGCAAAAACACAAGCCGGATCACCTCGCCCGGATAGCCCTGATCCAGCAGGTCACGCACGGTGAAGAAGTTGCCCAGGCTCTTGGACATCTTCTTTCCCTCGACCTGCAGCATCTCGTTGTGCAGCCAGTACCGTGCAAAGCTATCGTCGCCATTGGCGCAGCAGCTTTGCGCAATTTCATTCTCGTGGTGCGGGAACATCAGATCATTGCCGCCGCCGTGAATGTCAAAGGTCCCGCCCAGAAGCTCATATGACATTGCCGAGCATTCAATGTGCCAGCCAGGCCGTCCGCGGCCCCAGGGGCTGTCCCAGCCTGGCAAGTCATCAGTGGAAGGTTTCCACAGCACAAAATCCATCGGGTTCTTTTTGTAGGGCGCGATTTCCACCCGCGCGCCGGCAATCATGTCGTCCACCGACCGGCCCGATAGTTTGCCGTACGACTCTTTCCAGCTGTCGACAGCAAACAGCACATGGCCTTCAGCCGCATAGGCGTGGCCCTTGGCGATCAGATTCCCGATCATCGCCACCATCTGCGGGATGTATTCGGTTGCGCGCGGCATGTGGTTGGGCTGCAGCGCGCCAAGTTCACCCATGTCATCCAGGAACCACTGGGTGGTCTCGGCGGTGATATCGCCGATCTGGCGTCCGCTTTCGGTGGCACGTGCATTGATCTTGTCATCCACGTCGGTGAAGTTCCGGGCGTAAGTCACTTCCGCCGCTCCATAAACCTCGCGCAGCAGACGATATAGCACATCAAATACCACCACTGGACGCGCATTGCCCAGATGCGCCCGGTCATAGACCGTGGGACCGCAGACATACATCCGTACATTGCTGGCGTTGATCGGCTCAAAGACCTCCTTCTTGCGGGTCTTCGTATTCTGCAGCTTGATCTCTATGTCCATGGTACCCATGCCCGGTTCCTCTCCCATGCCCAGCCAGAAACGGCCAGCATCACCCGTTGCGCGCAGCGCGGGCTTAGCAACTTGTCAGAGAAATGAAAACGACAGAAACCGGCCCGCTGATATGTCAGCAGGTAATGCAGCAGTTAATGATGGTGCAATTTTGGTTCATGCAGGTTGCTTAGCACGGGACATTCCGCCCGCCAAGCCTTTTGCCTCAAACAGCAACGGCCGCCCGGTCCGTCTTGGGCCCGGACCGGGCGGCCAAGGGCGCGACGGAACAGGAGTGCCGCGCCCGTAATTTTGTCAGGCTTAGAACTTGAAGGACGCGCGCAGCGATACCGATGTGGCATCCGCCCCCACGCCCGAGTTGCCGAACTGGTCGAACTCATGCTCCAGCACTTCGCCGCCGATTTGCCACTGATCGGTCACCTGATAGGCAATGCCGACACCGTAGAACTCACCGGTTTCGCTGCCCAGAGAGCTGTCAGCTTCGGCCACGCCACCGGTCACATATGCCAGCACATTGCCAAAGTCATAGCCGGCCTTCACCTTGGCGCGGGCAACCGAGTCAACAGTCGCACCGCCGCCCAGATCCAGGTCGGTTGCATCATATTCCAGTTCGCCGCCCAATACGAAACGGCCGAAATCATGGTTGTAGCCGCCGTGGATACCATAAGCGGTATCGTCTCCAGAGGCGCCGTTGCTGGCGTCTGCATCCAGCTGGCCGACCTGACCACCCAGGTAGAAACCGGTCCAGTCGCCGCCATCGTTGGCCACCGGAACAGGCGCCGGAGCTGGAGCGGGTTCAATCACCGGATCACTTACATTGCCGGCAAAGGCCGCACTGCCCATTACGGCGGCGATGGCTGTCATAGCTACGAAACGAGTCATTCAGACTTCTCCTTTTGCAGTCCCGGCGCAAGCTGTGCGCCGGTGTCAGCTACAAAAGGGTTCTGCACAGGAACTTCCAGAGCCGCGTTGATCACGCCTGCTGAACTGGCAGTGACTGGCCGAAAATTCCCGGACACGTGCGTCTTTCCGCCGGAATCCGCAGGCAGGAAATTGCCAAGCCATTGAAAACCGGCCTCTCCGGTCCTAGTGGCGGCAACGCTGTCTAATGTTTAATAGACCGGGTCAAAACCGGAAAGCGGCACTCACCGACAAGGTCTCCCCACGCGGGCTGGCAGTGCCGTCCCTTGGTCCGGCCTCGTGGTGAAGCAATTCTCCGGTCACCTGCAGCGCGCGGTTCAGCGAAACCCGCATACCCAGGCCAAACAGCGGTCCTTGCCGCGATCCGCTGGACGTTTCCGCCTGCACCCGGCCCAGGGTGACGAACCCTGTTGCGGGACCAAAGTCATAACCGGCGTGCAACCGCAGCTGGCGGGTCTCTTCCGCTTGCACCGCTTGTGTCAGCAGGCCTGACTGCTCCATCGTGACAGTGCCGGCCAGGATCATTCCCCCCAAATGGCGGCCATATGCAAATTGGAAGGAGCGTGCTTCACTTGTTAGCCTGCTGCCAGTTGCAGCAGCCGGCTGACCTGTGAAACCGGAGGGCAACGGCCGCCATTCTTCCGCGGCAGATGTCTGAGAAATCAGAGCCGCCGCCGCAAATACCGCGGCTAGAGAGCACCTGTGTCTGGCCTTTTTAACCATCGGCATGTGGCTGTGCCTTTTTGAAATGCGCTGGATCAGCGCTTCATCCCCAGGATATCCAGTATAGCCATTAATGCTTAATATTTGGTTCCCGAACTCACTTTGCCAACAATGAACCACTCCGTGAAGCGTTAAAAATCAAGGTTACTGCATTAAAAATGATGAAATTTTCGGAAAAAGCATGCGGCTTCTCAGGTCTCTTGGCACTCTCCGTCCAAATGAAAAACATGTCGTTTTTTTCACCAAGGTCGCTATTGTGCTAGAAACGACGCAAAAGCGTGCCAATTTGCAGGGAACTGAACAGGAGTCCGCATGCAAGGTGAACGCTGCCATGTCAGCCTTATCTGCCGCACCATTGGTGCGGCACGGGGCCGTGCGGCAAGGGGGCGGCCGCAGTGAGTTGACGATTTAACACTTCAACTCACTTCTTCTGAAAGGCTCACAGAATGAACGATCAAGCCTCCCCGTCCCGCGCTGCCCGTAGCGGAGGGCGCAATGCGCGCCGTGCAGCCCGCGCTGCTGCATTGCCGGAACACCTGCGCCCGGTCCGCCCCGGCATGGAATCCACTGCGCTGAAGTTGCTCAGCCAGGCTGACATGGAAAAAATCCATGAGGCCGCCCTGACCGCGCTGGAGGAAATCGGTCTTGCCGACGCGCCGCAAAGCGGCATCGACTACCTGACTTCCGCCGGCTGCGTGCTGGGTGATGACGGGCGCATCCGGTTCCCGCGCGCGCTGGTCGAAGACACCATCGCCAAGGCAAACCGCTCCGTCACCCTGTTCAGCCGGGATGGCAAGTCTGACCTGCAGTTGTCTGGCGGCCGGGTTCACTATGGCACTGCTGGCGCCGCGGTCAGCGTGGTAGACGTCCACGGCAAGGAATACCGCGATTCAACTGTGCAGGATCTGCACGACGCTGCGCGCATCTGTGATCAGCTGGACAATATCCACTTTGTCCAGCGTCCGATGGTATGCCGCGACATCCCCGACAATCTTGAGATGGACCTGAACTCCATCTACGCGACCACCGCAGGCACAACCAAACATGTCGGCGTCTCCTTTAGCGAACCGGATTTCGTGAAGCCGGGACTGGAGCTGCTGCACATGATTGCGGGCGGCGAAGACAAATGGCGCGAGCGGCCTTTTGTGTCGAACTCAAACTGCTTTGTTGTGCCTCCCATGAAGTTTGCGACCGAATCCTGTGAAGTGATGGAGGAATGCATCAAAGGCGGCATGCCGGTGCTGCTGCTGTCGGCGGGCATGGCCGGGGCAACCGCCCCATCGTCCATCGCCGGCGCCATCACCCAGGCGGTAGCGGAATGTCTCGCCGGCCTGGTTTATGTTAACGCTGTAAGTCCAGGCGCACCCGCTATTTTCGGCACTTGGCCCTTTGGTCTTGATCTGCGTACCGGCGCGATGTCCGTGGGCTCCGGCGAACAGGCGTTGCTGACTGCAGGCTGTGCTCAGATGCATAAATTTTACAATCTGCCAGGCGGCGCCGCGGCTGGCGCATCGGATTCCAAATTGCCGGATATGCAGGCCGGCTGGGAGCAGATGTGCTCTGCGGTTATGGCGGGGCTTTCCGGCCTCAACATGGCCTATGAAGCTGCCGGAATGCACGCGTCACTGCTGGGGTTTTGCCTTGAGTCGCTGATCTTGGACAACGACCTTCTCGGCCAGGCGCAGAGATGCGTCCGCGGCATTGAGGTGAACGATGAAACCCTCGCTCTGGACCAGATGCGCGCCACTTGCATGGGCGGGCCTGGCCATTATCTGGGCACCGATCAAACCCTCAGCCGGATGCAGGTCGACTATGTTTATCCGGATCTGGGCGACCGGACATCCCCCAAGGAATGGGTGGAGCTTGAAAAGCCTGACCTGATCCAAAAGGCTATTGCCAAGAAGGAGAAGATCCTGTCCCAGCGCGCATCCGCACGGTTTGATGCCGCAACCGACATGGCAATCCGCGAGACGTTCAACATCTACCTTCCGGCTTAACCGGATCTTCCAGATGCGCTGACACGGGCCGGAGTTTTCCGGCCCGTTTTTTTGTGACCGGCACAAAAAGCAGGACGGCGGGTTCGGGAACTCTGGGCGTTTCCCTGCCCCCTCAGCTATCTCAGCCTGTAAGTTAAGAAAATTTTCACAAAGCACTTCTGTCACACCTAAAAGGATGATAACCTTTTATTAACACGCGAAAAATTTCAGGACTCCTCGCCAAAACACGGCGTTCAATCTGCAAAAACACGCCTGTATTTGAGCAAAATGACTTTGAGTAACTGCAAAGGTACCTGCATTTGACCTAGCGTTTTGCGGGTTGGTTTTGCGAAACTGCAAGGTGAATGGGGCTTCAATCTCACTAGCGTTCGATTGCGCTACTGCAAGGCAGGGACATATGATCACCTGAGAAACCCCATAGAATGCCGATAGGATTTATTAAAATTAACCACCAGATGAACTATTGCCGAAATTCTTTAAAGTTCTGGCCCTCTGCCCGCCCACTCAGTTAACATTTTCGGATCCAAAGCCACTGGCATGTTTCGCACTCCACCCCTGCCAGCCTTTGCGGAACGCACGGTGCGCAACCCTATTGCGAAAATGCATTTCAATAATGCATAAATGCAGCACAGGGACATTTCCCCGCGCTGCTTGGCATGATTAGAAGAAGGCCTGCAATCCGGTCTGAGCGCGGCCAAGGATCAAGGCATGCACATCATGGGTGCCTTCATAAGTGTTCACCGTCTCCAGGTTCACCATGTGGCGAATGACATTGAACTCCAAGCTGATACCATTGCCGCCGTGCATATCCCGTGCCATCCGGGCGATATCCAGCGCCTTGCCGCAGTTATTGCGCTTGATGATCGAGATCATTTCCGGCGCCGCATTGGCGGCATCCATCAAACGGCCAACCTGCAATGACGCCTGCAAACCCAAGGTGATTTCCGTCTGCATGTTCGCCAGTTTCAGCTGAAACAACTGAGTATTGGCCAGCGGACGCCCGAATTGTGTGCGATCCAGGCCATATTGCCGGGCGGCGTGCCAGCAAGCCTCAGCCGCGCCCATTGCGCCCCAGCTGATGCCATACCGCGCGCGGTTCAAACAGCCGAACGGCCCTTTGAGCCCTTGAACATGGGGCAGCAACGCATCCTCGCCGACCTCAACACCGTCCATCACGATCTCACCAGTGATGGACGCGCGCAGGCTGGCCTTATTTTTTATTTTCGGCGCGCTCAGACCATTCAAGCCCTTCTCCAGCACAAAACCGCGGATCTTGCCGCCGTGGGCTTCGGATTTTGCCCAGACAACAAAAACATCAGCGATGGGCGCGTTGGAGATCCACATTTTGGAACCGGTCAGACGGTAACCGCCTTCGGTCTTTTCAGCCCGGGTTTTCATACCGGCTGGATCAGAACCCGCGTCCGGTTCAGTAAGGCCGAAACAGCCGATCCATTCGCCGGCAGCAAGCTTTGGCAGGTATTTCCGGCGCTGTTCTTCGCTTCCGTATGCGTAAATCGGATACATCACCAACGAACTTTGCACCGACATCATTGAGCGGTAGCCGCTGTCGACCCGCTCCACCTCGCGGGCGACCAGGCCGTATGACACATAGCCGCCACCAAGCCCGCCGTATTCCTCCGGGATGGTCGTGCCCAACAGGCCCATCTCACCCATCTCGCGGAAAATCTCCGGATCAGTTTCCTCGTTTTCATAAGCGCTTAGCACTCTAGGTTGAAGTTTTTCCTGAGCATAGGCGCGGGCCGAGGCGGCGATCATCCGCTCGTCTTCAGTCAGCTGATCCTCCAACCGCAACGGGTCTTCCCAATTGAAACGGCCCAGGTCCGGGGCATCTTTGGCGCGCAGGGCGGGTTTGTCAGTCATCTTGTCACCTCAGTGGTTCGCGAATTGGGCAAACCCTAACGCCAGGTGAACGGAAAAAACAGCGAGACTTTCGCAAGCAAGCATGACAAACACTCATACATGTCTGTGCCACGTAAATTCCTGCCCTCGATCTCCTCGCTGCGCGCGCTGGAGGCAGTGGACCGGCTAGGCAGCGCCTCGGCGGCTGCAGATGAATTGGCGTTGACACAGGGGGCCGTCAGCCGCCAGCTGCAGACGCTGGAACGGCAATTGGGGATGGAACTGGTGCAACGGGACCAGAAGCGGCTGGCCCTGACCGCAGAGGCGCAGGATTACGCCGCCGAGATCCGCCAGGCATTGAACCAGATCGTGCAATCCACCCTGCGTTTACAGGCCGCGCCGCTGGCCGGGTCGCTCAACCTGGCAATCCTGCCGGCCTTTGGCATGCGCTGGCTGATGCCGCGGCTGCCGGAATTTGCCCGGCTGCACCCGGATGTGACCATCAACATGGCAACCCGGCTGGAACCTTTCAACTTCGCCAATGAACCCTTTGATGCAGCGATACATTTTGGGGATGCATCCTGGCCGGGCACGCAATCGCTGCTGTTGAAGCACGAGCAGCTTTTGCCGGTCTGCGCACCGTTGCTTTTGGAAGGGCGCAGCATTGATGAGGCCAAAGACATCCTGAAGCTGCCGCTGTTGCACATTCAGACCAGGACAAGCGCCTGGACCGATTGGTTTGAGCAGAATGGTATTGAAGCTGGTGCCGGTTTGGGTGGTACAATCTATGATCAATTCGCAACCATCACCCAGGCTGCGCTGCATGGGTTGGGCGTCGCCTTGATGCCGGATTATCTGGTCGAGCAGGATCTGGCGACAGGCCGCCTGGTGGCGCTGCATCCGGAGCCGGTGGAAACCGAAGGCGCCTATTACCTGGTCTGGCCGGAGCGGAAATCCAACGCGCCCGCGCTGATGAAATTCCGCACCTGGCTGGCCGGGAAGGCCCAGCCCGAAGACCCGCTGCCGCGTTAAATCAGGGGGACATGCATGCCCCCCTTTCCACCATCCGTGTCCCCTGGTGCCGGTTCAGCCCAGGTTTCAGCCCAGGGCGTAGCCAGCGCCGCGCACCGTACGGACCGGATCGTCGCCGCCGTGCTGGGTGAGCGCCTTGCGCAATCGGCCGATGTGGACGTCGACGGTGCGGGTGTCGACATAGATGTCACGGCCCCAGACGCGATCCAGCAGCTGTTCACGGCTCCACACCCGGCCCGGTTTTTCAATGAAGGTGGAGAGCAGGCGGAACTCGGTCGGCCCCAGCTTGAGAGGATTGCCGCCCCGGCTGACCTTGTGGGTTTCGGCGTCCAGTACGATATCATCGTATTCCAGCCGCACGCCCACAGTAGAGGGCCGCACCCGGCGCAGTTGGCTGCGCACGCGGGCCATAAGCTCTGCCACCGAATAGGGTTTCACGACGTAATCGTCGGCGCCGGTTTCCAGACCGCGCACCTTGTCCACTTCTTCGGACCTCGCGGAGAGCATTATCACCGGGATATTGCGGGTTTCCGCGCGGGTCTTAAGACGGCGGCACACTTCAATGCCGCTGAGGTTGGGCATCATCCAATCGAGGATGATCATATCCGGCATGTCCTCCTCAACCATCAGCAAGGCTTCCTCGCCGTCCTTGGCCTTGAGCACACGAAAGCCGTCCGCTTCAAGGTTATAGGCCAGCACTTCCCGTTGTGCCATTTCGTCTTCTACAACCAGAACAGTGGGCTGATCGGCAGCCATTGGTCAGATCTCCTGCGGTGTGGTTGAGGTGGTGTCGAATTTTTTGCGGTCTTCCTCCGGCTTTTCGCCGGTGACCAGATAGATCACCTGTTCTGCAATCGCGGTCACATGGTCGCCCATGCGTTCAGTGTTTTTTGCGATGAAATGCAAGTGCATACAGGCCGAAATGTTGCGGGGATCTTCCATCATATGGGTCAGGAATTCACGGAACAGGGCGTTGTACATCTGATCCACGTCGCGGTCGCGCTCTATCACGTCGCGGGCCAGTTCAACGTCGCGCTGGATGTAGGAATCGAGCGCGTCCTTCAACATCCGCTCGACCTCTCGGGCCATCCGGCGCAGGGCAGAGGTGCCTTCGCTGATGTTCGGCCCCTGCGCCAGGACGCCGGTACGCTTGGCCATGTTTTTTGCATAGTCGCCAATGCGTTCCAGGTTGCCGGCAATCTTCATCACCGACAAAACCAGCCGCAGGTCCGAAGCTGCGGGAGCACGCAAAGCAATCAGGCGGGCGGTTTCCTCGTTGATCAGCTCTTCCAGCCCGTCAATGGCCTTGTCGCCTTGCCGGACGGTCAGCGCCAGCTCCTCGTCGCGGGTCTCCAACGCTTTGGCGGCTTCGCGGATGGCGTCCTCGACCAAGCCGCCCATTTTCATGATCCGGGCCTGAATAGCCTCCAAATCGCGGTCAAAGGCCGATGCAATATGCTGTTCTACCATGTTGATTTTCCTTGCAATCAGCCGATACGACCGGTGATATAGCTTTCGGTGCGGGGGTCTTCGGGATTGGTGAAGATCTGGCCGGTGATGCCGAATTCCACCAGATGGCCAAGATGGAAAAAGGCGGTTTTCTGGCTGACGCGCGCGGCCTGCTGCATTGAATGTGTCACGATTACCACCGAGTAGCGGCTGCGCAACTCGTCTATCAGCTCTTCAACCTGGGCGGTGGCGATGGGATCCAACGCCGAGCAGGGTTCGTCCATCAGCAGCACTTCGGGTTCAGTGGCCACGGCGCGGGCGATGCACAGGCGCTGCTGCTGGCCGCCGGACAGGCCGGTACCAGGGGCATCAAGGCGGTCTTTCACCTCATCCCAGATGGCTGCGCGGCGCAGGGATTTTTCAACGATCTCATCCAGTTCCGCCTTGTTCTTGGCTAGGCCGTGAATGCGAGGCCCATAAGCCACATTGTCATAGATCGATTTCGGAAACGGATTCGGCTTCTGGAACACCATGCCGACCTTGGCGCGCAGCTGTACCGGGTCGACGCGACGGTCATAGATGTCCTCGCCATCCAGCAGGATGTCGCCCTTCACCCGGCAGATATCAATGGTGTCGTTCATCCGGTTCAGACAGCGCAGGAAGGTCGACTTGCCGCAGCCCGAAGGTCCGATAAAGGCGGTGACGGTCTTGTCCTCGATCTGCACATTCACGTCTTTGATCGCGTGGCTGTCGCCGTAGTGGACATTGACGTCCTTGGCGGCGATTTTGGTTTTCTGTGTGTCCACGGTGTTATCCATCAAGGTCATGTCGTTCATTGCACTATGCCCCCTTACCAGCGGCGTTCAAAGCGGCGGCGCAGGATCACGGCAAGCGTGTTCATGGTCACCAGGAAGATGAGAAGGATGATGATGCCGCCCCAAGCGCGTTCATAGAACGCCGGGTCGGCGCGTTTGGCCCATTCGTAGATCTGGGCTGGCATGGCAGAGTTCGGCGCCAGCAGGCCGTCGGCCAGGGTTTCCGGCGCGTTGGAGGCGATGAAGCCGACCATGCCGATGAGCAGCAGCGGTGCGGTTTCCCCCAGCGCCTGCGCCAGGCCGATGATGGTGCCGGTCAGGATGCCCGGTGCGGCTAGTGGCAGCACGTGATGGAACACCGCCTGCATTTTCGACGCCCCGACCCCCAGGGCTGCGTCGCGGATCGACGGCGGCACCGACTTCAGCGAGGCGCGGGTGGAGATGATGATGGTCGGCAGGGTCATCAGCGTCAGCACCAGACCACCCACCAGCGGCGCCGAGGTCGGCAGGTGCATGTAGTTGATGAACACCGCAAGGCCCAGAATACCGAACACGATGGAGGGCACGGCTGCGAGGTTGGAGATGTTCACCTCGATCATATCGGTGAGCCAGTTCTGCGGCGCAAATTCCTCAAGATAGATCGAGGCGGCCACACCAATCGGCAGCGCCAGCGCCAGCACCACCAGCATCATGAACAGCGAACCCAGCATCGCAACACCGATGCCGGCGGCCTCAGGGCGGGCATCGGAGGCGTCGGCACCCAGGATGAAGTCGAGGTTGAAAGTTTTTTCCAGCACACCGGCGGCGGCCAAAGCGTCAACAAGATCAAGCTGTTCTGCGGAGATGTTCTTGTCATTGACGATGCTGCCGCGGGTCACCCGGCCCTTCAGGTAGCCGTCCACCCGGCTGGAGGCGAGGAAGCGGAATTCAACCGTCTGGCCGATCTGTTCCGGGTTGG
Source organism: Leisingera sp. NJS204 (assembly GCF_004123675.1). Classification (NCBI taxonomy): domain Bacteria; kingdom Pseudomonadati; phylum Pseudomonadota; class Alphaproteobacteria; order Rhodobacterales; family Roseobacteraceae; genus Leisingera; species Leisingera sp. NJS204. Next base: position 1,975,258 of record NZ_CP035417.1, on the reverse strand, counting down.
CGATCACGTAGTTGCGCAGCTGGGCGGCCACATCCTTGGACAGGATGCCGGCCAGCTGTTTGGGTTTGAGGCTGGTTTCAATGCCCAGCTCCGCAACCGCGGCAGTCATCGCGCCTTTGATGATCGGGGCATAACCGAAGGTGGAGATCTTCTTGATGTCGGCCAGATCGCGGTTGCCCTTCTTGTCGAGCTTGGCTTCCAGCAGGTCGACTTTCAGGGTGACAAAAGTCTGCTGGAAGGCACCGGTGCCCTTGCCGGCGATGGTGGTCACCAGGATCGCCAGCATCAGCAGGCCGGCAGCGATGGCAGCAATACCATAGGCCTTGAACCGGGTTTCCGCTGCGTTGCGTTTTTTGGTGTGCGGGGTTTGCTCCAGCAGCGAGCCGCCGTGTTTGCGCGGCGCGGAGGGGGATTGGCTGAGATCGGTCATCAGTCGTACTGCTCCCGGTATTTGCGCACGATATAGAGCGCCAGGACATTCAGGCCGAGGGTCAGGACAAACAGGGTCAGGCCCAAGGCAAAGGCAACAAGGGTTTCCGGGCTGGCAAAATCGGTGTCGCCGGTCAGCTGGCTGACGATGCGGGTGGTGATGGTGGTCATCGATTCCAGCGGGTTGGCAGAGAACTTGGCAATCGCCCCTGCCCCCATCACCACGATCATGGTCTCGCCGATGGCGCGCGAAGCGGCCAGAAGCACGGCGCCGACGATGCCTGGCAGGGCAGCCGGTATCACCACCTGGCGCACCGTTTCCGATTTGGTGGCGCCGAGCCCCAGCGAGCCATCGCGCAGCGCCTGCGGCACCGCGTTGATGATGTCATCAGACAGCGAGGAAACAAAGGGGATCAGCATAATGCCCATCACCAGCCCGGCAGTCAGCACCGAAGTGGCGCCGGCCATCCACTCGACTCCCAAGAGACCGCCCTTGCCAAAGAGGTCCGCCAGTGCCGGACCAACCGTCAGCAGCGCAAACAGGCCGTAAACGATGGTCGGGATGCCTGCGAGGATTTCCAGCAGCGGCTTGGCAAAGGCCCGTACAGTGCCGCTGGCGTATTCCGACAGATAGATGGCTGCAAACAGGCCAACCGGCACCGCCACCAAAAGGGCGATGAAGGAGATATAGAGCGTGCCCCACAACAGCGGCAGGATCGACAGCTCACTGTCGCCGCGGAAGTTGGGCGCCCAGGTGGTGCCGAAGAAGAAGTCCGTCCAACTGTGCAGGCCAAAGAAGTTTTTGGTTTCAAACAGCATCGACAGAACGATGCCGATGGTGGTCAGGATCGCCAGCGAGGCGGCGAGGATCAGCAGCGCCAGAATAGCCCGCTCCACTACATTCCGGGCACGGAAATCCTTGTGGGTGCGGCAGTAGGCCCAAGCAAAACCGCCAAATGCCAGCAGCGCGACAATCACGGTCATGGCGGTCCTGCCAGTGTGCGATAGGTTGCGGTAGGTCTGGGCCGCCGTCAGGACTTCGGGCTGCACGTCCGAGCCAAGGGCCACGCCTACCTCCCCCAGCAGGGCACGCACGTTCTGTTCGCCGCTGCTGATGTCCCGCGCCTGGCGGGCGGTCAGCAGCCCCTGCTCTACTGCGTTGTCCAGCCCCTCGGCGACGCGGCGCACGTCACTCATCACCAGGCCCAGGGTGGAATTTTCCGGAACCGCTGCAGCCGGGATTGTGCCGGAGACGCGGGTCTCGATGAACATCGGCTGCGCCAGAAGCCAGATGGCCAGCGCCGTGACAGCCGGGACAAAGGCGGCCATCGCAACATGGTAGCCGTAGTATGACGGCAGCGAATGCAGGTCCCTCACATCACCGTTTGCAGTGGCAATCGCGCGGCGGCGGCCGCCGTAAAAGCCAGCGGCAGACAGCGCGGACAGGAGGGCAACAAGCCAGAAAGTGGGCATGAAAAGCTCCGGTTTGGCGGTGGCGTATTTGCTGCGGCAGCCCTGCCGCGGAAAGAAAGCGCCGGGGTGGATGGCTCCGCCCCGGCGGGTGTCAATCGCACACAGGGCGTCTTAGGAGTTGCCGCCCATCACGGCCTCGTTGGAAACCGATTCCTGGGTGTCCGCCAGTTCCGGGTCGGCAACCAGACCGTATTCGGCCAGCGGGCCGTCTTCGCCGGCAACTTCGTCAGCAACGAAGAATTCCGCGTATTCCTTCAGGCCCGGGATCACGCCGATGTGGGCTTTCTTCACGTAAAAGAACAGCGGGCGGGAGACCGGGTATTCGCCGGTTGCGATGCTTTCGGTCGAAGGCACGATGCCGGACATGGTGGCAACTTGCAGCTTGTCGGTGTTGTTCTCATAAAACGCCAGGCCAAAGACGCCGATGCCGTCCTGGTTGCTTTCAATGCGGGCCAGGGTCTCGGTGTAGTCGCCGTCAATGTCGACCGATTTACCGTCGGTGCGCAGGGCGATACAGGCTTTCTCGGCTGCTTTTTTCTTGGCTTTGTCACTGTCGCCGGTTGCGTGGGCCAGCAGGTGCTCAAACGCGCCGGTGGCTTCGCAGCCGGCCAGGATCACCTTGTCCTCAAAGACTTCGCGGGTGCCGTGCTTGGTGCCCGGAACGAAAGCCTGGATGTCCACGGCAGGGAAATCCGGGTTCACGTCGGCCCAGGTGGTGTTCGGGTTGCCGACCAGTTCGCCGTCAACCAGAACCTTGTCGGACAGCGCCAGAAACCAGTCCGTCGGGGTGAATTCAAAAGAGCGCGCGTTGATGTCCGAGGCAAAAACGATGCCGTCATAACCGATACGGACCTCAATGATGCCGGTCACGCCGTTTTCGGCGCAGGCGGCGATTTCCTTGTCCTTGATCCTGCGCGAGGCATTGGCGACGTCGATGGTGTTCTCACCCACCCCTTCACAGAAGCGCTTGAGACCAGCGGAGGAGCCGCCGGATTCCACAACCGGGGTCGGGAAATCGAAGTTTTCGCCAAACGCTTCTGCCACGATCGAAGCATAGGGCAGAACGGTCGACGAACCGGCAACCTGCACCTGGTCGCGGGCAGCTGCTGCGGTGGCTGAAACGGCGGCGATAGCCAGGGTGGAAGCGGTCAGTTTCACAAAGGACATTTGTGTCTCCAAGAGTTTCTAAGTTCGATCACCCCGTCGATGATCCAGGCCCCTCGTAGAAGCCGCTGATGAGCCTTTTGTGACGGCAGTGTAACAGCGGCATGACAAACCGCGTTTCGGCAGCAAAAAAGTAACACGAAAGAAGAAAACCGCCGCCGGGGCGCCCGGCGGCGGCTTGAATGCCCAAGCAGTCTTTTCAGATAGACGGCCTATTTGGGCAGGATCACTGTGAAAACAGCCCCCTGGCCCAGATCGCTTTCCACCCGCAGCCGTCCGCGGTGGCGGTTGATGATGTGTTTTACAATGGCCAGCCCCAGCCCGGTTCCGCCCATCTCACGCGAGCGGTGGCTGTCGGCGCGGTAAAACCGTTCTGTCAGGCGCGGCAGATGAACGGGGTCGATGCCAGGCCCGTTGTCGATCACTTGAACACGGGCTGCAGGCACGCGCACCGACGGCTCCCGTTCTGTAAAGCTAAGCTCGACGAGGACCCGATCGCCTCCGTATTTGACCGCGTTTTCGACCAGGTTGGTGAACACCTGCTGCAGCTGATCGGGGTCGCCGGCGACCGTCGCACTGTCCTGCGGCACCTTCAAGCCCATTGATACGCCGCGCGCCTCGGCGACCGGAGCGAGGGTTTTCAGCGTCGTCGCCAGATGGGCGGCCAGATCGACGCTTTGCTTGGGGCGCACCCGTTCTTCGCTTTCGACCCGGTTCAGCGACAGGAGGTCCCCGACCAGGCGGTTCATCCGGCTGGCCTCACCCTCCATAATCGTCAGGAAACGGTCCCGGGCAGCGGAATCATCTTTGGCCGGGCCGCGCAGGGTTTCGATAAAGCCGATCAAAGCCGTCAGCGGCGTGCGCAGTTCATGGCTGACATTGGCCACAAAATCGCGGCGCATCTGGCTGGCTTGCTCACGCTCGGTAATGTCATCAAAACAAACCAGGGCCGCGCCGCCGCCAACAGCGCCAATGCCAGGGACATATCGCAGGGTGACCGTGTAAGCAGTGTCTTGGGCGCCATCGTTGGACAGGTGCCGCGCGGTCCGGGACTCCTTGTCGTTCAGGCAGGCCTCAATGGCTGTGGCGACGCTGGGCTGGCGCAGGATGGTGGCAAAGTGGCGGCCCCTGATCGCCTGCCCCAGCAGCGCCTCGGCGCCGCTGTTCACAGCGATGAAGCGTTCGGTCTGATCCACCATCACGGCAGGCAGCGGGATCGCCGCCAGAAACCCGTCAATCTGATCGGTCGTCATCTGTACCCCGCGATTACATTCCCGGCCTGTCTAGCACCGCTGTGTAAAGCTGATGTGGCAGCACGCCCGATTACAGCGGCTTCAGCTCTGCGCGGAAGCGGCGCATGTTGTCCTGATACAGCAGCGCGCTTTGGGTGAGTTTTTCGGCCAGCTCGGCGTCCACTTCACGCACCACCTTGCCAGGGCTTCCCATCACCAGCGAGTTGTCGGGGATTTCCTTGTTCTCGGTAATCAATGCCCCCGCCCCGATCAGGCAGTTCTTGCCGATCTTCGCACCATTCAGGATGGTGGCGCCCATGCCAACCAGGGTGTTTTCACCGATAGTGCAGCCGTGCAGCATCGCCTTGTGGCCGATGGTGCAGTTCTTTCCGATGGTCAGCGGGTAGCCTGCATCAATGTGCATCACCACGTTTTCCTGCACGTTGGTGCCTTCGCAGATCCGGATTTCCTCGTGGTCGGCGCGAATGGTGACGCCGAACCAGACCGAGGCGCCTGCCTCCATTACCACCTTGCCGATTAGATTGGCGTCCGGGGCGACCCAGGTGTCTGCGTGGATCTGCGGCTGATGCTCACCAAGAGCGTACAGGGTCATGACTGTTCCTCGAACTGGGTTTGCAGGTTGCGGACGTGATCCTGCAGCCTGGGCTGCTGGATGCGGCGCATGCGCTCCGCCTCGACAATGGTTTTCAGCCGTGCCTCGGTCTCGTCCAGATCATCGTTGACCAGCACGTAATCATAGTAACCCCAGTGGCTGATTTCATCCCAGCTTTTCTGCATCCGTTTACCAATCACCTCGTCGCTGTCCTGGGCACGGGTCTCCAGACGGCGGCGCAGTTCGGGGATCGACGGCGGCAGGATGAAGATCGACAGCGCGTGCTTGCCCAGGTCCGAATTTCGGATCTGGATTTCACCCTGCCAATCGACGTCGAACAGCACGTCCTGGCCGGCCTCGATGGTGTCTTTTACCGGGCCAGCCGGGGAGCCGTAGAAATTACCGAACACATGGGCGTGTTCCAGCATGCCGCCTTCGGCCACCTTCTGGCGGAACTCATCTTCGGACATGAAGAAATACTCGCGGCCGTGCTCCTCCCCCGGGCGCGGCGCGCGGGTGGTGGCCGAGACCGAGAATTTGAGGCCCGGGTCCCAGGCCATCAGGCGGCGGGCCAAAGTGGATTTACCGGCACCCGAAGGCGATGAGAGGATGATCAAAAGGCCGCGGCGGTCCGCCATCTGGGCACTCCTTTTCTTATTCTATGTTCTGCACCTGCTCGCGCATCTGGTCGATCACGGTTTTCAGCTCAAGCCCGACCGCCGTCAAGGCGCTGTGCTGCGCTTTTGAACACAGCGTGTTGGCCTCGCGGTTGAACTCCTGCATCAGGAAGTCGAATTTACGGCCCACCGCGCCACCCTTGGCCAGAAGATCGCGGGCAGCGGTCACATGGGCACCAAGACGGTCGAGTTCTTCTGTCACATCCGCCTTGACCGCGATCAGGGCCAGCTCCTGGGCCACACGGTCAGGATCCGCGCCATCGGCATTGTCCATGACGCGCGCCAGGTTGGCCTTAAGCGTCTCCGCCATTTTCAACTTGCGCTCTTCGGCACGCTCCCCGGCCTGGGCCGTTAGCGCGGTGACCTGCTCCAGCTGGCTGTTAAGGATTTGGGCAAGTGCGGCACCCTCGGCCTCGCGCATTTGCACGAATTCCGCCACAAGAGTTTCCAGTTCCTTGCTGAGTACAGCAACCAGCGGCGCCGGATCATCGCCGCCTGCGGACTGTTCCAGCACCCCTTTAAAGGTCAGAACTTCGGCGGCTGAGGCCGGGCGGATTTCCACCCGGTTCTGCTTGGCAATGGATTGTGTCTCAGCCAAGGACTTGATCACCGATTGCAGAATGGCGGCATTTACCTGCATCTGACCGGCGCCGTCTTCGATGCGCGAAATGCGCAAAGTGAGCGAGACATTTCCCCGTGCCAACGCCTTGCCCAGTGTCGAACGGATAAGATTTTCAAGACCTTCCAGCCAATCCGGCACCCGCAGCCGCAGGTCCAAACCCTTGGCGTTGACCGATCGGAGCTCCCAGCTCCAGCTGTGCTGATCAGAGCTGCCCTGCGCCGAGGCAAAGGCGGTCATGCTGCGGATGGTCATCGGGCAGGCCCTCTTAGTCGCTGGTGATTGATCAGCTCTACTGTCTCGAAAGTATAGGGTGCAAGCCCAATCGCATAACCGCGGCGCGCCTATCGCGTTAACCATTGCTTAAAGAAGTAGTCCAAATTTGAATTAGATTGTGTCATCTTAACTTCAGGGTAACCAAGCCGGCCCTAAGAGTTAACGCAGCCACCGGTTGCCGCGACCAAAGGGAAGGCCGGGGTTGAAGGGGATGAAGATATGTTTTTTGGCAGCCGCAGCGGAACTGAAGTGCAGACAGGTCAAGACAAGGTTGTTTCCATGAACCGCTTCCGCAAAGGCGGTTCACAATCGCCGTTGCGCCAAGCGGAAGCCTATTGGACCGCGCTGCGGCGCGGTGACGATGTGCCCAGCCGCTCGCAGATTGATCCGCGCGGGCTGGAAAACATCCTGAGCAATACATTCATTCTGGAACGGATCGCACCTGGGATTGCCCGCTTCCGCCTTGCCGGAACGCTGGTGAACGAAATGGCAGGTATGGAAGTTCGCGGCATGCCGGTGACAGCGTTTTTTACCACCGAGGCCCGCAAACAGCTAAGCTCGGCCATGGAGCACATGTTCGAAACCCCCGCCATCATTGAGCTGGAGCTGCAAATCGAAGCGCCGCGCCAGCGCACACCGCGCGACGCCCGCATGCTGCTGCTGCCATTGCGCAGCGACCTGGGCGATATCAGCCGGGTTCTGGGGGTTCTGGTCGCGGATGAAGGGGCAGCTGCCACCTCGCAGCGTTTCTCGATCTCGTCGATCGAAATGCGCGCGGTCGGCAAAGCCCCTGGTGCTGCCGGGTTCAAAGCCAAACCGCGGGTTTCAGCCGCAGACGAGGGCCGGGACGCAAACCAGCCTAACCCGGGTTTTGCAGAAACCCAGGCGCGGTTCAAACCTGAACGTTCAATTATGGACGAGGCCAAGGCGCTGCTGGAACGCAGCCGCGCAGGTAAACTTGGCGAACCGGCAGATACAACCGCAAAGGCGGCGGACCCGAACAAAGGTAAGCGCAAGGGGGCTTCGCATCTGCGTTTGATTGTTAGCCGCGACTGACATGCGGGCGCCGGGATACGGTCCCGCCGCATAAGTATTTTTAATTCAAGTCCAAGGTCATAGCACTTGAAGCGACTGCGCCCCGAGGGAGAACCCCGGGGCGCCTTTTTACATGAGCAATGTTTCAAAAGGCCACGCGCCGTGACAGCGCGCGGCCTGTCCAGGTTCTCAGCCAGCCTGGCGGGTGTTTTGCGCGGCCCGCAATGCAGACAGTTCCTCGGCCACCAGGAAGGCCAGTTCCAGCGACTGGCTGGCGTTCAGGCGCGGATCGCAGGCGGTGTGGTAGCGGTCGCTCAGATCCTCATCGGTCACCGCGCGGACGCCGCCGGTGCATTCGGTCACGTCCTGGCCGGTCATCTCGAAATGCACGCCGCCCGGAATAGTGCCTTCGGCCTTGTGGACGCCGAAGAAGTCGCGCACTTCGCGCAGAACACTGTCGAAGGGGCGGGTTTTGTAACCGGTGGAGGATTTGATGGTGTTGCCATGCATCGGGTCGCAGACCCAAGTGACATTGGCGCCCTCTTCCTTGACCGCCTTGACCAAACGCGGCAGGTGTTCGCCGGCCTTGCCAGCGCCGAAGCGGGCGATCAGCGTCAGCTTGCCCTCTTCGTTCTCCGGGTTCAGGCGCGCCATCAGCACCTTGAGATCCTCGGCGGTGGTGGTCGGGCCGCATTTCAGACCAACCGGGTTCAGCACACCGCGGCAGAATTCCACATGGGCACCGTCAGGCTGTCGGGTGCGGTCGCCAATCCAGATCATGTGGCCGGAACCGGCCAGCCATTTGCCGGAAGTCGAATCAAGCCGGGTCAGCGCTTCCTCATATTCCAGCAGCAGCCCTTCGTGGCTGGTGTAGAAATCCACGGTCGAGAGTTCGTGGGTGGTGTCGGCGGTTATGCCGGCGGCAGCCATGAAATCGATCGTATCCTGAATACGGTTTGCGATCTCGCTGTATTTCTGGACTTCCTGTTCATCCGTAAAGCCCAGGGTCCAGGAATGCACCCGGCTCATGTCGGCAAACCCGCCGGTGGAGAAAGCGCGCAGCAGGTTCAGCGTTGCAGCGGCCTGGGTATAGGCCTGCAGCATCTTCTGCGGGTTGGGAATGCGCGCGGCAGAGGTAAAGTCCAGCTCGTTGATGATGTCGCCGCGGTAGCTGGGCAGCTCAACGCCATCAATGGTTTCGGTCGGCGCGCTGCGCGGCTTGGCGAACTGGCCGGCCATACGGCCCACTTTCACCACCGGCACTTTGGCGCCATAGGTCAGCACCATCGCCATCTGCAGCATCACCATGAAGGTGTCGCGGATCGCATCAGCGCTGAACTGGTCAAAGCTTTCGGCGCAATCGCCGCCCTGCAGCAGAAAGGCTTCACCGCGCCCCGCAGCACCCAGGTGCTGTTTAAGGCGGCGCGCTTCGCCGGCAAAGACCAGCGGCGGGAATTTGGAAAGCTGAGCCTCGACAGCATTCAGCGCTGCCGCATCGGTATAGTCCGGCATTTGAACCCGCGGCTTGTTGCGCCAGTCCGTTTTTTGCCATTCGCTCATGACTTTATCTCCGCATCAGAGGTCTTTAGATCAGGTTGAGTGCTCTATACAAAATCCGCATCGGAGTGACCAGTTTAGAATTGCGCCCACTTGACCCCGGGTCCAAGCTGTGAGCACGGTTTTCCAACCTGCCGCGGAGCGTGCTGCCGCGGCCCGAATTGTTTCTTGAAGGACGCCCGCCATGCAGACGCCACGCAAGCCTGCTGATTCTGGAGTTGACGCCGGCCAGCCAAAGCGGTTCGTTTTTGTGCTTCTCGACAAGTTCACGATGCTTTCCTATGCATCGGCTGTCGAATGCCTGCGGATTGCCAACCGGATGCATGGGAAGGACACCTATGCCTGGACGCTGATCGGTGAAGGCGGTGAAACGGTGACCTGTTCGGCCGGCACCACGTTCAATCTGGACGGCGATCTGAACGACCTGCACCGCGATGATGTGGTCATGCTGTGCTCTGGCATTGATGTGCAGGAATCCACCACCAAAAAGCTCTTGGCCTGGCTGCGCCGCGAAGCCCGCAAGGGGCTGACCATCGGCGGACTGTGCACCGCCTCTTACACATTGGCCAAGGCCGGTCTGCTGGACGGTAAAAGGGCGACCATTCACTGGGAAAACGCCGACAGTTTTGCCGAAGAGTTTGACGAGGTTGACCTGACCAAATCGGTCTTTGTGATTGATGGCAACCGGCTGTCCACCGCCGGCGGCACCTCGTCCATCGATCTGATGCTCAAGCTGATTGCCAATGACCATGGCGAGGAGCTGGCCAATGCGGTGGCCGACCAGCTGATCTATTCTTCCATCCGGACCGACCAGGACACCCAGCGCCTGTCGATCCCGACCCGCATCGGGGTGCGCCATCCGAAGCTGTCAATGGTGATCCAGATGATGGAAGCCAATATCGAAGAGCCGATCAGCCCGTCGGTTCTGGCGCAGGACGTCGGCATGTCCACCCGCCAGCTGGAACGTCTGTTCCGCCGTTACCTGAACCGCTCACCCAAGCGCTATTACATGGAAATCCGGCTGCAAAAGGCGCGCAACCTGCTGATGCAGACAGATATGAGCGTGATCAACGTGGCACTGGCCTGCGGCTTTGCCTCGCCGTCGCATTTTTCCAAATGCTACCGGGCGCATTACGACACCACCCCCTACCGCGAACGCGGCAGCAAGGCGGCATCCTATAAGGTGTGATCCGCGCGGCCTTCCGGCCTGTCAGCGCGAGAGCCTGAACACCGCGCCCTCGCTTTCAGACGCAAACCAGATGCTACCGTCGGGCGCCTCCTGCACATCGCGGATGCGCCCGGTTTCACTGCTTCGCAGCTGCTCTGCTTCTTTCAGCGGTGTTCCCGAGAGCCGGGAAATATAGTCGAATTTCAGCGAGCCTACGAAGATGTCTCCGCGCCACTGCGGCCACATCCGGCCGGAGTAAATCATCATGCCGGACGGTGCGATGGAGGGATCCCAATACCATTCAGGCTGCTCCATTCCTGGTTTCGCGGTGCCTTCGCCGATTTTGCTCCCCGAATAATGGCGCCCGTAAGAAATCACCGGCCAGCCGTAGTTGGCGCCCTTGCGGACCCGGTTCACTTCATCGCCGCCTTTGGCACCGTGTTCCGCAACCCACAGGTTGCCCTGCAGATCCAGCGCCATGCCCTGCGGATTGCGGTGCCCGTAGGACCAGATCTCCGGCTGCGCGCCTTGGGTGACGGTGAACGGATTGCCGGCGGGCACCGAGCCGTCGCGGTTGATCCGCACCACTGATCCCTGGTGCAGCCGCAGGTTCTGGGCACTGGGCCGGTCGCCGCGCTCGCCCAGCGAAACGAACAGGCTGCCGTCCTTCGCCTCCACCACGCGGGCACCGAAATGCCGCCCGCCTAATGCGCCCGGTGCGGCTTCGAACAGAACCCGGACGTTTTCCAGCCGGCTGTTGTCCTGGCTGAGCCGCCCAACAGCCAGCGCGGTGCCTGCACCGCGGCCCTGACGCCTGGCAAAGGTCAGAAAGATCTCGCGGCTTTGGGCGAAATCCCTTGGCACCATCACATCCAGCAGGCCGCCCTGCCCTTCGGCCGCCACGGGCGGCACCCCTTTGATACGTTCCTTGTGCCCCGCGCGGACATGAAACAACCGCCCATCGCGTTCTGTCACCACCAGGCCGCCGCCGGGCAGAAAATCAAATGCCCAGGGCACATCAAATCCATCGGCTATCCGGGTTACACTCAGTCCGCCCTGACTGGTCGGCAGGTTTTCTGCATAAGAAGCCGTGAAAACCGTCATCAGCGCGGCGGTTACCGTCAAAAGGCGTGAATACTGCAGCATTGAGGTCTTTTCCTTCTCTTGATTCCCTTGTAAATCCACGCCCGCGCTGCATCCGGGGATCATATGGAGGTGCAGCATAAACCAAGCGGCCCGGGGAAAACTGTTCCGGTTCAATAGGACTTTTCTTTTGGAACCGGCTTGCCTAGGGTCCGATGTGAACATTTTTGTTCCAACAATGGGAGTTTTCAAATGAAGAAACTGCTGATGGCCACCGCGGCCGCTGCGCTGACGGCTGGCACCGCATATGCCGGCGGCCACGCCAAGGAAGTTAAGCTCGGCATCCTGTTCGGATTCACCGGTCCGATTGAATCGCTGACACCGGCAATGGCCAGCGGCGCGGAACTGGCGATGGAAGAAGTCACCAAATCCGGCAAACTGCTGGACAGCGCGACCGTCAGCTCTGTTCGTGCTGACAACGGCTGTGTCGACAACGGCCTGGCTGTGGCCAACGCCGAGAAAATCATCTCAGAAGGCGTCAACGGCATTGTCGGCGGCGATTGCTCGGGCGTGACCGGCGCAGTTCTGCAGAACGTGGCCATTCCGAACGGCATGGTGATGATTTCTCCTTCCGCCAGCTCGCCCGGGCTGAGCACAATGGAAGACAACGGCCTGTTCTTCCGCACCACGCCTTCGGACGCGCGCCAGGGTGAGATCATGGCAGACGTGCTGAAAGAGCGCGGCGTCTCGTCGATCGCACTGACCTACACCAACAACGACTACGGCAAAGGCCTTGCGGATTCGATCCAATCCGCCTTCGAAGCTTCCGGCGGCGAAGTCACCATCGTTGCGGCCCACGAAGACGGCAAGGGCGATTATTCGGCTGAAGTCGGCGCGCTGGCCTCGGCTGGCGGCGACGTGCTGGTTGTTGCCGGTTACCTGGACCAGGGCGGTCTGGGCATCATCCAAGGCTCGCTGGACAGCGGCGCGTTTGACATGTTCGGCCTGCCCGACGGCATGATCGGGGATTCCCTGCCGCAGAACGTCGGCCCGGACCTGGATGGTTCTTTCGGCCAGATCGCAGGCTCGGACAGCGAAGGCTCCAAGGTATTTGCTGAAATGGCCAAGGAAGCAGGTTTTGACGGCACGTCGGCTTATGCGCCGGAATCCTATGATGCCGCTGCGCTGTTCCTGCTGGCGATGCAGGCTGCCAATTCGACCAAACCGGCGGACTACATGGGCAAGATCCTTGATGTTGCCAATGGTCCCGGCGAGCCGATCAACCCCGGCGAGTTGGGCAAGGCACTGGAAATCCTCGCCGCTGGCGGTGAGATCGATTATCAGGGCGCAACCGGCGTTGAGCTGATCGGACCGGGTGAAAGCGCGGGTTCTTACCGCGAAGTCGAAGTCAAAGGCGGCAAGATCGAAACCGTCAAGTTCCGCTGATACGAACCTGAAAAGACACAGAAAATGATCAGCCCGGGTTCCGCCCGGGCTGTTCCAAATTTAAAACGCCGCAAAACCGCGGCAGGGGATGAAATGACATGATCGTCGTCGAGGACTTGCATAAGCACTTCGGCGGGTTCCATGCGGTGGACGGCGCTTCGCTGGAAATCGCTAAGGGGTCCATAACCGGTTTGATCGGCCCGAACGGGGCCGGCAAGACCACTTTGTTCAATGTAATCGCGGGTGTTTTGCCGCCGACCTTTGGCCGTGTCACCATGGATGGTGAGGATATCACCGGCCTGCCGCCGCATGAGCTGTTCCACAAGGGGCTCTTGCGCACCTTCCAGATCGCGCATGAGTTCTCATCCATGACGTGCCGGGAAAACCTGATGATGGTGCCGGGCGCGCAATCAGGCGAAACGCTGTGGAACACCTGGTTCGGCCGCAAACGCATCGCCGACGAGGAACGCGCGCTGCGGGCCAAAGCGGATGAGGTGCTGGAGTTCCTCACCATCAGCCATATCGCCGATCTGAAGGCAGGACAGGTATCCGGCGGCCAGAAGAAGCTGCTGGAGCTGGGCCGCACCATGATGGTTGATGCCAAGATCGTCTTTCTGGATGAGGTCGGCGCCGGCGTGAACCGGACCCTGCTGTATACCATCGCCGATGCGATCAAGCGTCTGAACGAGGAGCGCGGCTATACCTTTGTCGTCATTGAGCACGACATGGAATTCATCGGCCGCCTGTGCGATCCGGTGATCTGCATGGCCGAAGGCAAAAAGCTGGCCGAAGGCACCCTGGACGAGATTAAAGCGAATGAGCAGGTGATCGAGGCCTACCTGGGCACTGGCCTGAAGAACAAAGACAAGCTGGAAAACACGTGATGGATTGCTTTGCTGCTTATTGGGGCTCTGCCCCCGCCGCTGCGCGGCTCCCCCGGAGTATTTTCAGAAAGATGAAAGGGGCAGCGAATGTCTGAACCATTTCTGATTGGTGACTGCATGACAGGCGGATACGGCAAAGGGCCGGATATCCTGCATGATTGCACCATCGCCGTGAACCCCGGCGAGATCGCCGTCATTGTTGGCCCGAACGGGGCCGGTAAATCCACCGCCATGAAGGCAGTGTTCGGGATGCTGAATGTGCATTCTGGGACTGTGCGGCTGGGCGGCGAGGATATCACAGCGCTGTCGCCGCAGGACCGGGTGGTCAAGGGGATGGGGTTTGTGCCCCAGACCAGCAACATCTTCACCTCGATGACGGTGGAGGAGAACCTGGAGATGGGTGCCTTTATCCGAACCGATGATTTTTCAGGGACAATTGAGCAGATCTATAGCCTGTTCCCGATCCTGCGCGACAAGCGCAACCAGCCGGCGGGTGAGCTGTCAGGCGGCCAGCGGCAGCAGGTGGCCGTGGGCCGCGCGCTGATGACCAAGCCCAAGGTCTTGATGCTGGACGAACCCACAGCGGGCGTGTCGCCCATTGTGATGGATGAGCTGTTCGACCGGATCATTGAGGTTGCCCGCACCGGGCTGCCGGTCCTGATGGTGGAGCAGAACGCCAAACAAGCACTTGAGATCGCAGACAAAGGTTATGTTCTGGTGCAGGGGCGCAATGCCTATACCGGCACCGGCCAAGAGCTGCTGGCCGATCCCGAAGTGCGCAAATCGTTCTTGGGAGGCTGAGAATGCGGGCTGAACTGTTTTATGCCTCGCGGCTTGCGCAAGCTAGGCGCGGCCTCGCTGCGACAATGTTCGCCACGGTGGCGCTGATGACAGCAAGCTCCCAGAGTTTTGCGCTCACGCTGAGTTGCAAGTTTCAGAACTGCTACTCAACGGGAGGCTGCAAAGACAAGGAGGATGAGGTCACTGTCGAAGTGGATGCCAAGGGTGAAACGGCAATAGTCCATTCACCTGGACCGCGCCCCTTCAAGGCGACAATTCATAGCGACGAGAGCACTCAAATTGCCAACTTCGTTACAAGAAACGAAGGGGGTGCTGTACACATGCTAACCGTGTTTTCGAACGGCAACGCCGCTTTCTCGTCACACACATCTTTAGAGGTCGATCCCAAGCCCATTTGGATTTCGGGAACTGGCTTCTGTGAGGAGCAAGAATAATGGATTTCCTCAACGCCCTTGTGGCGCTTACCAACTTTGTACTTGTTCCCGGGCTGGCCTATGGCAGCCAGCTGGCGCTTGGCGCGCTGGGGGTGACGCTGATCTACGGGATCCTGCGGTTCTCGAACTTTGCCCATGGCGACACCATGGCGTTCGGCGCCATGGTCACTATCCTGATCACTTGGGCCTTTCAGTCGATGGGCATCAGCTTTGGCGTCTTGCCGACGGCACTGCTGGCCCTGCCCTTTGGTATCCTGGGCACCATCGGGCTGGCACTGTTGACCGACCGGACCGTCTATCGCTTTTACCGCGAGCAGAAAGCCAAACCGGTGATCTTTGTCATGGTCTCGCTGGGTGTGATGTTCATGATGAACGGCATCGTGCGCTTCATCATTGGCCCCGGCGACCAGCGGTTTGCCGATGGCGAGCGTTTCATCATCAAGGCGCGTACTTTCAAGCAGATGACCGGCCTGAACGAAGGCCTGGCAATCAAAACCACCCAAGGCATCACCGTGATCACCGCGATCATCGTGGTGGCGGCCCTGTTCTGGTTCCTGAACAAAACCCGCACCGGCAAATCCATGCGGGCCTACTCGGATAACGAGGATCTGGCGCTGCTGTCGGGCATCAACCCGGAGCGCGTGGTGATGTACACTTGGATGATTGTGGCGTCGCTGGCGACCATAGCAGGCGTGCTTTACGGCCTCGACAAGTCGTTCAAGCCCTTCACCTATTTCCAGCTGCTGCTGCCGATCTTTGCCTCGGCCATTGTTGGCGGCCTCGGCAGCCCGCTGGGCGCAATTGCCGGCGGGTTCATCATCGCGTTTTCCGAAGTGACGATCACCTACGCCTGGAAAAAGGTTCTGAACTACGGGCTGCCGGACAGCCTGGCGCCTGACGGGCTGGTTCAGCTCCTCAGCACCGACTACAAGTTTGCAGTTTCCTTTGCGATCCTGATTGTTGTCCTCCTGTTCAAGCCCACCGGCCTTTTCAAAGGGAAAGCGGTATGACCGATACCATGAAACATACCCTTCTTTTCGTCTTTGTCGGCGTGATGATCCTGGCTGAGGGCATGACCGACTTTCTGTTCTTCTCCGGCTCCTGGAACTCGGCGCTGGTGATCCTGAACATGGGGCTGATTTCGGCTATTATGGCGATTGGCGTGAACATCCAATGGGGCTTTGCCGGGTTGTTCAACGTCGGCATCATGGGCTTTACAGCGCTTGGCGGGCTCGCTGTGGTACTGGTGTCGACACCGGTGATCCCCGCGGCCTGGTCTTCGGGCGGCGCAGGCATCGTCATGGCGCTGGTGATGGGCGCACTGACGGTTGCGGCGGCGGTCATGATCACCAAGTTCATGCCCGCGGGAAAACTGCGTGCGCTGGTTCTGGCTGGTATGATGATCGTGGGTTTCTTTATCTACCGTGCGATCTTTGATCCGGCGGTTGGTGCGGTTGAGGCGATCAACCCGGCACTGCAGGGCAACATTGGCGGACTGGGTCTGCCGGTGCTGCTGGCCTGGCCTGCCGGCGGGCTGCTGGCCGCGGGCGCTGCCTGGCTCATTGGCAAGACCGCTTTGGGCCTGCGTTCGGACTATCTGGCGATTGCCACGCTGGGTATCGCCGAGATTATCATTGCCGTGCTCAAGAACGAAGACTGGCTGTCGCGCGGTGTGAAGAACGTGGTCGGCCTGCCCCGTCCCCTGCCTTATGAAGTGGATTTGCAGAACGATCCGGGTTTCGTTGAGAGCGCTGCGGGATTTGGTCTCGACCCGGTTCTGGCCTCGACCATCTACGTCAAGGCAGGCTATGCGCTGATGTTCACCGCTGTTCTGCTGGCGCTGTTGTGGATGGCGCAGATGGCGTTGAAAAGCCCCTGGGGCCGGATGATGCGCGCAATCCGCGACAACGAGACCGCAGCCGAGGCAATGGGCAAAAACGTGACCCGCCGCCATCTGCAGATCTTCGTGCTGGGTTCCGCAATCTGTGGCATTGCCGGCGCGATGATGACCACATTGGACAGCCAGCTGACACCGGGAACCTACAACCCGCTGCGTTTCACCTTCCTGATCTGGGTAATGGTGATCGTCGGCGGTTCCGGCAACAACTTTGGCGCGGTGCTGGGCGGCATGCTGATCTGGTTCTTCTGGATCAAAGTGGAGCCGATGGGCATTCTGCTGATGGAAGCTGTCACCTCCGGCATGGCCGAAGGCAGCGCTCTGAAGGCGCATCTGGTAGAGAGCGCCTCGCACATGCGGCTGTTCACGATGGGCTTGATACTGCTGCTTGTCCTCAGATTCAGTCCGCGCGGGCTGATCCCTGAAAAGTAAAACAAGCGCCGCCCTGGAAGTCCGGGCGGCGCTTCTGGCTTCTTTCTGGTGAAAAATACTCCCGCCGGAGGCATGGGTTTGGCGTAAAGCCAAACCCGTTTTTCTTTGCTCAGCGCCCTTTGAACAGGCTGCCGAGAATGCCACGGACAATCCGGCGTCCGGTCGTGCCCTTCAGCTCCTTGATCACCGCGTCAGACATTGCCGAGGTAAAGGTGTCTTTCTTGCGGAAAACCTTTGCAGACGAGCGGCTGACCCGAGACCCGGAATACCGGCGGGCGGCGTTGAATTCCCGCGCCATCGGCTGCGGGGCCTCTTCTGCCGCAGCCTCGGAAGTTTCCGCTTCCTCTGCCGCCGCCTCCGCTCGCTGTGCCAGGATTTCGTAGGCCGACCGCCGGTCCAGCGGTTTGTCGTATTTCCCCGCCATGTCCGAAGCTTTCAGCATTTCCTCCCGCTCCTGAACCGTAAGCGGTCCAAGCTGGGTGCTTGGCGGACGGATCAGCGTGCGTTCAACGACGCCCGGCACGCCTTTTTTCTGCAGCATTGAGGTGACGGCTTCCCCGACGCCAACCTCGCGAATTGCCTCTCCGGTGGAAAAACGCGGGTTCTCGCGGTAGGTTTCCGCCGCCAGTTTCAGATTTCTGCGGTCTCTGGCAGTAAAAGCCCGCAGCGCGTGCTGGATACGGTTGCCGAGCTGGCCAAGGATATCCTCCGGCACATCGGCCGGATTCTGGGTGACGAAATAGATCCCCACCCCTTTGGACCGGATCAGCCGCGCCACTTGTTCCACCTTGTCGACCAGCGCTTTCGGCGCATCCTCAAACAAGAGATGCGCCTCATCGAAAAAGAACACCAGGCGCGGTTTCTCCGGGTCGCCCACCTCGGGCAGATCTTCGAACAGCTCGCTCAGCAGCCACAGCAAAAAGGTTGAATAGAGCCCCGGCGCCGCCATCAGCTTGTCTGCGGCCAGGATGTTGACCACGCCCTTACCTGCATCATCGCACCGCATCAGATCGCTGAGCGCCAATGCCGGCTCCCCGAACAGGCCGGAACCGCCCTGATTTTCCAGTACCAGCAGACGCCGCTGGATAGCACCGATAGAAGCCGGGGACACATTGCCGTAGCGCAGGGACAGCTGCGCCCGGTTTTCGCCGATCCAGACCAACAGCGATTGCAGGTCCTTTAAGTCCAGCAGCGGCAAGGCGTCTTCATCTGCCAGTCTGAACGCGATGTTTAAAATACCTTCCTGCGCTTCGCTCAGCTCCAATAACCGGGACAACAGCAGCGGGCCCATTTCCGCAACAGTTGTGCGCACAGGGTGGCCCTGCTCGCCATAGAGATCCCAAAAAGCGACCGGGCAGGCATGATAGCAGTAATCAGAAAACCCGATTCTTTCCGCGCGCGAAGTGAAGGCGTCATGCAGTTTGTGGCTTGGTGATCCAGGCTTTGCCAAGCCGGACAGATCTCCCTTCACATCAGCAAGGATCACCGGCACGCCGGCATTTGAAAACCCTTCAGCCAGGATTTGCAGAGTGACAGTCTTGCCTGTGCCGGTTGCCCCGGCGATCAGCCCATGCCGGTTGGCGTATTTCAGTGCCAACCCTTGCGGCGTGCCATACTCTTCGCCGCCGCCGCCCAGAAAGATACTGTCTGCCATGCCCGTCCCCTGCCTGTCTTTTTCCCTGTGGATAACAATACAACGTTAACTTTTCAGTGCGATAGTCAATCTTGCCCGCCCCCGCAAATGCGGTTGCAGTGGCGGACATTTCCTCCCTGTCAGACTGGCCGTGCCTTGTGCACGGCCTTCTTTTTTCGGCGGCACTGCCTGCAAAACAGGCAAAAACCGCGGCGATCCGGACAGCCAGGGTTCCATTTCCCCTAAATTGAAGCCTGCACGACTTTTTTTGAACTTGCATGTTGACCGATGGCCAGCCCTTTCGTAACGTCCTACGCAATAACTAAGTCGGCCAGTCCGACGGGGAGACACAACACGAAAAAGGGGGCCATCCGGTTCCCTTTTTTGTTCCGGTACAGTGACTTCCGGGCTTGAAACATTTTGCGCGGATTTCCCCGCAGATCATTTGTTATTGGCCTGACACCACCCGGCCGGCGTGGTAAACGCAAAACCAGCGTCTTTAGAAAAATGAGGCATTCATGTTGAAGTCCCTGACCCCGATCACGCTTGCCGCAGTGCTGGCCATGTCCGCCCCGCTGGCGGCACAGGAAACAGCCGCGGAAGAGACTGCGGGGGCGGAATCCGCTGAGCAGACAGAACAAACAGAATCAACTGCAGATCAGCTGCTGGACCTGGGCGAACCGGTCAGCGATGGCCCCCGGGCTGGCGACCGTTATTCCAAGGAAACGCACGGCGATTGGGATCTGGCCTGCATAAAAACTGACAGCGGCACCGATCCCTGCTCGCTTTTGCAGGTGCTGGCAGGTCCGCAAGGCAACCCGATTGCCGAAGTGTCGCTGTTCCGGATTGATCAGCAAGGCGGCCAGGCCGTTGCCGGGGCCACCGTCATCGTGCCGCTGGAAACGCTGCTGCCCGCGGCTCTGACGATCTCGATCGATGGCGCCCCGGCCAAACGCTACAACTATTCGTTTTGCAACCAGCTGGGCTGTGTGGCGCAAATCGGCCTGACACAGGGCGACATCGACGCTTTCCGGAAAGGCAAGGAAGCCGTTCTGTCGCTGCGTCCGGCACCGGCACCGGATCAAGTGGTGCAGATGAAGCTGTCGCTGAACGGTTTCACCGCCGGCTTTGACGTCGTGGACGTGGTCAAGCAATAAACCCGCTGGCATTGAAAACTGAAAACGCCGCGCGCCTTCGGGCCGCGGCGTTTTTCTTTGCTTGGTTCAGACCTTGCGCAGGGCCAGCACCGCGTTCAGCCCGCCAAAGGCAAAGGCGTTGGACAGGGCCACATCGACCTTGGCCTCGCGGGCCTCATTCGGCACCACATCCAGCGCACATTCCGGATCGGGCTCTTCATAGCCGATAGTCGGAGCAATCACCCCGTCGCGCAGCGCCATAATGCAGGCCAGCAGCTCCACCGCACCGGTGCCGCCGATAAGATGGCCATGCATGGACTTGGTGGAGGAGATCATCAGGCTGTCCGCATGGGGACCGAATACATCCGCGACAGCAGCGCATTCGGTCTTGTCATTGGCGGCAGTGCCAGTGCCATGAGCGTTGATATATCCTACCTCAGACGCGCTGATACGGGCATCCAACAGTGCGCCCGAAATGGCACGGGCGGCGCCCTGCTTGCTGGGCATCACGATGTCGGAAGCGTCCGAGGACATGGCAAAGCCGATGACTTCGCACAGAATTTCTGCACCGCGTGCCCTGGCGTGCTCATACTCTTCGAACACAAAAATTCCCGCGCCCTCGCCCTGAACCATGCCATTGCGGTTGGCGCTGAACGGGCGGCAGGCGTCCTTGGACATCACCCGCAGCCCTTCCCAAGCCTTGACCCCGCCAAAGCACAGCATGGATTCAGAGCCGCCGGTGATCATTGCCGGGCTCACACCCGAGCGCACCATCTGGAACGCCTGCGCCATCGCGTGATTGGAGGACGCACAGGCCGTGGACACGGTGAAACTGGGACCCTTGAGGTTGAACTGCATGGACACATGCCCGGCTGCCGCATTGTTCATCAGCTTGGGCACCACAAAGGGGTGCACCCGGTTCTTGCCGTCCTCGTAAACGCTGCGGTAGTTCTCATCCAGCGTTTGCATGCCGCCGCCGGAGTTGCCCAGAACCACGCCGGCCTTGGCAGACAGATCGCCATGGAACTCCAGGCCTGATTGCTCGATCGCCTCTTTGGCCGCGGTCAAGGTGAACTGGGTGAACCGGTCATAGAGGCTCATCTGTTGGCGGTTGAACCGCCCTTCTGCCTCAAATCCGCGAACCTGACCGCCGATGCGGATTGCCAGGCGGTCCACATCGCGAAACTCCAATTCTCCAATGCCGCAACGGCCTTCGCGCATGGCCTCCAGTGTGGCGGGCACGGAATGTCCCAGGGCATTGATGGTTCCAGCCCCGGTGATGACGACGCGCTTCATCGGCTTTCTTACGCTTTTTCCAAAATCAGCTTGTCGATGCCTTCGACGATCGCCGCGACATTGGAAATGTTGAAATCACTGTTTTCGGGTTCATTGGCATTGAAAGGGATTGAAACATCAAACTCCTCTTCAATGGCAAAGATGCTTTCCACCAGGCCCAGGCTATCAATGCCCAGATCCTCCAACGTGCTGTCTAGGGTCACATCCGACGGCTCAAGAACCGCCTGTTCGGCAATAATTGCAATGACCTTGTCCTGCGTGCTCATGTGAAGATCCCCGACGTTGTGGCTGAGGCAGATGTAGTAATTCCGCCGTTACTTGAAAACAGCCTTTTTTAACAATTCGATGTCACGCATCAAACGCGGCAGGCGGCGTTGTGCTTTATACATCTCAGTGTGGGTCTCCATCTTGACGCTGGGATAGCCCATGATCACCCGGCCCGCGGGCACGTTCGACAGGATCTTGGTGCCGCCGCCGGCGATCACCCCGTCGCCGATGAAAATATTGTCGACCACGCCGCATTGGCCGCCCAGCACCACATTGTTGCCGACATCAACAGAGCCGGAAATGCCGGTCTGGCCGCATAGCAGGCAATCATTCCCGACCCGGGTGTTGTGGCCCACATGCACCTGATTGTCGAGCTTGCTGCCATTGCCGATCACCGTATCGCGGATGGTGCCGTTGTCCAAAGTGCAGTTGGAGCCGATTTCCACGTCATCGCCAATGGTGACCGCCCCCAAAGAGTGGATGCGGACCCAGGCCTGCGCCCTGGCTTCGCCCTGATCGCCCATAGTCTTGCGGGCGTTTTCAGCGCCGGAAACTTCGGGTGTGACATATGAAAAACCATCGCCGCCGACACGTGCGCCAGGCTGGGCGCGGAAACGGTCGCCGATGGTTGCCCGGGCGCCGATCGAGACCATTTCGCGCAACTGGGCGTCCTCGCCAATCACCGCATCTGTTCCGATGTAGCAATGCGGACCGATGACCGAACGGGCACCGATTTCGGCGCCGGCACCGATGACAGCCAGCGGGCCAACCGACACGTCCTCTCCCAGCTTAGCCGTGGGGTCGATCACTGCAGAGGGGTGAATACCGGCAGCGAAACCCTGGCCGCGGTCCAGAATGGCGGTCACGCCGGACAGGGTCAGGCGCGGACGCGGCGCAAAAATCGCGGCTTTCAGTCCGAAGGCTTGCCAGTCCGCCCCCTCCCACAGCACCGCGGCCTGCGCCCCGCCTGCCGTCAGGCCATCGGCGTATTTCGGCGCCATGGCCATGGCAATCTGATCTGCCTTTGCATCCTGCGGCTCCGCCGCGCCCGCAATTTTCAGGTCCAGGTCGCCCTGTGCTTCAATTCCCAGGGACTCAGCGATCTGGCGGATAGTGAACATGGCAGGCCCTTTCAGAATAATCCTGTGTGGGCCTGCTACTTACCCTTGAACGCCGGGCAGCACCACCCCCGCCCGCTCCAGCGCCGCCCAGATCTTGGCGTCGCGGCCATAGACATCACGGCGGAACTCCGCGCGGCCTTTGCTGGACACAACGGCGGTCCGGTAGATGATATGCACCGGAACCTTATGTTCCAGCGCCACCTTGGTTTCCTTGCCGCTGCTCAGGATACGGTGGAAGAAATCTTTCGGGTTTTCGCTTTGCTTGGCCAGCAATGCGTAGGCGAATTCAAACGGTTGCGCCAGCCGGATGCAGCCATGCGAGAAAGCGCGCACTTCGCGGGCAAACAGGCTCTTTTGCGGGGTGTCGTGCAGATAGATGTTGTATTTGTTCGGGAACATGAATTTGACCAGTCCCAGCGCGTTGCGGCTGCTGGGGGGCTGCCGCATGGAGAACGGAAAGTTCCGCGCAGTATACTGTGAAAAATCAGCGGACCCTCGGTTTACCACCCGGCCGCGCCGATCGGTGATTTGGATATGGCCGACCGCATTAGGGTTGCTCTGCAGCTTGGGCAGATACTCCTTGGTGATGATCGAGCGCGGCACATACCAGCTCGGGTTGATCACCATATGCTCCATCTCGTCGGAGAATTCCGGGCTGCGGCGGTCATGTGTATTCTTGCCGATTACCGAACGGGTTTCAAAGGTCACATCGCCATTATCAACGATCTTGGCGGTGAAGTCGGTCTGGTTGACCAGAATGTGCCGCTCACCCCGGTCGGGTGTCAGCCAGCGCTCACGCTCCATCGCGATGATTATGGACTTCAAGCGGTTGGAGACAGGTTTGTTTACCTCGGCGATTGTGCCAGCGCCAGCCACGCCGTCGGTTTCCAATCCATGATCGGATTGGAAGCTTTGCACAGCCTGTTCCAGCGCGGCGTCATAGCTGCGTGCAGCGCTCCGCTGCAAATACCCCATCGCCATCAGACGGTTCCGCAGGGCAATGACAGCCGGCCCCTGATCACCAGGTTCCAGTTTCTTGGCGTTGACACCCGGCCCCCAGCCGCCCGCCGCAAGGATCTGCTCCAGCCGCAGTTTTTCGCGCATCAAACCGCGGTATTGCGGCGAAGCAGGCACCAGGCTGCGCATATAAGCATAAGGCTGCTGATCCCGGATGCCCTCCAGAAAGCCGGTCCCGTCAACCGTATGTTTCTTGCGCACCATGCCATCGTCGATCCGCGACGGCACCAGCAGGCCGGTTTGCAGGTCTGTCGCATAGTCCACCAGTGCCTGGCTAAGCGTGGCCTCGATGGTGCCGATATCACGTGTGGTGCGAACGCCGCGCATTTGCTGCAGCAGCGCGCTGACCTCGGCTGAACGGTCCGGCAGCCCATGGGCGTTGGTTTCGTTCAACGCCGCTAACAAGGCGGTTCGGCGCTGGCGCGACGCCTCATCCGTGCCTGTCCAAATCGCCTGATATCCGTTTTCGCGGTAGAATTTGGCCACGGCATCGCTGCCGGAGGCGGCTTCAGCCACTGCTTGGCGGAAAGCCGCCGAAATTTCAGCCTGCGCTGAACTGGAAACAGTCCCCGCGGTCAGGCTGCCCAAGGCCAGGGCAAACAGCCCTGCCTTAATCCCCGGCAAAAAGTTTCCTGCGGATGCGCGCGTCATAATATCCGGTCCTTGAGCCGTTTTTTTACTAATCGTAGCGGTGCCTATCTGAAATTCTGGTAAATGCCAGCCGGTGTTGTCCATTCACATTTGCGAAATGTTAACATTGATGCACCGATGCCGCGTCTAAGAAGCCCTGTTGCAACAGTCGCGGGGAAAAGTTCCATGCCCCTCCCCTTTTGCGCAAGAAATTGCCGAAAAACGGGCTATCCGTTCTAGTGCGGCAAAGAAATGTTGGAACCAGATTCAGGCTGTGCCATACATGCCGCACGTTAACTAAGACAGTTGGCGAGCCCGTAACATCGGGCGATTAGGCAGGACTAGAAGCGTACGGGACGGCGCAGTGAAAATGGCGAAAACCACGGGCACGGGGATCTCCCGGCGTTCTCTTTTGGGTGTATTTGCTGCAACCGCAGTGGCAGCAGCCCCGACTTTTTCCAATGCAGCAGGCTTCTTGCGAGGCGGCGGTGATATCCGCCGGATCCGCATGTATTCCGGCCGTACCGGCGAACGTCTGGACATGGTCTACTGGATCGACGGCCAGTACATCAAAGACGCGGTCAGGGAAGTCAATCATTTCATGCGCGATTGGCGGACGGATCAGGTCAAAGACATGGACCTTCGCACCATTGATATCATGGCCGCATCGCACAATCTGCTGGATGTGAACGAGCCCTTTATGCTGCTGTCCGGCTACCGCAGCCCGAAAACCAATGCAATGCTGCGCAGCCGCTCACGCGGAGTTGCAAAAAACTCCCTGCATATGCGCGGCCAGGCTGCAGATCTGCGGCTGGCATCACGGTCAGTGTCGCAAATGGCAAAGGCCGCCGAGGCCTGCCACGCCGGCGGTGTCGGTAAGTACCAGCGTTCGAATTTCGTGCATATGGATTGCGGTGTTGTTCGCACCTGGCGCGGCTGACTGCCATATCTTTGCAAGAATGCAAGCCCGCATATTCTAGTGCGGGCTTTTTAGGTTTGAGAACACACGCCAGCCCGGAACGCCTCCAGCTTTGGCCATGAAATTGTAAACAGCCGGTTTTTCCCGTTGCAGAGGCTGCGAAGCACGGTTATACCCCGCTTTAACAACGCACCTGTAGCTCAGCTGGATAGAGCGCTGCCCTCCGAAGGCAGAGGCCAGAGGTTCGAATCCTCTCAGGTGCGCCAAAATCCCCTGAAAATCTACCTATACCTGTCCATCCAGGATACCAGCGATTGTTGCCTATACTGTGCTGGAATGCCCGCCCTCCAAGCCTCCTGCGCCTTACTCCTGAAAATCGTGAACTGCGCTGGATAGTTCAGCTGCCGCCGCGTAATAAGCGAGGCTGCGTAGATAGTCCGGAGCCTCCTCGCCAAACGCTTTCAACACCTCCTCAGCCGGTTGCATGAAATCGCCGGCAA
The DNA here is from genome assembly GCF_004123675.1 of Leisingera sp. NJS204. NCBI lineage: Bacteria > Pseudomonadati > Pseudomonadota > Alphaproteobacteria > Rhodobacterales > Roseobacteraceae > Leisingera > Leisingera sp. NJS204. The sequence continues at coordinate 1,949,519 of NZ_CP035417.1, read as the reverse complement.
GTTCCGGCGGAGCTGAAAGAAACCTGTTGGCCCAAGCTTCATCGTCCAGCTCACCTCCGAAGAGCGCTCGGATTTCCTGAACGATATCCGCAAATACCCCTGGTTCAGGTGTGTTCAGCGCCGCATTGACCAAACTTCTAAGTTCAGTGCCGCGCTGGCCTTGCAGGGAATAATGCACCGCGGCAACTTGGCGCTTGTTCAGATGCAGCGGTAGATATCCCAGGGCGAGATGTCCCTTTCCAGGCTTTGAAATCACGTTGAAGCCGGCGCTTCGCCCATCTGCCGAAACCGTCACGGAATCAATAGGGAGAGCGCTAATGCCAGCCGCGGCTTCAAGAACCGATAAAAGTTCGGACTTTTCAATGGAGCCAGAGACCCCTGCATTTAGAGAGATGCCCGCGACCAGCACTTCCCGGCCTCTGAAAACCCTTGAGATTATCGCCCGCCCACGGAAGTCATACGCCAGGACGTCAGCATAAGGGCTGCATTCCGGAGTGGCTTCAGGATAATACAATACGCTTTCCCCGGTAGAAGGATCCATTTGGGTCAAACGTTCGACGTCGAATTTGGCGAGTTTAGACATCGCAAAACGCCCAGCAGCGTCGATAGTTATGAGGCCGCCTGGCCCTGCGCCGCCTGATCCACCGACAAGCAGTTCAGCGCTCATTGTCCCCAAGAACCCTGCCTCCTTACTGTCATGGGGACCTTTAATCGTAAGCGCAGGATAACATGTGTTTTTCTTATTACCGCCGGCCCCCTGGATCCTTGTGCCTCTGTCTACATCAATCAGATCGCCCGGATAAATCGTATGAAGCTCTCTTGCAGGGAAGGCCCCCAACGGCAGGAAGTAAAGCGCCTCCAACGCTCGGAACCGTGCTTGAACCTGGGTCACATCGGGAGAGGAATGCCCAATACCGGGCAAAAATGTTGCGGCAATCAGACTCACCGCCGCAGCATATTTTGTCACCCGCATTAGAACACCCTCCGCTGTGCCGATAACCGGCAAGAGAGAAACTATGGCGTTGGCTCTGACTTTCTACCGCCAGTTCAGGATTTCTCAAAAATGCCCGCAGCCGTGGGTTGTGTTTCAATCCAGCGGCTTTGCTTCCTCCGCAAGCTGACTACGGTGCCTCAAACGCCCTTAGATACCCTGCTGTTTGCACGGGTAAAGCTTCACAGCATTGCATTCCTACTGCCGGAGTGCCTGGCTAAATGCCTCCAGCAGGGCTCTTTGCCGTGGCGATTTGCCAAGGCTCGGCGGCCAAGTCAGCCAATAACCTTCAATTATAGCCAGTTCCGGCGCAGGCGCGCATTCCAATTGCCCTGTTTGCAAGAGATTTGCAGCCAAAGCCCTGGATCCCAAAACAACACCCATCCCCAACCGGGCAGTCCGCAAGGCATGCGCCATGGAGTCTACAGACACAGGACCGGCATCAGGCTCCGATTCACCCGTCACTCTGGCCCACTCCGCCCAGCCCGGCCGTTCTCCACGCAATTCTATGACCGGAAGCTGCCGCCACCCGGCCGCTTTTCCAGGTGCTGTCATTGGTTGCAGCACTTCATTTGCCAGCAAGACCCCGTCGCGCCCCTGCCAGCCGCCGCGTCCGTAGCGGATGTGCAAAGCCCCGTCGGCCGCCTCGAACTCAAGTCGTTTTGGAACGGTTTCCGTAACCAGGCGCAAGTCCGGGTAGGTCTTTGAAAACAGACCCAGCCGCGGCAGCAAAAGCATCTCCAGATGTGATGGCAAGGCCGCAACCCTCAGCTCCCTGGCGCTTTGACCGAATAGATTATCGGTGCCCTGTTCTAATGCGAGCAGAGTATCATGAACCAGCGGCAGGTAACTTTCGCCATCCACAGTCAGCGTCACACCGCGTGCCGAGCGAATAAACAACTGCCGCCCCAGCCAGGATTCCAGGTTCCGGATCCGCTGGCTGACCGCGGCCTGTGTGGCGCCGAATTCCTCCGCCGCAGCTGTGAAACTGCCAAGCCGGCCAGCTGCTTCAAACACCTTCAGCCAATCAAGCGGCGGCAAGCCCTGTTTGGTCGCTTTCCTGGGCATTAGAAAACCTAACCCTCAAACCCCGATTTCCGTCGTTCTCTTGATGGCTCAGCCTCGGTATTAGCGCAAGGGAGAACCAAGCCAACCGGAGAGATCCAATGCCCCGTTCCGTAACCGCTGACACATCCGGCAGTTTTCTGACTTTGACTTTTGAAGACGGCCAACAGTGCCGTTTTCACGCGATCTGGCTGCGCGACAATGCGCTGGATCCAGAAACCCGCGCACCAGGTAACGGCCAGCGCCTGATCACCATCGGCGATATACCCGCGGACACCAGGATCAGCACCGCATTGGTGGAAGACGGTGCCCTGACAGTGACCTTTGCGCCGGACGGCAAGACTGTGACCTTCCCTGAGGAATGGTTGAAATCACACGCCTATGACATTGACAAGGATACTAAATTTGGCCGCACTGCACCAGACATTCAGACCTGGAACAGCAGCCAACCGGCGCCCGCCTTTGACTGGAACGACGTGCAGACCGACCCCATGGTCAAGCGCGACTGGCTGGATGCGATTGCCCGTCTCGGCTTTGCCAAGCTGGTGAACGGCCCCGTCAAGGAAGGCGCTCTGATCGACTGTGCGGAGATGTTCGGGTTTGTGCGTGAAACCAACTACGGACGCTTCTTCGAAGTGCGGACCGAGGTGAACCCGACCAACCTCGCTTATACCGGCCTGGGGCTGCAGGCGCATACTGATAACCCCTACCGCGATCCGGTGCCAAGCTTGCAGATCCTGTATTGCCTGGAAAATTCGGCAGAAGGCGGCGACAGCATCGTGGTGGACGGGTTCCGCGCGGCGGAACGGCTGCGCGAAGAGGACCCGGAAGGTTTTGCGCTGCTTGCCGGCTACCCGGCCCGGTTCGAATACAAGGGCTCCGACGGCGTGCATCTGCGCTCGCGCCGCCCGATGATTGAACTCGCGCCTGATGGCGAGATGATCGGCATGCGCTTCAACAACAGGTCTTCAGCGCCTTTTGTGGACGTGCCCTTTGAAAAGATGGAGGCCTATTACGCCGCATACCGCCGTCTGGGCGAATTTATCGACGATCCGGACATGGGCGTTTCTTTCAAACTGGAACCGGGCGAGAGCTTCATCGTCGACAACACCCGAGTGATGCATGCGCGTCTGGGGTATTCCGGTTCAGGTTCGCGCTGGCTGCAGGGCTGCTACGCTGACAAGGACGGGCTGCTGTCGACCCTGAACGTTCTGAATACCCAGCTGGAGGGCTGAACAATGAACAAGCCGGATTTCAGCACACTGACCCAGGACAACATTGTCGCCTTCATCGGCGATATCTTTGACCGCCGCGGCGACGAAGAATACCTGGGCGAGCCGGTCACCATGACCGAACATATGCTGCAAGGCGCCACCATCGCCGAAGCGAACAACCAGCCGGAAGAGATCATCGTAGGGGCGCTTCTCCACGATATTGGCCATTTCACCAGCGAGTTCGGCACTTTCTCCATGGATGACACCGAAGACCGGTTTCACGAGGAGGCCGGCGCCGAGGTGCTGGAACAGTTCTTCCCTTCTGTGATCACCGACTGCGTGCGGTACCATGTGGCGGCCAAACGCTATCTCTGCGCCACCAAGCCCGAGTATTTCAACCGTTTATCAGAGGCTTCCGTGCATTCGCTGAACCTGCAAGGCGGGCCGATGAATGCGGAAGAAGTGACCGAGATGGAGAAGAACCCAAACCTCAAGCAGATCATCGCCGTGCGCTACCTGGACGAGGCTGGCAAACGCGCGGACATGGAAACGCCCGACTACTGGCATTTTGCGCCGATGGTGCAGCGGATGGTCGACAAACACATGAATGATTGAAATTCCGCAAAATGAAGCTGCCGGGACTAGCTGAAGACTTCTGTTCCCAGCTGCCTCAGTTCTGAAACACAAAACGGCGCCCATTGGGCGCCGTCTTCGCGGGTCGGTGGCAGCTCGTCAGACAAACAACTCGTGTGCCAGCTCCAGCGCGTCGATCAGCGTGTCGACCTCTTCCTTGGTGTTGTAGAGGCCAAAAGAGGCACGGCAGGTGGCGGACACGCCCAGATGATCCATCAGCGGTCCGGCGCAATGATGGCCTGCACGCACCGCCACACCTTTTTTGTCGAGAATGGTAGAAACATCATGAGGATGCGCTGCACCCTCCATTGTAAAGCTGAAAATCGCAGCCTTCCCAGTTGCTTGCCCTTGCACATTCACCCAATTGAGGCCAGTCAGACGCTGCATTGCGTAATCGCGCAGCCCGCCCTCGTGCCTGGCGATATTGTCCATGCCGAGATCCATCATGTAGTCCAGCGCTACGCCGAATCCGATGGTCTGAACGATGCCCGGCGTGCCGGCCTCGAACTTCATTGGAGGATCATTGTAGATGATCTGCTCCTTGGAAACTTCCTTGATCATGTCGCCGCCGCCGATGAACGGGCGCATCTCAGCCATGCGTTCAGGCTTGATATAAATCGCACCCGAGCCGGAGGGGCCGTACAGCTTGTGACCGGTAATTGCGTAGAAGTCGCAACCGATATCCTGCACGTCGACGGGCATATGGACCGCCCCTTGCGAGCCATCGACCAGTACCGGCACACCCTTGGCATGGGCGCCTTGGGTGATCGCTTTCACGTCCACCACAGTGCCCAGCACGTTTGAGCATTGCGTGACCGCAATCAACTTGGTCTTGGGGGTGATCGCGTCGATCACCTTCTGCGGGTCCAGGCTGCCGTCATCTCCCACGTCGACCCATTTCAGCACCACGCCCTGGCGTTCACGCAGGAAGTGCCAGGGCACGATGTTTGCATGATGTTCCATCACCGACAGGATGATCTCATCCCCCGCTTCAAACCGCGGCATGGCCCAGCCGTAGGCGACCAGATTGATGCCCTCGGTGGTGCCTGAATTCAGCACGATAGTGTTTTCATCCCCTGCATTCAGGAAGCGGGAGATAACACCGCGCACGGCTTCGTATTTCTCTGTCGCGAGGTTAGAAAGAAAGTGCAAACCTCTGTGAACGTTGGAATATTCCTCGGAATAGGCGCGTGTTACCGCGTCGATCACGGCCTGCGGCTTCTGGGCCGACGCACCGTTGTCCAGATAGGTCAGCGGCTTGCCGTTCACCTCCCGCGCAAGGATCGGAAAGTCGGCACGGATTTTTTCCACGTCATACATTTTCGGGAAGTCCCAGATTGGCTGGGCCGATCAGACCCACGATAAAGAGAAGGGCAAACACCAGGATCATGCTGGCCATCATGACGACCCCAAGCGACCGCCAGACAGAGCCGAATTTGTGCGCCGCATTGACGAAGTGCAAGAGGATAAAGAACACCATGATGTTCGCCGCAATATTCAGCAGGGCAGCCAGGGCCGGCATAACCAGCAGCATCGCGACAACAGCTGCGTTAAGGCCTGCTTGCAGCAATTGCAGCCAGGTCACCAGTGCAAGCAGTTCAGCAAGATTTCCCTGACCGCCCAGCCATCGGCCAGTGGTTGCAAGCATGGCGATGAAGCTGATTTGCAGCAGCAGGATAACCGCAAAATAGGCGCCAGGCGCAAACCGCGGTATCAGAACTTCAGGCGGCAGCGGAAACAGCACTTGCTGCAGTGTATAGACGCAAGTGTTCAGCACCACTGACAGCAGAAAGCCTGTCCATAGCGCCTCGCGCGGCCAATCCTGGGCGAGGATTTGATGCGCAGCATCCCGCGGCGATTTCACCGTCAGCAGAGCAAAGGCGGCAAGTGCGTTCATTACTTTGCCCAATACCCTTGGATCATGCCGGACACCCAGAACCACAGAACGACCGCACACCACAGTGCCCCCACCAGGTTCAAGGCGGGACCAGTCCCGATGAAACCGGCGACAAGCCCGTTCAGCAGCATCAGCGGGCTGGCTGCCAAAAAAGCCCAGAACAGCGCCAGCCGGGCGCAATAGGCCGCGCCCTGCCCGCCTGCCGCGCGGGCAATCCAATGCGCGGCCAGTGCCAGCACGTACAGGATCAGCGGCGCGATAAACACGATGCCCAGCAATGACCCGCCCAGCAGCATATTCAGCTCCTGCCCCGACAGATGCGCCTCGCGCGCCAGCCTCGGCATCTGCGCCACAAAGGTCAGCACACAGCCGCTAAGCAGGAAAATCAACAGCCGGTCTTCGCGCACGCCCATGTCCAGAAGCCGCGCAAACACCTTGCGCGGCCCCCTGTAGGTCGCCGGGATATCCGTGGTAACGGACATCAGCGGCGCCGGGCCAGCCAGCCTTCGAGGCGGGAGACGATGTCGGCCGCGATCTCCGCGTCCTCGATCTCTTCCACCGCTTCGGCCAGAAAGGCCAACGTCATCAGATCGGTCGCCTCGGCATGGGGAACCCCGCGCGAGCGCAGGTAGAACAGGCCTTCCTCGTCGATCGCACCTGAGGTAGAGCCATGCGAGCAGGCGACGTCATCAGCATAGATTTCCAGTTCCGGCTTGGCCAGGAACTGGCTGTCGCCGTCCAGCAGCAAGGATTGGGAAATCTGATACCCGTCAGTCTTTTGCGCGCCTTCCTTCACCAGAATTTTGCCTTGGAACACACCAGTGGCCCCGTTGCGCAGCACCTTCTTGAACACTTGGCGGCTTTCGCAGTTCACCGCGTCATGGGTGATGAACACGGTGTCATCGTGGTGAAAGTCGCCATCGCCGACGCAAGCGCCCGCAATATGCGCAACCGCATCGTCGCCGGTCAGCTCAATCACCGCCTCGTTGCGGGTCAGCACACCGTTCACGGTCAGGGTGAACGACTTGAACACAGACTCGGTGCCGAGACGGGTGAACAGATGCGTTGCCGCGCGGCGCTCGTGGTCGCGGCCCTGTGCCCGCACCAGATGCAGCTTGCCACCGTCGGCAATGTCGATCTCCATGCATTTGTTAAAGCGCGAGGCCGCCGGGCCGTTTTCCAGGATTGTTACCTCGGCGCCATCTTCCACGCGGATCACGTGATGCAGGATCGCGTCGGAACTCTCATCCGAGTGCACATAGGTAAAGTTGATCGGTTTGGAGACCTTGCCGGTCACCCGGATCGCCACGCCATCGGTGGCAAAAGCGGTGTTCAGCGCAGCCAGCGGGCGTTCCACCGGGGTTTGGCCACGTGCTTCAAGAACACCGTACAAGTCTTTGGCCCAATGGATATCTTTGCAGCAGATATCCTCGATCCGGTCGATGGTCAAACCTTCCAACGACAAATCATCCGAGGCTTCAGAGTCAAAAACGCCATCGACAAAAACAATGTTCAACCGCTCAAAAGCGCTGAACATTGGTGTTTCCTCCGCAGCGAACACTGCGGCATTGAGAGCCTCAGCCTGCACCAGGGTTTCGGGACGGGTATATTTCCAATACTCATCCCGGCGGCTGGGCAGGCCCATGGTCTGGACCCGCGACAGCGCTGCCTGCCGGGCCGCCTTCAGGCAGCCGCTTTCCGGCAGGGTCAGCGCGGAAAGCCGCGCCTCGGTTGCGCTTTGCTTTACTTCCGGCAGAGCCATTTACGCCTCCTCTGCCAAGATGCCGGCATAGCCGTTGTTCTCAACTTCCAGCGCCAGCTCGGGGCCGCCGGTCTTGACGATGCGGCCGTTTGCCAGAATGTGAACCACGTCCGGTTTGATGTGGTCCAGCAGGCGCTGATAGTGGGTGATCACCAGGAAGCCGCGGCCCTCGTCGCGCAGCGCGTTTACGCCTTCGGCCACCAGTTTCATCGCGTCCACGTCAAGGCCGGAGTCGGTTTCATCAAGGATGCACAGCTTCGGCTCCAGCATCGCCATCTGCAGGATCTCGTTGCGCTTCTTCTCACCGCCGGAGAATCCGACGTTGACCGGGCGCTTCAGCATGTCGGCGTCGATTTTCAGGGTTTTGGCTTTGGCGCGGATAATTTTCAGAAAGTCGGAGGCCGACAGCTCTTCCTCGCCGCGGGCCTTGCGCTGTGCGTTCACCGCGGTGCGCAGGAAGGTCATGTTGCCCACACCGGGGATTTCCACCGGGTACTGGAACGCCAGGAACATGCCGGCTGCGGCGCGTTCTTCCGGCTCCATCTCCAGGATGTCTGCGCCTTCCAGCTCGGCAGAACCGTCGGTGACCTCATAACCGTCGCGGCCGGACAACACATAAGACAGAGTGGATTTGCCCGAACCATTCGGCCCCATGATGGCGTGTACTTTGCCAGCTTCGACTTTCAGGTCGACGCCTTTCAGGATCTGCTTGTCTTCGTCTTCAAGTTTGACGTGCAGGTTTTTGATTTCGAGCATTTTTTCCTCGTCTCACATGTCTTGCGGGCATACAGCCCGCGATATTCCATGGCCCCGGCTGGAGCCGTTGCATTTTTATCCCAGCACCACCGCGGTGCCGCTGGCCGAGACCATCAGCATGGACTGCCCGACCACTTCGTAATCCAGATCCACGCCGACAACGGCATTGGCGCCCTTGTCCCGGGCCCGGTCTTCCAGTTCGGCCAGTGCGGTTTCACGGGCATCCTGCAGCTTGCCTTCATAGGCGCCCGAGCGGCCGCCGACGATATCGGTGATCGAGGCAAAGACATCGCGCACAACATTGGCGCCCATGATCGCCTCGCCCACCACGATGCCCTTGTATTCGGCGATCTGGTAGCCTTCGACGTTTGGTGTGGTTGTGATGATCATTTCTTCCAATACTCCAACACTTTTTGTCCTTGCCGGGAGGTGAACCCCCAAAGCAACAGGCCAGGCCCTCCAAAAATCGCCAAACAGAGAAGCCCAGCGACAACACCATTCACGGCAAAGGCCATAAAGACGGCACTCAGGAATACGAAGAAAAGAGGGTAGGCAATGCGGCGCAAGAACCAGACGAACGCGACAGCGCGAACACCTTCTTTAGCGTTATACTCAAAGGCCTTGACCTCCGCTTCTGCCCTCTTTTCAACGACCATGGCTTACCCCACAGACCCTTCCAGCGAGATCGCAACCAGTTGCTGTGCTTCCATGGCGAATTCCATCGGCAGTGCCTGCAGCACGTCCTTGCAGAAGCCGTTGACCACCAGGGCCACCGCCTCCTCCTCGTCCATGCCGCGCTGGCGGCAGTAGAACAGCTGGTCGTCATCCACCTTGGACGTCGTCGCCTCATGCTCCACGCGCGAGGAGTTGTTCTTGACCTCGATATAGGGAACCGTGTGGGCGCCGCAGTTGCCGCCGATCAGCAAGCTGTCGCACTGGGTGTAGTTGCGGCTGTCCTTGGCTTTTGGGTGCATCGACACCAGGCCGCGATAGGTATTTTGCGCCTTACCGGCACTGATCCCCTTGGAAACAATGCGCGATTTGGTGTTTTTGCCAAGGTGCACCATCTTGGTGCCGGTATCGGCCTGCTGCATATTGTTGGCGATGGCGATCGAGTAGAATTCGCCCTGGCTTTCATTGCCGCGCAGGATGCAGGAGGGGTATTTCCAGGTCACGGCAGAGCCGGTTTCCACCTGGGTCCACATCACCTTGGCGCGGTCGCCGCGGCAGTCGGCGCGTTTGGTGACAAAGTTGTAAATGCCGCCCTTGCCGTTCTCATCGCCCGGATACCAGTTCTGGACGGTGGAGTATTTAACCTCGGCGTCTTCTTCAATGATGATTTCCACCACCGCGGCATGCAGCTGGGCGATATCGCGCGCCGGTGCAGTGCAGCCTTCCAAGTAGCTGACATAGCTGCCTTTATCGGCAATGATCAGGGTGCGTTCGAACTGGCCGGTGTTTTCAGCATTGATGCGGAAATAGGTCGACAGCTCCATCGGGCAGCGCACGCCCGGCGGCACATAGACGAACGAGCCGTCCGAGAACACGGCGGAGTTCAAGGTGGCATAGAAGTTGTCGGAAACCGGAACCACCGAGCCGAGGTATTTTTTGACCAGCTCAGGATGTTCGCGGATAGCCTCGGAAATCGAGCAGAAGATGACGCCCGCCTCTTTCAGCTCTTTCTGGAAGGTGGTGCCGACGGAAACGGAGTCGAAAACAGCGTCCACGGCAACCTTGCGGCCTTCAGCAGGCGCATTCTCAGCGCCTTCAACGCCGGCCAGAATCATCTGTTCTTTCAGCGGGATACCCAGCTTTTCATAAGTCGCCAGCAGCTTGGGATCGACCTCGTCCAGCGACTTGGGTTTCACTTCCATCGACTTGGGACGGGCATAATAATACTGATCCTGGAAATCGATTTCCGGATAATCCACCATCGCCCAGTCGGGTTCTTCCTTGGTCAGCCAGCGCTCATAGGCTTCCAGCCGCCAGTTCAGCATCCATTCCGGCTCTTCGTTCTTTTCCGAAATCAGCCGGACAATATCCGTGGTCAGCCCTTTGGGGGCGTATTCCATCTCGATATCGGTTTCCCAACCGTATTTGTAAGCACCGCCAACCTCGCGGACTGCGTCCACGGTTTCCTGGTCAACACCATCCTTGACTTGGGTCTGGTCCAAAGCGGCCATTGTCATCTCCTCACTCACGCCGCACGGGCGCGATGTTTCTTTTCTTTTAACAGCCACGCATCGGCAAAGCGCAGCACGTCTTCTTCTGTTGTCTCAGGCCCCAGCGACACGCGGATTGCGCCCTGCGCCGTTGCCTCGTCATACCCCATTGCGGTCAGCACCGCGCTGGCGCGCACCTTGCCGCTGGAACAGGCGCTGCCCGCGCTGATGGCAAATCCCGCCAGATCCATCTGCATGACCTGGGTTTCGCCCTTCCAGCCCGGCGTCGCAAAACACAGGGTGTTCGGCAGCCGCCTCTGATCCTTCCCGACAAAAATAGTATGGCTTGCGCCAGACACAAGCGCCTTTTCTAGAATATTTCTAAGTTCTGCAACCCTGTCCCAGACACCATTTGCCAGATCTTTTGCCGCTGCTTCAGCTGCGGCGCCGAAACCCGCGATTCCAATGACATTTTCAGTGCCCGACCGGCGGCCCATTTCCTGACCGCCACCCTTAATCTGCGCAGGCAGGTCGGTACCGCGTTTGATCACAACCGCGCCGATGCCCTTGGGTCCGCCCAGTTTATGTGCAGAAATCAGCGCCATTTGCGCGCCCAGCCAGTTGAACGCCACTGGCAATTTTCCAAAAGCCTGGGTCGCATCCGTCACCGCCAGCCCGTCCGGCAAGTGCTGCACAATGCCGGTTTCGGAATTGGCCAATTGTACTGTGCAGGATGCGGGATCGGTAACCCTGACCGTCCCATCGGCACTTACCTCAAGATCTTCCACCGTCCAGGCGCGCACCGCATCATGCTCTACCGGGGCGCCATGCAGATCGCGGCCCGCCAATGCCAGCGATGCACCTTCCGTGGATCCGGAGGTGAACACAATATCCGCGCCGTCAGCCCCAAAAGCAGCCGCCACCTGCGCCCGCGCCTTCTCAACCAGCGCCTTGGCGGCACGGCCTTCGGCATGCACCGACGACGGGTTGCCGCAGACTTCCATCGCCGCGATCATAGCCGCCCGCGCCTCGGGGCGCAGAATGGCGGTGGCATTATGGTCAAGATAAACGCGTGTCATAGAGTCATCTTTTTACGGATCGCTGCCGCCTCATACGCGGCCTTGCAGCATTTCGCAAAGCTTTCCCGCGAGATTTGTGCGGTACCCTTGTAGGGTCCGGAAAGACAAAGAAGGTGAATTCTTTGCACCTCATTCATCCACGACAGCAAACAGGCTGGGCACCGCCGGGCATGGCGCCAGATCATTCTTGATCACATCCGACAGACGGGTTTGATGCAGAAACACATAAACATGCGCACTCAAACCCTCCCACAGACGGTTGGTCAGCGACTGCGCCCGGCTGCCGGACAGCGCGCCCGAGGCGCCCGCCCCTTTGTGCATCGCATCAACCGTTTCATCCACGGCAGACAGCACATCGACCACCCGGATCTCTGATGGCACCATCGCCAGGCGGTAGCCGCCGCCAGGGCCGCGCACCGACTCGACCAGACCCGCACGGCGCAGCTTGACAAACAACTGCTCCAGATACGGCAGCGAGATATCCTGCCGCTTGGAGATGTCGCCCAGCGGCACCAATTTGCCCTGCGGCTGCAGCGCGATATCCGCCAGCGCAACCATTGCATAGCGCCCTTTGGTTGAAAGCTTCATATTTTATCCCTCAAAACCAGGGCGCGAGTGCGAAAACATTGACCTTCCCCGCGTCTGTGCGTATCTCAGCCTGACGGTGTATGGCGAGGCCAGCGCCCTTGATTAGAACTGTTCTAAGATGCCCGACGGAACCCGTCAAGTTTTCTGCCGGCAGTCGCGAGAACGAGAGTAGGATTTGAACCACCCATGCCCGAGGTCATCTTTCCTGGACCCGAAGGCCGCCTCGAAGGCCGCTATCACCCGCAAAAAGAAAAAGACGCCCCGATCGCCATCGTGCTGCACCCGCATCCGCAGTTCGGCGGAACCATGAACAACAAGGTGGTCTATAACCTCCACTACGCGTTCTACAACATGGGCTTTACGGTTCTGCGGTTCAATTTCCGCGGCGTCGGCCGCAGCCAGGGCGAATACGACCAAGGTGTGGGCGAGCTGTCGGATGCGGCGTCGGCGCTGGATTACCTGCAGTCGATGAACACCAATTCCAAGCATTGCTGGGTTGCGGGCTTTTCGTTCGGCGCCTGGATCGGCATGCAGCTGTTGATGCGCCGCCCGGAGATTACCGGCTTCATCTCAGTTGCGCCGCCGGCCAACATGTATGACTTTTCCTTCCTGGCGCCCTGCCCGTCTTCCGGTCTGATCATCAACGGCACATCCGACCGTGTGGCGCCGCCTGCAGATACCGCCAATCTGGTTGGCAAACTGCATGAGCAGAAGGGGATCACCATCACTCATACCGAGATCGAGGGTGCGGATCACTTCTTCCAGGAGCCGCATATGGACACGATGATCGGCGATGTGTCCGATTACGTGAAGCGCCGCCTGACCGAGAACAGCCGCTGATGGGCACGATCGAAACGCTGGCCCAAAAACTGGCGCTCGATACGATCAAGGTGCAGGAGGCCAGCGGCGAAGACCGGCTGTATGTGGAGGTGGGCCAGGTACTTGGCGCCGCCTCCCAATCGCTCGAAGAAGCGTTTCTGACCGAAATGCGCGTGCGTCTGGCCGAACGCAAGGCGCGGGAGTTTCTCAATCAGAAGGTCAGCGCAATTCAGGCGCAGCTTGACGCAAAGGGCGAAGCATGAGCGACCGGCTGGACGCGCAGTTCGCCTTCTTGCTGGAAGCGGACAAGCTTCGCCGTATTGACCGCCAAAACCTGATCATTGATTGCAGCCGGCGCGAAAACTCGGCGGAACACAGCTGGCATCTGGCGCTTTATGCGTTGGTGCTGGCACCGTTTGCTGCGCCAGAGGTGGATATTCTCCGCGCTGTCCGGATGCTGCTGCTGCATGATCTGGTCGAAATCGACGCCGGCGATCATCCGATCACGGATAAGGTCGATTGGGACGCTGTAGCACAGGCAGAAGACGCCGCCGCCAAGCGCCTGTTCGGCCTTCTTCCCGCAGATCAGGGCACTGACTTGTTAGGCCTGTGGCAGGAATTCGAGGCCGCGGAAAGCCCCGATGCGCGTTTTGCCAAACGGGTAGACCATTGCCAGCCGATTTTCCAAACGCTTTACGGCACCAATCCTTTGGATTGGCATGTCGATGTGGTCCGGCAAAACCTGAATGGCGGGCGCGCAGCCGCGCTGGAGCAGGATTTCCCCGAAGCCTATCACCACGCATTGGCTCTCCTGAACGAAGATACCAGCTTTGACTGCAGCCGTCTGACAGCCCGCCTGCCCTTCCTGAATGAGGCGGATAAACTGAAGCTGATCACCCGCGCGTCCAAACTGGGCGATGGGTCACGCCACGAAAACTCAGCCGAGCACAGCTGGCACATCATGTTGTATGCTTGGATTCTGGCAGAACACAGCGCCGGCCCGCTAGATGTGGACCGGGTGCTGCAAATGCTGCTGCTGCATGATCTCGTGGAGATCGACGCCGGTGATGCGCCGATCCACGGCGTGACTGATCCCGCAGCCCTTGCCGCGCTTGCGGCAAAGGAAGAAGCAGCCGCAGACCGCCTGTTTGGCCTGCTGCCTGCCGATCAAGGCCTGCCGATGCGGGCGATCTGGGAAGAGTTCGAGGCGGCAGAGAGTGCTGACGCTGTTTTCGCCAAATCCATCGACCGGGTCCAGCCAGTGCTGCTCAACCTGTTGAACGGCGGCGGCAGCTGGGTCGACTATGACGTGAGCCTGCCGCAGCTGGACACCCGCGTCGGCGGCAAGGTCAGCCGCGGCACACCGGACGTCTGGACCTATGTCCGGGCAAAGATTGAACCTTGGTTCCGCGCGGCCGGACGTTTGTAAACACTGGCCGCAACTCCGGTTCGGGGCTGCGCTTCACTCCAGAAACGGCTGAAACGGTTGCGTTTCCGCGCCTTGGGAGGTCAGCGTCAGAAACTCCCCCGGTTGCAGTTCACTCCATGCTTCACCTGTGTCCTCAAGCGGTTCCGATACAACCGCCCATCCCTTCAGGCTGTGGCTCCAGCGGTAGTAGACCGAAGGTGCGATACTGTCAGAGGAGTAGCGCGCCGCATAAAGCGTCTCTCCATCCGACATGGCTACGGACAACCGCATATGCGGTGTTCGGCCCCGAGCCCGCGACAAAGCCTCCATGCGGCCCGCCGCCCGTTCCAGCGCCGCTTTCGGATCAATGTCCAGGCCTTCGCGCAGGGCCAGAAGAAACAGCACTTCGCTGTCAGTAGCCCCTTTGCGGTGTTGATACAGCTCATCAGGGATGCACATGTCTGCATGGCGGCGGAAATTCTCAAACCCGCCGACCTGGCCGTTGTGCATGAAACTCCATCTCCCGGCTGCGAAAGGATGGCAATTGTTACGGCTGGTAGCGGATCCGGTTGAGGCCCGAACATGCGCCAGGAAAAGACCGGATTGAACCTGGTTCACCAGCGCACGCAGATTACAGTCCGACCATGCGGGGGAAACATCGCGGTAGAGCCCCGGCTCGGTCCGCTGCCCGTACCATGCAATGCCGAACCCGTCGCCGTTGGTCGCAGTCTTGCATTCGACCGCCTTTTGGCTTTGCGCTATCAGCGAATGCGCAGGTATTGAAATGATGTCTTCCAAAAAGACTTTGGCACCGGTGTAGGCAGCCCAGCGGCACATATGTTGCTCCTTGTGTTGAAGATCCGATCAGGACTGTTATTCTATTCCTGACGCAAAACTTGGAACATTCATCTAAGTCAGCTTGGCTTTTTAGTACAGCGTATCTGCGCACAGTCATCTGTTCATTGCCGCGGCGGCCGAAAACAGGGCAAACAGTGACGCATTGGGACTTCCTGCCCTGCATTGAATACGGTACCGGAGAAAGGAACACTGCTCCGCCGCAGGCCGGGCAAAACGCGTACACGGAGGCAGAGATGCCGGTTCACTATATCTACCTGATTATTGCGGTTGCTGCAGAAACCATTGGCACAACGGCCCTGCAGGCCAGTCAGCAGTTCAGCAAACTTGGACCGTCGCTGATCGTTCTGGTCGCTTATGCGTTTTCCTTTTACATGATGGGGCTGACACTCAAATTCATGCCGGTGGGTATTGTCTATGCGATCTGGTCGGGTCTTGGCATCCTGCTGATAGCTGTTATTGCCTTCATTGTTTTTGGGCAGAAGCTGGATCTGCCAGCCGTGATCGGCATGGTGCTGATCATGTCCGGCATCATCATCATTCACCTGTTTTCCAAGTCTTCGGCCCATTAGATCCGCATTTGCGGCTTCTTTGGACGGATTTCCTCTGGCCTTTGTGCGGGGTTCGGGCTATGCGCGGCCCAACTTCCTTACAAAGGCGAACGTCATGGACTTGCGCAACATTGCGATCATTGCTCACGTTGACCACGGCAAAACCACCCTGGTCGACGAGCTGCTGAAACAATCCGGCGCCTTCCGCGAAAATCAGGCTGTGGCGGAACGCGCCATGGACAGCAACGATCTGGAGCGCGAGCGCGGCATTACCATTTTTGCCAAGCCCACCTCGGTCGAGTGGAACGGCACCCGTATCAACATCGTCGACACCCCCGGCCACGCCGATTTCGGCGGCGAGGTTGAGCGGATCCTGTCGATGGTCGACGGTGTGGTACTGTTGGTGGACGCCGCCGAAGGCCCGATGCCGCAGACCAAATTCGTGACCTCCAAGGCCCTGGCCCTGGGCCTGCGTCCGATCGTGGTGCTGAACAAGGTCGACAAGCCGGACGCCGAACCCGACCGTGCGCTCGACGAATGCTTTGACCTTTTTGCTTCCCTCGAAGCCACCGAAGACCAGCTGGACTTCCCACATATGTATGCGTCCGGCCGTTCCGGCTGGGCCGATGCGGAACTGGACGGCCCGCGCAAGGATCTGCATGCGCTGTTCAACCTGATCGTGAACCACGTGCCTGAGCCGAAACAGATCAAACGTCAGGACGAAGATTTCCGGATGCTGGCCACCACCCTGGGCAGCGACCCCTTTGTGGGCCGCCTGCTGACCGGCCGCGTCGAATCCGGCAAACTGAAGGTCGGCGCCACCGTGCAGGCCCTCACTCGCATCGGCCAAAAGATCGAGCAGTTCCGCGTGACCCGTATCCAGGCGTTCCGCGGCCTGGCCCAGCAGGACATTGAGGAAGCACAGGCTGGCGACATCGTCTCCATCGCAGGCATGGCCAAGGCGACCGTGGCCGACACCATCTGCGCCCTCGCCGTGGATGACCCGCTGGATGCTCAGCCGATTGACCCGCCGACCATCACCGTGACCTTTGGCATCAACGACAGCCCGCTGGCCGGCCGTGACGGCAAGAAAGTCCAGTCGCGCGTTATCCGCGACCGCCTGATGAAAGAGGCCGAGTCCAACGTTGCGATCAAAATCGCCGACACTCCCGGCGGCGAGGCGTTTGAGGTTTCGGGCCGCGGCGAACTGCAGATGGGCGTCCTGATCGAAAACATGCGCCGCGAAGGGTTCGAGCTGTCGATTTCCCGCCCGCAGGTGATCATGAAGGACGTCGACGGCGTCCGCATGGAGCCGGTCGAAGAAGCCACCATCGACGTGGACGACGAATACTCCGGCGCGGTGATTGAAAAGCTGACCGGCACCCGCAAAGGCGAGCTGGTCGAGATGAAACCTGCAGGCGCAGGCAAGACCCGCATTATTGCGCATGTGCCCTCGCGCGGGCTGATCGGCTATCACGGCGAATTCCTCACCGATACCCGCGGCACCGGCGTTCTGAACCGCGTGTTCCACGGCTGGACCGCGCACAAGGGCGCGATCCCTGGCCGCCGCGCCGGTGTTCTGATCTCGATGGAGAACGGAACATCTGTTGCGTTTGCCCTGTGGAACCTGGAAGACCGCGGTAAAATGATGATCGGCGCTCAGGCCGACGTCTACACCGGCATGATCATCGGCGAGCATTCCCGCGAGAACGACCTCGAAGTGAACCCGCTGAAGGGTAAGAAACTGACCAACGTGCGTGCATCGGGCACCGATGACGCAGTGCGTTTGACCACCCCGGTGACACTATCGCTGGAAGAGTCGATTGCCTATATCAACGACGACGAGCTGGTCGAGGTGACGCCGAATTCGGTGCGCCTGCGCAAGCGCTACCTGGACCCGCATGAGCGTAAGCGGATGGCCAAGGCCAACGCCTGATAAACAAGAAACGGCGGCAGAAATCTCTGCCGCCGTTTTCTATTCTGCCGAAGTCAACGCCGTGACACTGGCGCCCAAAGCCACCCTGCCCGGCTCCACCACTTCGGCATACCAGCCGCCATGTCCGCGCATCGCGTTGTAACCGCCATGGCCCAGCACCGCTTCCATCCGCGAACAGGGCGGACAGGGGCCGGTAACCTGCAAAACAGCGCTGCCGATTTGCAGTTTGGCTTTGCGTAAAGCCGCCAGATTGATCCCGGAAATGACAAAGTTCCGGCGCAGCACTTCCGGCTGTAACCTATCCAGCCCGGCAAGGGCCTCAATCACCGGCAGATGCTCGGCCTGGATTAATGTAACGGCGCGTTTGCCCTCTTTGGCGTGATCGCCGCAAAGACCCGCTGCAGTTACATCCGCAGTTTCCACTGTCAGAATTTCTTCCCGCCGCGCAGGGCGCAGGCCGATCCACGCCACCCGGCCCTGGCCAGCGTGGCGTTTCAGCATCTCCGCAAAAGCGGTGATCATTATTCGGAGGTTTCCACCACCATCAGTTCGCGCTCGGACGCGCCGCGCGCATGGCTCAGCGCTTCCTGGTATTCCGGGCTGTGATAGCAATCGACTGCGGCATCGACACTTGGGAATTTGGCCACCACATTGCGCGGGCGCTCCTTACCCTCCAGCTGCACGAAACGCCCGCCGCGGGCGACAAACGTGCCGCCGTGCTTGGCGATGGCAGGCCCCGCCAATTCGGCATATTTGCCATAGGCATCAGCGTCGGTGACGGTCACATGTGCAATCCAAAGTGCGGGCATCGGAGCCTCCCAAGTTATGATCTTTCCGGCAGATTAGGCAATTTGCCGGAAAGACCAAGTATTTTTTGACCAAATGGTCAGCCAGCCAGCACAGCCTCGGCTGCCTTGATCGCCTCGTCGGCGCCGGAGAAATCCTTGCCGCCGCCCTGGGCCATATCCGGACGGCCGCCGCCGCCTTTGCCGCCCACGGCCGGAACGGCCGCCTTCAGCACGTCCACAGCTGAGATTTCGCCAGTCAGATCGTCGGTCACACCAGCGGCCACAGCAACCTTGCCATCTTCCTCGGCGATCAGCAGGATCACACCAGAGCCGATGTTCTGCTTATGTGCATCAATCAGGCCGCGGAGATCCTTGCCGGACACCCCTTTCAGGGCCTGGGCCAGGAACTTCTTGCCGTTGACGTCCTTGGCATCGGCGCCGTTGCCGGAACCACCACCCATCGCAACCTGCTGCTTGAGATTCGAAATCTCGTTCTGCAGCACTTTACGCTCGTCCATCATCGCTTTCAGGCGGTCCATAACATCCGCAGGCTGCGCCTTCAGCGCAGTTGCAATCTCGGCCATCCGGCCCGCTTCACGCTCCAGATGCTCAAACGCCGCGGCACCCGTTAGCGCTTCGATCCGGCGCACGCCAGCCGAGGACGCGCTGTCGCCAAGGATCACAAAGGTGCCAATGTCGCCGGTTTGCTTCACATGGGTGCCGCCGCACAATTCGATGGAATAGGTGTCGCCATCATGGCCCTTGCCGGTTTCGGCCCGGCCCATGGATACCACTCGGACTTCATCGCCGTATTTCTCGCCGAACAGCGCCTGCGCGCCCAAGTCCCGCGCATCATCCGGGGTCATGATCCGGGTCGAAACAGGGGTGTTTTGGCGAATGAAATCATTTACTTCTGTGCCGACCTTCGTCAGCTCAGCTGCGCTCATCGCCTTGTTGTGGCTGAAATCAAATCGCAGACGGTCCGCAGCATTCAGCGAACCTTTCTGGGCCACATGCTCCCCCAGTGCGTTGCGCAGCGCCTCATGCAGCAGATGCGTGGCCGAGTGGTTGGCCCGGATCCGGCTGCGGCGCGCGTGATCAACCTCCATAGCGGCACCCAGGCCGACAGAAACTTCGCCTTCGATCACTTCGGCAATGTGCAGGAACAACCCCTCCACCTTTTTGGTGTCGGTGATGCGGGCCGCGCCGCCTTCGACGGTCAGAACGCCGCTGTCGCCAACCTGGCCGCCGCTTTCGCCGTAAAACGGCGTCTGGTTCAGGATGATCTGAACAGTTTCCCCCTTGCCCGCCGATTGAACCTGCGCACCGTCCTTGACGATAGCGGCAACCTGGCCTTCGGCCTTTTCTGTCTCGTAGCCCAGGAATTCGGTCGGCCCATTTGCGTCAAGAATATCGAAGTAAACCTTCACATCCGCCACTTCGCCCAGACCGATGCCGCCAGCGCGGGATTTCTCCTTTTGCGCCTGCATCGCCGCATCGAAACCATCGGTATCGACCTCGATCTCCTTGGCGCGCAGCGCGTCCTGCGTCAGGTCAAGCGGGAAACCGAATGTGTCGTACAGTTTGAACGCAGTTTCACCGGGCAGGACATCGCCCTTGCCCAAATCGCCCGAGGCCTCATCCAGCAGCTTCAGGCCGCGGTCCAGCGTCCTGAGGAACCGGGTTTCTTCCTGCTCAAAGGTCTCTTCGATCAGCGCCTGGCCCTGGCCAAGTTCCGGATAGGCCGCGCCCATCTTCTGCACGAGTGCCGGCACCAGTTTGTGCATCACCGGATCGGTGGCGCCCAGCAGCGACGCATGGCGCATCGCGCGGCGCATGATCCGGCGCAGCACATAGCCGCGACCCTCGTTCGAGGGCAGCACGCCCTCAGCGATCAGGAAAGAACACGAGCGCAGGTGGTCCGCGATCACCCGGTGGTGCACGTTCTGATCGCCGAACGGATCGGAATTCGTAACATTTGCCGAAGCTTCAATCAGCGATTTGAACAGATCGGTTTCATAGTTGTCATGGGTGCCCTGCAGCAGCGCCGCAATCCGCTCCAGCCCCATGCCGGTGTCGATCGACTGCATCTCCAGATCGACCATCGAGCCGTCTGCGAATTTCTCGTTCTGCATGAAAACGAGGTTCCAGATCTCAATGAACCGGTCGCCATCTTCCTCAGGCGAACCCGGAGGGCCGCCCCAGATATGATCGCCGTGGTCATAAAAGATTTCGGTGCAAGGACCGCAAGGGCCGGTATCGCCCATCTGCCAAAAGTTGTCCGAGGTTGCGATCCGGATGATCCGGTCCTCGGGCACTCCGATTTTCTTCCAGATTTCAAAGGCTTCATCGTCGGTGTGATAGACGGTGGTGTAAAGCCGGTCTTTGGGAACGTCGAGTTCCTTGGTGATCAGCTCCCAGGCAAAGGGGATCGCCTCATGCTTGAAATAGTCGCCAAAGGAGAAATTGCCGAGCATCTCGAAAAACGTGTGGTGGCGCGCGGTGTAACCCACATTGTCGAGGTCATTGTGCTTGCCGCCGGCGCGCACGCATTTCTGCGAGGAGGTTGCGCGTTTGTAGTCGCGGGTCTCAACCCCGGTAAAACAGTTCTTGAACTGCACCATGCCTGAGTTGGTGAACATCAGGGTCGGGTCGTTGCGCGGCACCAGCGGGCTGGAATCCACCACTTCGTGCCCCTGTTTGGCAAAGTAATTCAGAAAGGTTGAGCGGATATCGTTGAGCGTCGGCATATGCAGGATCTCTTGCGGGCTTAAATAAGCGGTCCGGGCAGGTTTACCCCCCAGCCGGCGCACTGTCTACAGCGCGAAGCGGCGTCTCCCATGAAAAAGGGCGCAGCTTGCGCCACGCCCTCGCATTTCAAATATTTGATCAGATTACCCGGCGCTTAGGCCTCAAGGATATCGTCTGTGCCGCTCACATCCGGACGGTCGAACTCCAGCCCGTGCGAGGCGCGGATCTTGTCTTCGATATCAATGGCAATCGCCGCATTGTCCCGCAGGAAGGTTTTGGCGTTTTCACGCCCCTGCCCGATCCGCTCATCCCCGTAGGAGAACCAGGCGCCGGATTTGTTGACAACACCCGCCGCCACACCAAGGTCCAGCAATTCCCCCATCTTCGAGATGCCTTCGCCATACATGATGTCGAATTCCACCTGCTTGAACGGCGGCGCCACCTTGTTCTTTACCACTTTGACGCGGGTCGAATTGCCGACCACCTCGTCCCGGTCCTTGATCGCACCGATGCGGCGGATGTCCAGGCGGACGGAGGAGTAGAACTTCAACGCGTTGCCGCCGGTGGTGGTTTCGGGGGAGCCGAACATCACGCCGATCTTCATGCGGATCTGGTTGATGAAGATCACCATGCATTTGGAGCGGCTGATCGAGCCGGTCAGCTTGCGCATTGCCTGGCTCATCAGCCGGGCCTGTACGCCGACACTGCTGTCGCCCATATCGCCCTCAAGCTCGGATTTGGGGGTCAGCGCCGCCACCGAGTCGACGACGACCATGTTCACCGCACCGGAGCGCACCAGCGTATCGGTGATTTCCAGCGCCTGTTCGCCGGTATCGGGCTGCGAAATCAGCAGCTCGTCCAGGTCGACGCCCAGCTTGGCCGCATATTGCGGATCCAGCGCGTGTTCCGCGTCGACAAAGGCGCAGACACCGCCCTTTTTCTGCTGTTCTGCAATGCAATGCAGCGTTAGCGTTGTCTTGCCCGAGCTTTCCGGACCGTAGATTTCGATGATCCGGCCCATCGGCAGACCGCCAATCCCCAGCGCGATGTCCAGGCCCAGCGATCCGGTCGAGCTGGCCTCGATCTCCTGCAAGGCCGTGCCATCGCCAAGCTTCATGATGGAGCCCTTGCCGAACTGCCGCTCAATCTGGGCAAGCGCGCTGTCGAGCGCCTTTTGCTTGTCACCGCTTACTTTATTTTTCATGGTCAAAAGATCCGCCATAGTCCCTTGTCCCTTTCTATGTGTCACACACCGGGGCGTGCGGCAATCACTGCTTTGTTCACCTCTTGTTCCTTATGAGATCAAAAAGAGAACATTGCAACAGAAAACTCTGTGTACCCACATCAAACTCTGGGTGTTAAAGAAAGGTTGATGGTTAATCCGCAGCAAGAAATTTTACCGGACAGTTAACGGAATGATGATATTTTTCAAAGAACGGCTGGCGCTCCTCTCCGTTCCCAAAACCGGCACCACCGCCTTTCAGGCGGCGTTGCGCAACCGGGCGGATCTGGTGATCTCTGACCCACCGGAGCTGAAACACGCGCCGCTGTACCGCTACAACCGCTGGATCCGGCCGATGTTTGAGAAGGTCTGCGGAGCCGAACTTGAGGTCGCCGCAGTGATGCGGGAGCCGGTCAGCTGGCTGGGCAGCTGGTACAGGTACCGGCAGCGGCCGGCGCTGGATGGCAACCCGAATTCGACCAAGGATGTCAGCTTTGACGACTTTCTGCACGCCTATTGCAAAGGCAAACCGCCCGCCTTTGCCAATGTCGGCAGTCAAGCGAAATTCCTGGAGCCACAGCCAAATGGCTGCAAGGTCAGCCATCTGTTCCGCTATGAGGATCAGAACACGTTGAAGCAGTTCCTGGAGTTGCGCCTGGACGTGGAAATCCGGCTGGAGCGCAAAAATGTCAGCCCTCAGGCAAGTCTGACACTAAGCCCGGAAGTCCAGAACCATGTCCGGCGAAAGCGTGCTGTGGAATTTGAACTGTACGATTCTATTCCAGCCCGTTGACCATAAAAAGCCGCCGGAAGCGGCGGCTTTTACAGATCTGGATTTCTCAACCTTAATGCAGTTGCGCATGAACCGTTTCGGTCAACTGGTTGAGCGAAAACGGCTTGGGCAGGAAAACCGAATTCGGAACATCCGGGTCAGCCTCGCCAAAGGCCCCTTCGGCATAACCTGAGACAAACACCACCCGGGTATCAGGGCGCTCTTTCAGCGCCTGGCGCACCCAGCTGGGCCCATCCATGCCCGGCATCACCACATCGGTGACAAACACATCCACCGTCAGGCCGGGATCTTCCAGCGTGCGCAATGCGTCCTCGGCGGATTCGGCTTCCAGCACCGTATAGCCCCGCATCCTGAGAGCCCGGGACGCAAAGGCCCGCACCGGAGCCTCATCTTCGACCAGCAGCACCACGCCCTCGCCGTGCTGGGCGGCAACAGCCTTCTCCGTGATCTCGGCCGGTTTTTCAGCGGCAAGCTGGTCGGCCTGCTGTTTGTTGACCGGAAAGAACAGGGTGAACTGGGTGCCGTGCCCCTTGACCGAGTCGACGAAGATGTAGCCGCCGGTCTGCTTAATAATGCCATAGGCCGTGGACAGGCCCAAACCGGTTCCCTCGCCCGTGCGTTTGGTGGTGTAGAAGGGTTCAAACACCTTTTGCAGCTTGTCCGGAGCAATCCCTACACCTTCATCGGACACTTTCACGGTGACCCAATCGCCGGCCGGAACTGTGGCGCGGTTCCGCTCCAGCGGCTTATCCAGCGCGATCACTTCCGTCTCGACCCGGATCTCACCGCCCTGCGGCATCGCATCACGCGCGTTCACCACCAGGTTCATCAGCACCTGTTCCAGCTGCCGCTTATCAGCCCGGATCGACTTCATCACCGGATCGTGGCTGAGGGTCAGGGTGACCTTTTCACCCACCAGCCGGTTCAGCAGATGGGTCAGGTCCGACAGCGTGTCCCGCACATCCAGGGTTTCCGGCTGCAGGGTCTGTTTGCGCGAAAACGCCAGCAGCTGGCTGACAAGCGAGGCCGCCCGGTTGGCGTTCTCGTGGATCTGGATCAAATCGCCATAGTCCTGGTCGCCCTGATCGTGGCGCAGCAACAGCAAATCGCAGTGGCCGGAAATCGCGGTCAGCAGGTTGTTAAAGTCATGCGCAACACCGCCCGCCAGCTGCCCGATTGCCTGCATCTTCTGGCTTTGCACAAATTGCGCTTCCAGCGTCTTCAGCTCGGTCGCGTCATTCAGCACTGCGATCAGCATCGGAGTGCCCTCTTCCACCACCCGGGTGAGAGTCACCTGAACAAAGACTTCCTTGTCAGCACGCGACAGGCGCAGGAATTCAGACTTGTTCGGCGCCAGCCCGTCGGCGGTATCGCGCAGCCAGTCCGACATCGGGCGGCCTAGCCCTTCCATCAGCTGGCCAAGTTTCAGATTGGCACAGCTTTCAATCCCCAAAAGACGCAGGGCCATGCGGTTGCTGGTCAGAATTTCACCTGTAGGAGCAACCTTAAGGAACGGCACAGGCAGCGCTTCCAACCCGGCTTGGGCAGAGTCGAAACTGCCTTCATCCACTTCCATCAGAAACAGTTCGCTGCGGCCCTGGGTGCGGTTTTTCTCGCTGACCAGCACCTGAACCGGGCCGGATTTGGTGCTGAGCGTATTGATCTGCCCGGGCATGACCGGCAGCGCAGGAAACAAACGGTCGGTGGATTTCACACGCTCGCCGATCAGGCTGCGGGCCGCCTCGTTCATGAACAAAACAGCGCCAGTGCGGCCAACCGTGATCATCGGAACCGGCATCGTTTCCGCACCGCGCCCGTTGCCGCCGCGGTCAAGGATATCTTCCACCCGCCACAGAAAGCTGCCGCCGTTCATCTGGTGAACCGCCAGCCGCACATGGCCGCGCCGGGTCACGATATCCTCGCGGGCGGCACCATCAACGCGGGCGCGGCTTTGCAGCCGGTACAAGACCGCCGACGGGTTGGCCAGGATCGACCGCAAAGTTCCTGCCAACGTGTCGCGGCTGCCGTCCTGGAACCGTTTTACAGCGGCCCCGTTGCAGGCATGGATCACTCCATCGCCGTCCGTGACAAAACTTGGCGTGGCATCTTTTTCGATAAAGCCGGTCAGCAGCTCCGCCGCCATCGACCGCGCATTCAGACGCATCCGGGTTTGAATAACCATCAGCACCGCCACAGCCGCCAGTGTCAGCCCCACCATGACAAAACCGCGGCCCATCCAATCGGGCAGCGGCATCAGCCAGGGGCCTGACAGCAGCAGCAGGGCCAGCAGCAGTGTCGCGGCCAGCCGGACGTGCTCGGGGGCATAAACCCGCAGTTCCGGAACGGAAGTTTCTTGGCGACCGGACATTACGGCTCCATGGACAATGCAAAGTGACGCCATAACGCGGCGGTTTTGGTTAAAACCACGTTAAGAAACACAAAGGTTTCCCGGCGGCGACCCTAACAACCGCCCTTTGCGCGCGTCAACACAGCAACAAAGAAACCATCGGTGCCGTTTTGCACGTGCCAGCTTTGCTGCGCCGCCAGCGACCAGCCCTCGTTCTCTTGCAAAAACCTTTGAACTTGCTCAGAGTTTTCGCCATCCAGCACCGAGCAGGTGGCATAGGCCAGGGTCCCGCCAGGCGCCGTCAGGCTTGCCGCTGTGCGCAAGATATCTGCTTGGGTCTTATGCAGGTCCTGCAGGTTTTCAGGCGTCAGCCGCCATTTGCCTTCGGGTGCCCGCCGCCAGGACCCGGAACCGGAACAGGGGGCATCGCACAGCACCAGGTCAAACGGCCCGCTGCTGTCAAGCTCCGCAGTCAACAGCTGCTGCACCTGCACACCAGCCCGGGCCGCACGTTCGGGCAAGTCTTTCATGCGCCTGGGATCGGCATCATGGACAAACAGCCGGAGGTCCGCCTGCGCGGCCATGGCCAATGCCTTGCCGCCGCCGCCGGCGCAGTAATCCAGCACTTTCATGCCGTCTTGCAATGGCAACAGCGCGGTGACCGCCTGGCTCGCTGCGTCCTGTAATTCAACAAGACCGTCCTGGTACACTTTGGTGTTGCGCAGCTTGCGGGCGCCTTCGGTCACTTCCAGCGCGGTGGCGGCGGCTGGATGCGGCCGGGTGGCGATGCCGTCGGCGCTCAGCGCCTCTTGCGCTTGCACAAGCGTGGCGCGGGCAATGTTCACCCGCAAATGCACCGGCGCACGGCTGCGCAGAGCCAGCGCTGCGGCCTCAGCCTGATCCCCAAGACTGCTGCTGAACTCAGGCCACAGCCAATCGGGAATATCCAGTGCCTCTGCCGCTTCCGGCGGGGAAGGCAGCTGACGTTCCGCCTCGGTCAAAGGTGCAGGCCCATACCCCTGTCCGCTGAAGAACTCGTCCGGGTCCTGCCCCGCTTCCCGCAAGGCGCCCAAAACCAGCCCCCGGCCGCTGTGCGCGCCGCCAAGGACTGCGTGCGACCGCTGGCACCGCACCGCTGTAAACACATGGTCACGCACCGCGGCGCGGTCTTTTGATCCGGCAAACCGGCTCCGGCGTCCCCAGGAGGTCAGCGCCTTTTCCGCAGGCTCGCCCTCCAGAATCCGGTCAAGAACCTCAATGGCCGCCTGCAGGCGGGCGGCGGGGGTCATGCCCCTGCCTTATGATTGCACGCGGCCATCATCAGCTTATCCTGCCCGGTAGTTCGGTGCTTCGCGGGTAATCTGCACGTCATGCACATGGCTTTCCTTCAACCCGGCGCCGGTAATGCGGACAAAATTGCAATTCTTGCGCATCTCATCCACGGTCGCACAACCGGTATAGCCCATTGCCGCACGCAGACCGCCGACCAATTGGTGAACCACCGGCCCGGCGCCGCCTTTGTAGGGGACCTGGCCTTCGATGCCTTCCGGCACCAGCTTGTCGCTGGCGGCGTCTTTCTGGAAATACCGGTCCGCCGAGCCGCGCGCCATAGCCCCCATCGAGCCCATGCCGCGGTAAGATTTGAACGAGCGGCCCTGATACAGGATCACCTCGCCCGGGGATTCATCCGTGCCCGCGATCATCGATCCAACCATGGCGCAGGAGGCACCCGCCGCAATCGCCTTGGCAAAATCGCCCGAGAATTTGATGCCGCCGTCGGCGATCACCGGGATATCACCGGCCGCATTTGCGCAATCCATGATCGCGGTCAGCTGCGGCACGCCGACACCGGCCACCATGCGGGTGGTGCAGATCGAACCCGGGCCGATGCCGACCTTGACCGCATCAGCGCCCGCATCAATCAGCGCACGGGTGGCTTCAGCCGTGGCAACGTTGCCGGCAATCACCTGCACCGCGCCATACTGTGCCTTGATCCGCTTTACCGCGTCGATCACGCCCGCCGAATGGCCATGCGCCGTATCCACAACGACGATATCAACACCTGCGTCGATCAGCGCCTCGGAGCGGGCAAAGCCGCTGTCGCCGACCGAGCTGGCGGCGGCAACCCGCAGGCGGCCCAGCTCATCCATGCAAGCGGTCGGGTGCAGCACAGCCTGTTCGGTGTCTTTGAGGGTCAACAGCCCCGTCAGCCGGCCATCCTTGTCGGAGACCAGCAGTTTTTCGATCCGGCGCGCCTTCATCAGCGATTTGGCTTCTTCCAGATCCGCCGGCTCCTGCAGCATCGCCAGATTGTCTGAGGTCATCATCACCGACACCGGTGTGCTGTCATCCGAGGCAAAGCGCATGTCGCGGTTGGTGACGATACCAACTACGCGGCCCGCGCCATCCACCACTGGGAATCCGGTCACCCGGTAGCGTTCCTGCAGCGCCTTGGCATCAGCCAGGGTCTGGTCTGCGGTCAGCGTAATGGGGTTGTAAACGATGCCCGAGATAAAGCGTTTGACCCGGCGCACTTCGCGGGCCTGCTCTTCCACGTTCAGGTTCTTGTGGATCACCCCCATGCCGCCGGCCTGGGCCATGGCAATCGCCATGCGGGACTCGGTCACTGTGTCCATGGCCGAGCTTAAAAGCGGGATGTTCAGCGATACCGACTGCGTCACCCGGGTGCGCGTATCAGCGGTATTGGGCAGTACGCTCGACGCGCCTGGCACCAGTAGAACATCATCAAAGGTGAGAGCCTCACGAATCTGCATTGGTCATCCTCATGCATAACCCCGTTTGGCGGTGACCCTATGGCACAGAACCCACCGGGGGGAAAGAGGCAGCGGGCAAGAATTCCTGCAGTGCAGCAATCTCTTTCGGGCGGCTCTGATCTGGGTCAAAGCGCGCAGGCCTGCTTGGCGTATCAGAAAACCTGCAAGGATGATGCAGGATATTGCCATGCCCGCCCCATTGGAAAACGTCACCGTGCTGGACCTCACCCATGTTCTGGCCGGTCCTTACTGTTCAATGATCCTGTCGGATCTAGGCGCTGAAATCATCAAGGTGGAACGCCCCGGAACAGGCGACGACACCCGCACCTTCCCGCCGTTCAAGGAGGGAGAAAGCGCCTATTTCGCCACCATCAACCACGGCAAGAAAAGCATTGCACTGGATCTGAAGGCGCCCGAGGACCGCGCGGTTTTTGAGCGGCTGCTGGCGCAGGCCGACGTGCTGCTGGAGAACTACCGCCCCGGCGTGATGCAGCGGCTGGGCTATGGCTGGGAAGATCTGCACGCCAGATACCCGCGGCTGATCTATGGTGCCGTGTCGGGCTTTGGCCACTCTGGCCCCGATGCTTTGAGGCCGGCCTATGACATGGTGGTCCAGGCCCGCGGCGGGGTGATGTCGATCACCGGCGAAAAGGACCGCGATCCGGTACGCGTCGGCGCCTCGATCGGCGATATTGTGGCGGGCATGTTTCTGGGGCACGGCGTCCTGGCAGCCCTTCTGGACGTGCAGAAAACCGGTCAGGGCCGGTTCATCGACGTTGCCATGCTGGACAGTCAGCTGGCGCTGCTGGAGCACGCCATCGCTATCACATCGGTCACCGGACAAGCCCCGCAGCCCTCCGGCGCCCGGCATCCGTCAATCACCCCGTTTGAGACGTTCCACGCGTCAGACGGGCTGTTTGTGATTGCTGCCGGCAATGACGCGCTGTTTGCCCGGCTCTGTGACGCGCTGGATTTGCCGCTTGCCGAAGACCCGCGTTTTGCCACCAATCCGGCGCGGTGCGAAAATGCACGCCTTCTGAAACGCTTGATCGAAGCGATAACCTTAGGGAACAGCAAAGACCACTGGATCGGGGTTCTGACCGGGGCGGGCATTCCGACAGGGCCGATCCAGACGGTGGATCAGGTCATGAAGGACCCGCAGATCCTGGCCCGTAATATGGTTGTCGAAGTTCTGGGGAAAAACGGCCAATCCGCAAAATTGTCGGCTGGCAATCCGATAAAAATGAGCGGTCTGGCAGATCCGGCAACCCGCGCCCCTGCTCCGCAGCTGGATGGCAACCGGGCAGAGATTCTGGCGTGGCTGAAAGAGGTTGAGGCTCAAGCCGCCCCCTGACAGCCGGCCTGATAAAAACCGCATCCCAAAGTCACCAAATATGGAAAAATGGCGCCAGCAGACGGGAAAATGCCGCCCATTGCCTTTCGCCTGCCGCAAAAGCCCATATGCTCCGCCTAAATTGCGGAATGAGAAGGCTACAGGCATGACTGACGAACCCCTCGTTGTGTTTACCCCATCCGGCAAGCGCGGGCGTTTCCCCGCGGGCACGCCGATCCTTACCGCCGCGCGGCAGCTTGGGGTCGACCTCGACTCGGTCTGCGGCGGCCGCGGGATCTGCTCGAAATGCCAGATCACCCCGTCCTATGGTGAGTTTTCCAAGCATGGCGTGACCGCCGAAGAAGGCGCGCTGAGCGAATGGAACAAGGTTGAACAGCGCTACAAGGACAAGCGCGGCCTGATCGACGGCCGCCGTTTGGGCTGCCAGGCCACCGTGCAGGGCGATATCGTGATCGACGTGCCGCCGGAAAGCCAGGTCCACCGCCAAGTGGTGCGCAAGCGCGCCGAGGCCCGCGACATCACCATGAACCCTTCCACCCGCCTGTTCTATGTCGAGGTCGAAGAGCCGGACATGCACAAACCGACAGGCGACATGGAACGGCTGATCGAGGCGCTGGAGGCCCAGTGGCAGCTGAAGGGCGTCAAGACCGATCTGCATATCCTGCATGCGCTGCAGCCTGCCCTGCGCAAGGGCGGCTGGAAGGTGACCGTGGCCGTGCATCTGGGCGACGCAAGCCACCCGCCCAAGATCATGCATATCTGGCCAGGCTTCTACGAAGGCACTGTTTACGGCCTCGCGGTTGATCTCGGCTCTACCACCATTGCCGCGCATCTGTGCGACCTGAAAACCGGCGAGGTCGTCGCCTCCTCCGGTATCATGAACCCGCAGATCCGCTTTGGCGAAGACCTGATGAGCCGAGTGTCCTATTCGATGATGAACAAGGGCGGCGATCAGGAAATGACCCGCGCGGTGCGTGAGGGCATGAACGCGCTGTTCACCCAAATCGCTGCTGAGGCAGAGATTGACAAGGCGCTGATTGTCGATGCGGTCTTTGTCTGCAACCCGGTGATGCACCATCTGTTCCTTGGCATCGACCCGTTTGAGCTGGGCCAGGCCCCGTTTGCGCTTGCAACCTCCAATTCCTTGGCGCTGCGCGCAGTGGAATTGGATCTGAACATCCACCCCGCCGCCCGCGTCTATCTGCTGCCCTGCATCGCCGGCCACGTCGGCGCTGACGCTGCCGCGGTGGCACTGTCCGAAGCACCTGATAAGTCTGAAGATCTGGTGCTGGTCGTCGATGTCGGCACCAACGCCGAGATCCTGCTGGGCAACAAGGAAAAGGTGCTGGCCTGTTCCTCCCCCACCGGCCCCGCATTCGAGGGCGCACAGATCTCCAGCGGTCAGCGCGCTGCCCCCGGCGCCATCGAACGCGTCGAGATCAACCCCGAGACCAAGGAACCCCGCTTCCGGGTGATCGGCTCGGAAATCTGGTCGGATGAGGACGGTTTTGGCGAAGCCATTGCCACCACCGGCATCACCGGCATCTGCGGCTCCGGCATAATCGAGGCGATAGCCGAAATGCGCCTGGCCGGGGTGCTGGACGCCTCCGGCCTGATTGGCTCGGCAGAACAGGCCGGCACGGCCCGCTGCATCCAGGACGGGCGCACCAACGCTTATATGCTGTGGGACGGCTCTGCCGACGGCGGTCCGACCATTACCGTCACCAACCCGGATATCCGCGCGATCCAGATGGCCAAGGCGGCGCTTTATTCCGGTGCGCGCCTGCTGATGGACAAATTCGGCGTTGAAACGGTGGACCGGGTGGTTCTGGCCGGTGCATTCGGCGCGCATATTTCGGCCAAGCACGCGATGGTGCTGGGCATGATCCCCGACTGTGTGCTGGACAAGGTAACCTCGGCTGGCAACGCCGCAGGCACCGGGGCCCGCATTGCGCTGTTGAACACCGAAGCACGCAACGAGATCGAGGAAACCGTCCGCAACATCGAGAAGATCGAAACCGCCGTGGAGCCGCGCTTCCAGGAGCATTTCGTGAACGCATCAGCCATTCCAAACTCAGCTGAACCGTTCCCGATCCTTGGCACCGTGGTGACCCTGCCGCAAGTGAACTTCAACACCGGCGGCGGAGACAGCGAAGGCGCTGGCGGAGGCCGCCGCCGACGCCGACGCGGCTGACTTTTCCGCATGAAAATACGCTGCGATGCCCTTGACCTCACTGGCGTCGCGGCATAATCCTTTGCTCAACGAGCGGGTATGGTGAAATGGTATCATGCGAGCTTCCCAAGCTTAAGGCGCGGGTTCGATTCCCGCTACCCGCTCCAAATCTCCCAACACTTTTTCCTTGCTTTCAATGTGATAGTGGAAGCTGCCCCTGCAGTTCCGATTGACGAAACTGCATTAAAAGGCAAAATCGGGGCCACAAAGCCAGCTTCTGGAGCGTGAGACCCGGAAGTACTCCCAGAGTATTTGTCTACTGCACTGAGGCGCCGCCCCTTGCGCCCATCCAGAAACACAGGATTGCCAGCATTCCACCAGAAGCGGCTGCGTGCAGTCCGGTTATAAGCTGCATGAGTCAGCACCCCTAAGGGCAGGCAAATCATAGGTTTGCAGCGAGCGCCCCGCCAGTCTTGACCTTCGCAGACGAAAATTCCCCGTAAAAGACGAGCTCCTCGGCCTACCCTTAAATGGTCCCTTAACCAACAGGGGCAGCGGCCCGCAGGTAACGAGTGAATGTTTAATCAGCTTGGCGGGCCGCATCTTCAAACCGGCCGGCGCATCCTTTGCGGGTCGGTCAGCCGTGCTGCGGCAAAGCGACTTTGCGCTGGACGATGTTGGCGCGGGTCTGGACCGGGCGGTCTTTGTTTCCTCACCGGTTGTGGTGGAGGGAAATGGCGGCACCCGGAAAGCGTATTCCACCATCCGCCTGTCCGAACCTGCCGCCAGCAGCCTCACGCTGGATTACCGGACCAAGAACGGCAATACGATCGCAGGCGAGGACTGCATCGGGGCTTTCGGGTACAGCCACGATCCTGGACAACGACGGCAGCAGCGGTTTACCGGCTTTGTCCCTGACCTCAGCCAATGCAGTGGAAAGCACCGGTTCGGGGTTTGGCAGCACAGTTGTTTTCACGCTGATGCTGTCGCAGCCCGCCGAAGATGCGGTCGAGGTGAACTACAGGTCAATGGCAGGCGCTGCTGACGAGTCTATTGATTATCCGGGCTTCAATGGCACCTTGGCTTTTGCGCCTTGCGAGACGTCCAAAACGGTTGAGGTCCGGGTCCGGCTGACCGCATTTCCGAGACCGATGAAAGTTTCGGCATCGAACTGTTTGATCCCAGCGGCGGCATTTTCACCGGCAACGCCAAGGTGCCGCGCGCGGACGCCGTTATCCTGGGTGACGATGGCGTCAATCTCGACCGCTTCATTCAGGTAACGGCGACCCAAGCTAAGGAGCCCTTTCAAGACGGCCGGTTTGCAGCCTTTGAAGTGACCCTGTCCGACCCCTTCAGCAGCACTGACAAAATCCGCTATACCACCAAGGACAACAAGGCC
Source organism: Leisingera sp. NJS204 (assembly GCF_004123675.1). NCBI lineage: Bacteria > Pseudomonadati > Pseudomonadota > Alphaproteobacteria > Rhodobacterales > Roseobacteraceae > Leisingera > Leisingera sp. NJS204. The sequence continues at coordinate 1,916,202 of NZ_CP035417.1, read as the reverse complement.
AAAGCCGGGCAAGATCACGTGGAAACCAAAGGGGCGTTAACCTTTGCACCCCGTCAGACCAAGGCCGCTGTGAATGCGGGGCTGCTGCCTGATTACCGGGCTGAAGGGACCGAAGCCTTCTTGCTGGTGCTGAAACAAGGCAGCTTTCCAGCTGGATTGAACGTGACCAGCGGCATCACCGCCGCCAATGCCCGGATCCTTGACGATGACATCAGGGGCACCGGCAGATAGGACGGCATCTACGGCACTGGCAGACCGGAGGGAATTCATGGCCCCGGCGGCGCTGACTGGCTGGAAGGCGGCAAGGGAGCGGATGTCTTTGTCTTTTACAGCGGAGATTCCGGTACGGGGCCGAACAAACGCGACACGGTCACCGATTTCAATCGCAAGCAGGGCGATAAGACCGATCTCAGCGAAATCGACGGCGACCGCGATGCACCCGGGGTTCAGGACCTGAAATGGATTGGCCGGGATGCGGAATTCTCAGGCGCTGGCGAAGTCAGGTTCGATACCGCCCGGTCGCTCTTGGAAATCAATCTGGACGGTGACCCGGCTGCTGAGATGCGAATAGATTTTGATGGCCTGGACGTATTCGGCGCGCGGGATCTGATATTCTGATTGCGGCCCCATTGCCACCTGCCAGCGCGTGGTTCTGCAAAACTGTGCTAACCTGACGCGGTCCGTCTGTGCAATGCAGGCGGATTGTTTTGAGAGGGAACCAGTATGAAACGTCATTGTTTGTTTATGGCACTGTTTTGCGCCTTCAGCGCGGGAGGCGGAATTGCCGGCACGACCTGGGACCAGGCAGGCACTGGAACGGGTATCTCGACCAGCTCTGTAACTGAAATTGCCGACGGGCACATGGTCATGCAAATCAGCAGTTCTTATGACAACATGGAAATGGCAGATGCCGGCCACCCGATGAACGGTGCGTCAGGGCCGTGTTTCGGCGCGGTTGAGATTGCGTCCGGCAGCGTTGACGGCGGCGGCATATGCGCCTTTACCAGCAGTACCGGTGACAAGGTTGTGCTGCATTGGACTGCTGAAGCAATGGATCCGTCCGGCGCCCTGACCGGCAGCTGGAAACTGACTGGCGGCACTGGCCACTGGTCGCATGCCGAGGGCGGCGGCGGCTTCTCGTCAATGACAGACCCGGAAACCGGGAAATTCGTCAATACCATCACCAGCAGCGTGACACTGCCCTGAATTGGCGGCGGGGCTTGACCTGCCCCGCCTGCACTAGTGCCTGTCTCAGGCCTTGGAATTACGCACGAAGTCCAGCAAGGCACGGGTGGACCCGTCCTTGCCCGCATCATCTTTCTCCCCCGCCAACAGCGGCATCAGGGAATCGGCCAGTTCCTTGCCCAGTTCCACGCCCCATTGGTCAAAGGAATTGATGCCAAGGATCACGCCTTCGGCAAACACCCGGTGTTCATAAAGCGCGATGATCTGGCCCAGCACATAGGGTGTCAGCTGCGGATAGATCAGCGTGGTTGAGGGCCGGTTGCCCGGAAAAACCCGGTGGCGCGCCTGACGTTCCAGCTCGGCGCCTTCATACCCAGCATCCTGCATCAGCGCGCTGGCCTCTTCCAGGCTGCGTCCGCGCATCAGAGCCTCGGACTGGGCCAGGCAGTTGACCACCAGCAACCGGTGATGCGGCTCCAGCTCCGGTTCATGCCCCTTGGCTGCAACCAGGAATTCTGCAGGCACGACCGACGTGCCCTGATGCAGCAGCTGATAAAAAGCATGCTGCCCGTTGGTGCCCGGCTCGCCCCATACGACAGGCCCTGAGGGATACGGCAAAGGCGCGCCATCCATCGCAACAGACTTGCCGTTTGATTCCATCTCCAGCTGCTGCAGATAAGCCGGCAGGCGCCGCAGCCGTTGGTCGTATGGCAGCACCGCGCGGGTCGGATGGCCGCAGACCTGATTGTGCCAAATGCCAGTCAATGCCAGCATCACCGGCATGTTCTGTTCCCAGGGGGCCGTGCGGAAATGGTCGTCCATCGCCTTGCCGCCGGCCAGGAATGCACGGAAGCGGTCCGGGCCGACCGCCAGCATCAGGCTCAGCCCGATCGGGCCCCACACCGAATAACGCCCGCCGACCCAATCCTCAAACCCGAACACATGCTCCCGCGGGATGCCGAAGGCTGCGGTTTCCTCTTCGGAAGTTGACAGCGCCAGGAATTGGCGCGCAGGTTCACCGCCGCCGGCCTCAATCCATCGCCGCGCGGTCGCGGCGTTGGTCATGGTTTCGACTGTGGTAAAAGTTTTGGAGGCCACGATCACCAAAGTTGTTTTCGGATCAATCCGTTGCAGGATGTCGTGAATGTGAGCGCCGTCGACGTTGGACACAAAATGGCACCGCGGCCCGTCGTGATACGGTGCCAGCGCCAGCGCCGCCATCACCGGCCCCAAGTCAGACCCGCCGATGCCAATGTTCACCACATCGGTAAAGGGGCCGCCGGGGCCTGCCAGTTTGCCCGAGCGCACACGCCGCGCCAAACGCTCCATCCGCCCGAGCGTCGCGCGCAGAGGAGCACGGATATCCTCCCCCTCGACGATCAGTTCAGGACCGTCGGGATCCCGCAGCGCTGTATGCAGCACCGCGCGCTGCTCGGTTTCATTGATCTCTCCGCCTTCAAACATGGCATCACGCCGCCCGGCTACATTCTGCTGACTGCACAATGCCGTCAGCGCCGCGCGCACTTCGACGGTGATCTGCGTCTTGGAGTAGTCGAACAAAAGCGCTTCAAACCGCACGCTGAACATATCAGCGCGGTTCGGATCTTTTTCAAACAACCCGGAAATACTCTCACCGCATTCCTGGGAACGCAGCGACTTCAAATCCTTGAACATATCAATCTTTCCTGAATTCAAGGCGCCCAATGCACGGATACCTCGGACATTACCGCTTGGATTGGCGCGGTTTCCGGCGGCAATGCCAGCGCCTGTTCAAGCGCCCGGCGCTTGGCGTCCCCGAAAATCACCAAATGTTTGGCTATGGCGGCATCCAGCACCCGTGCTGTCAGGCTGATACGCGCTTCGGGCTGACTGTCAGGCCGCATGACAATAAGCGCAGGCGCATCCGCCGCCAGTGCATCCTCTATCCCTTCAGCGCCAGGAAACAGCGAGGCTGTGTGCATGTCCTCACCCATTCCCAAAAGCAGGACGGACAGCGGCAATTGCGGCACAACCTGGCTTTCCAGTTCCGCCAGCACCTCTTCGGGCTGCCGCTCCGGCACATGAAACGGCAGCAATTGCGCCGCCGCTGCCCGGTTCTGCAGCAACCGTGCGCGGATCATTGCTGCATTGGAGCGCGGGCTGTCTGCGGGCACCCAGCGTTCATCCGTGGCCATAATCTGCACCCGGTCCCACTCGATATCGGCAGCGCACAGGTCGTCAAAGATCATCCCCGGCGTGGTACCGCCCGCCACTGCAAAAGAAGCCGCATCATGTGTGAGAAGATGGGTTTTCAGATCGCCTGCAATTTCATTGGCGACTTCGATCGCCAGCATGTCCTGATCAGGGTATTCGTTGAATTTCATGGGTTTATCCCTCTCCATTCACGCCCATCGCGGCGCATCAGCAAATCGGCATCGCCGGGTCCGGTGCTGCCGCTTTCATAAGGTTTAGGCACATCGCCCCGGGACTTCCAGCCCGCAATCAGCGGATCCGTCCAGGCCCAGGCCGCCTCAACCTCGTCGCCCCTCATAAACAACGTCTGGTTGCCGCGCACAACATCCATGATCAGCCGTTCATAGGCATCCGGCGGATCGCCGCCCTCAGGTCCCAGCGCCTCGGCAAAGCTCATGTCCAGCGGCACGTCGATCAGCCGCATTCCGCCCTGCCCCGGTTCCTTAATCGTCACGCTCAGCGTGATGCCTTCGTTGGGCTGCAGGCGGATCTTCAGATGGTTTGCATGGCGCCCGGCCTCGGCCCCGAAGATCGAATGCGGTGCGTCCTTGAACATCACATTGATAACCGAAGACCGGTTCACCAGCCGCTTGCCGGTGCGCAAGTAGAACGGCGTGCCCGCCCACCGCCAGTTGCTGATATGCGCCTTCAAGGCAACATAGCTTTCGGTGCTGCTGCGCGGATTGCTGACCAGCCCTCGGTACGAAGGATGCGGGTCTGACGGATCCAGGCGCGCCTGATACTGGCCGCGCACGATGTGATGCGGCTCAACCGGGTCCAGTGCGCGGATCACTTTCAGCTTTTCATCACGCACCGCGTCCGGGTCGAATTTGGCCGGCGGCTCCATCGCGATCAGGCACAAAAGCTGCATCAGATGGTTCTGCATCATGTCTCGCATTGCGCCTGCGCGTTCATAATATTCCTCGCGCCCCTCGACACCTACGGTCTCGGCCACGGTGATCTGAATGTGATCGACATACTGGCTGTTCCACAACGGTTCAAACAGCATGTTGCCGAACCGGACCGCCATCAGGTTCTGCACGGTTTCCTTGCCCAGGTAATGGTCGATCCGGTAGATCTGACCCTCATCGAAATGACTGGCCAACGTCCGGTTCAGCTCCTGCGCAGAGGCCAGGTCCCGGCCGAACGGTTTTTCCACAACAATCCGTGTATCTGCATTGGCCAGCCCATGGACGTGCAGCCGCTCTGCCAGCGGGCCGAACAGGCCTGGCCCTACCGAGAAATAGAACATACGGACTGGCGCCTCATCGTCCGGCCGCAACTGGTGGCTCAACTCCTGCCAGCCCGCCTCTCCCAAAGCGTCAAGCGCAACATAGCTGATCCGCTCCAGAAACGCCTCCAATGCACCGCCGCCGCAGGCCTTGGGGCCCGCGTGCGCCCGCACCGCTTCGGCCACGATTGTGCGGTATTCAGCACTGGACAAGCCAGAGCGCGCAGCCCCGATAATCCGCTCAGCGCCTGTCAGCTGGCCAGCGCAATGACGGCGGAACAACGCCGGCAGGATCTTGCGCTGTGCAAGATCGCCTGTGCCGCCAAAAATCACCAGGTCAAACGGGTCGACCGGTATCACACGCGAAACCATTCTTGTTCTTCCTGTTCAAGCCGGTGCTGGCGCAGCACACCGCCGCTCACATCCCTGTCATGTGCCTGCCCGGCTGCTTTCCATTCCTGCATAGTATAAGGTAGCTTGCCGCGAAAGGAACTGCCCCAAAGGACATCCGCATGAAAGACCTGCAAAAACCCGTCGCGAACCTAGGCAAGTTCCAAGACGCCTTTGTGACGGCCAATGGTCAGCAACGCGCATCGGTGCCGCTCAGCAATCCCGAGACCCTTTGGTTCAACACCGGCACGCTGTGCAATATCGAATGCACAAACTGCTATATCCTAAGCTCTCCTACCAATGACGCACTGGTCTATCTGACCGAGGCCGAAGTGCAAAGCTATCTCAGCCAGATCGGGGAACGCAACTGGCCAATCCGCGAAATCGGCTTTACCGGCGGCGAGCCGTTCATGAACCCCGCGATGATCGCCATGGCCCGGGCGGCGCTGGAGCGCGGGTTTGACGTGCTGATCCTGACCAATGCCATGCGCCCGATGATGCGCAAGACTGTGAAAACCGGATTGCTGGCCCTGCGGGAGGAATTCGGGAACAAGCTGACACTGCGCATCTCGGTCGATCATCACCGCGAATCCCTGCACGACAAAGAGCGCGGCGCCGGCAGTTTTGCCAAAACCATCGAAGGCATGGAATGGCTGCGCGACAACGGCGTCCGGATGACCGTGGCCGGCCGCACTGTCTGGGGGGAAAGCGAAGCCGAGGCCCGTAACGGCTATGCCGCATTGTTTGCCGCGCATGGCTTTGCCATTGATGCGTATAACCCGGGTCAGACGGTTTTGTTTCCCGAGATGGACGAAACCGTGGAAGTGCCCGAAATCACAACCGCCTGCTGGGGTATCCTGGGCAAATCCCCGGACAGCGTCATGTGCGCCTCATCCCGCATGGTCGTTAAACGCAAAGGCGCCAAGGCACCGGCTGTGCTGGCCTGCACACTGCTGCCTTATGCACCTGAGTTCGAGATGGGCGAAACCCTGGCCGAGGCGGAACGCCCGGTGCAGCTGAACCACCCCCATTGCGCCAAGTTCTGCGTTCTGGGAGGCGCCAGCTGCTCGGCCTGACGCCTCCTCTCTTGGGCGGAGCTTAGTAGTCCCAGTTGCCCACGGTGAAATTGCCGGCTGTCAATTCGACATCCGTTTCGAATTCCACCAGGACGTTGCTGCCGTAATAGAGCTTGTCCGCGCTGTTATCCATGAACAGCCTGTCTTCCTCTGCGGCCTCCCATTCGCCCCGGTCGAACAGGACGTCTGTATCTCTTGGAATCGCCCGGCTGGATTCCTGGCGATCGAACACAAACACGTCTTTTGCAGCGGAAAAATCTTCAACAACTGCAACGGTGGAATAGGCATCCAATTCCACAAACAGACGATCCCTGCCGCCGCCTGTCTTGATGGTGTCGGCTGCGTTCGCAAAACTGCCGGTCAGCACGTAGATGTCATCCGACCCGCCGCCGGCATTCAGACTTTCCGAATGCATGCCTTCCAGAACAACCGTATCAGCGCCCCTGCCGGTTTTGATCACCGCGTCCAGCCCGCCTGGCGATGTAATGGTCGAGCCATTGATGACAACCGTGTCATTGCCGTTGCCGGTTTTCACCGTGATATCTGCAGTAACGCCCCAATTGCCGTTGAATTCAAAATAGTCCTTGCCGCTGCCGGTGTTCACCTTCAGGTCGCTCACGTCGGCGTTCGCGGTGTACAGGACGCTGTCTGCACCGGCGGATGTGTTGACACGGATGCTGTTTTCCGATGCGTCGGCTTGCTGGTAGATATTCAGCGTGTCGTCCTTCAACCCGCTCTGGATGGTGAAGCGGCCATCTCCCGTAACTGCGTTCAAAAATATGTCATAAAACCAATGCTCAACAGAAATGACGCTGGTCTCAATGGAATTCAGATCCAGAGTGGAGCCACCTGACATGACTGCAGATACTTTTGATTTTACAGTGTCGTAACCGCTGCCGCCATCAAAGCTGAGCTGGCTGTACTTGCTGAGGTTGTCAGCAACTTCGGTCATGCTGAAGCTCAACAATTCCAGCGTGTCATCGCCGCTGCCGCCAAAGAAACGGTCGGTCAGATCCGGAATGTTCACACCATCCGTTTCGTGATGATAAAGCGTGAAATCATCGTCGCCGCCCCGCCCGTAAAAACTCTCCCGGATCGTCGAGGACGCCACGAAGATGTTTTCGAACTGGTTTCCAAAAGAGTTCTTGCGCATGAATCCCTGCCTGCTTTCCCTGTGCCCCGGGTCCCGATAGGAATACCGTGAGCCGGCCCGGGTGCTTCAAACACGCATAGGATTAGGGCGGCTGCTACATGCACGCAACGGCAAAGACTGCCGCACGGCCCTGCAATCCCTTTAAAAAGCCAGCCGGTTCAGTGCAGCTGGAACTCTCCGACCACGTTACGCCATTCTCCCGGGCCAATCATTTTGCGGTGATTGAACCGAACAGAATGCAGCGGACCGTCAATTTCCCGCTGCCAGAATTCGATGAACTCAAACAGCCGCGGATGGTCCGGGGCAAGGTCGTACTCCTGCCACACAAAGGTGTTCAGAACGTGGATATAGTCGGGCATACAATAGGTGAACTCAGCCGTGGTCAGCCCGTATCCCTTCAGCATCAGCTCGGTCTCTGTGGTCTCCATTTACAGCCTCCAAAATTTGCCCCCTCTTACTGATGCTAGGCTGCTATTGGTTAATTTCCCCAAAAACAGTGTGTTACCGCTGTGTGAACGGCCTGTTTTCCGCTTTCCCGGCTGTTTGCTTGCGCCCCATATACGGTATCTGATAGGGTGCAAACACAATATATAGAGCCAGAAGAAAGAGCGGGCAGCCAACGTGAGCGATACGCCGGAAACTCCTGAAAACATGGACGAAAACCTGCCGGAACGGCCCGTATATGACGGCCCCACGGTATCCATTGAATCCGAAATGCGCACGTCCTACCTGGACTATGCCATGTCGGTCATCGTCAGCCGCGCCATCCCGGACCTGCGGGACGGGCTGAAACCGGTTCACCGGCGCATTCTCTATGCAATGCACGAATCCGGCAACACACATGAAAAGTCCTACCGCAAATCGGCCCGCCCGGTCGGCGACGTGATGGGTAAGTACCACCCGCACGGTGACAGCGCGATTTATGACGCGCTGGTGCGGATGGCGCAGGACTTCTCAATGTCGCTGCCGCTGCTGGACGGCCAGGGCAACTTTGGCTCGATGGACGGCGATAACCCGGCGGCCATGCGTTACACCGAAGTGCGGATGGACAAGCCGGCGGCCTTCCTGCTGTCTGACATCGACAAGGAAACCGTCGACTTTCAGGACAACTATGACGGCAAAGACCGCGAGCCGACGGTTCTGCCGGCCCGGTTCCCGAATATGCTGGTCAATGGCGCCGGCGGTATTGCGGTCGGCATGGCCACCAACATTCCGCCGCACAACCTAGGCGAAGTGATTGATGCCACCCTGGCGCTGATCGACGATCCCGACCTGACCAGCGAACAGCTGATTGATTACGTGCCCGGCCCGGACTTTCCGACCGGCGGCGTGATGCTGGGCCGCTCCGGTGCCCGCAAGGCTTATCTGGAGGGCCGCGGCAGTGTGGTCATCCGTGCCAAGACCCGCACCGAGGAAATCAGGAAAGACCGCTATGCCATTGTTGTGGACGAGATTCCCTATCAGGTGAACAAGGCGGCAATGATCGAAAAGATCGCCGAGCAGGTGCGCGACAAAAAAATCGAAGGCGTCGCCCATGTGCAGGACGAATCCGATCGCAACGGCGTGCGTGTGGTGGTTGAGCTTAAGCGCGATGCCACGCCCGAAGTGGTACTGAATCAGCTTTACCGCTTCACTCCGATGCAGACCTACTTTGGCTGCAACATGCTGGCGCTGAACGGCGGCCGGCCGGAACAGCTGACGCTGCGCCGGTTCCTGACCTCCTTCATCGACTTCCGCGAAGACGTGGTGGCGCGCCGCACCGCGTATCTGCTGCGCAAGGCCCGTGAACGCAGCCACATCCTGTGCGGCCTCGCGGTTGCGGTCACCAATATCGACGAAATCGTCACCACCATCCGCCAGTCTGCCGATGCGGCCGAGGCGCGTGAAAAGCTGATGACCCGCCGCTGGCCGGCCCAGCCGATCCTGGAATACATCGCGCTGATTGATGATCCGACCCATACGGCCAATGACGACGGCACCTATAACCTGTCGGAGACCCAGGCCCGCGCAATTCTGGAACTGCGCCTGCAGCGCCTGACCCAGATCGGCGTGAAAGAGGTCACTGACGAGCTGGAAGAACTGGCCCGTAAGATCAAGGAATACCTTGAGATCCTGTCGTCGCGCGAGCGCATCATGGGCATCATCGGCGATGAGCTGCGCGAAGTGCGCGACAACTTCGCTGTGCCGCGCCGCACCGAGATCGTCGATTGGTCCGGCGACATGGAAGACGAAGACCTGATCGAACGCGAGGACATGGTGGTGACCGTGACCTCCGGCGGCTACATCAAGCGTACTCCGCTGGCTGATTTCCGGTCGCAAAAGCGCGGCGGCAAAGGTGTGTCGGGTATGCAGACCAAAGAAGAGGATGTGATCACCACCCTCTTTGTGGCCAATACCCATACCCAGCTGTTGTTCTTCACCACCGACGGCATGGTCTACAAGCTGAAGACCTGGCGCCTGCCGCAATCCGGACGCACCGGCAAGGGCAAGGCCATCGTCAACATCCTGCCGATCCCGACCGGGGTTTCCATCGCGGCAATTATGCCGGTCGATGTGCCGGATGATGAATGGGAAAACCTGCAGGTGGTCTTTGCCACCAGCGGCGGCGATACACGCCGCAACCGGCTGTCGGATTTCACCAACGTCCGCCGCAACGGCAAGATCGCGATGAAACTGCCCGAGGACGGATCGGTCCAGCTGGTGAATGTCCGTATCTGTTCGGAAGACGATGACGTGATGCTGTTCACCGACTCAGGCCGTGCGATCCGCTTCCGCTCCACCGATGTGCGGGTGTTCAACTCGCGCGAATCCACCGGTGTGCGCGGCATCCGTCTCAGCGGTGAGGACCGTGTGGTCTCGATGTCGGTGATCCGGCACTCGAAATACACGCCGGAACAGCGCACCGCCTACCTCAAGATGCGCCGCGCGATGGCCGGATTGACTGACGATGCCGAGGCCTCGGATGAGGATGCGCCCGAGGATCCGAACTTCTCGACCGAGCTTTATGCGGAAATGTCGGCGGCGGAAAACCTGATCCTGACCATCACCACAGGCGGTTCGGGCAAGTTGTCCTCCTCGCATGACTATCCGGTGCGCGGACGCGGCGGCATGGGTGTCACCGCGATGGACAAGGCGATGCGCGGCGGTGAAATCGTGGCCTCCTTCCCGGTTGAAATGGATGACCAGATCATGCTGGCCACGTCCAAGGGCCAGTCGATCCGGGTGCCTGTGGATGGCATCTCCTTCCGTTCACGCTCGGCCGGCGGTGTCCGGGTGTTCAACACCGGCAAGGGCGAAGAAGTGGTGTCCGTCGCATGGATTGCTGAAAACGGTGATGAGGAAGACGGCGGCGGCGAAGAGTAACACCGCCGCTCAGCCTGACTAAAGCAGCGCCGCCCTGGATCACCTGGGCGGCGCTTTTGTGTTTAACCGCTGCCTAATCTTTCTGTGACAGACTATCGCTTGAGTTGTCTGCACCAAGGGATCGTCCCATGAACCTCTATCAATGCTCCATCGACCTGCATCACGAAGCCAAGGCGCTGAGCTTTGCCAGCGCGGTTGACCAATGGATGAGCTACCTGCAGGAGCGCGGCGTGATCCTGGGCTGGCGGCTGCTGCGGCGCAAGCTGAACCTGGCCAGCGACACTTGCCGCGATTTCCTGCTGGAGATTGAGTTTAGGGACATGACCCAGCTGGATCAGGCTTTCCGTGTCCTGGGCGAACATGACGAGGAGGTCGAAAAGCTCTACTCCCATGTCACAGCCCTGATCGCCACGTCAGAGACCGGCCTCTACCGTCCCTTCCCGGATCCCGAGCGGGCGGAGCGCATGGCGCTGATCTGACGGTTTGCGTTTCAGATCAGGGTTGGCGCCAGCACAAAGCTGGCAAAAATCAGATAGGCTATGGCTGTATGCATCAGTTATTTCTCTGCTCTCATCCCCATGAGCATCCGAGAATACACCTGAAATACGGCATTTCCGGGGCAGCGGATTTTCCGCTGCCGCCAGAAAGCCTTAGCCGTGGTGCAAGGCCGTTTCAGAGATCGTAAAGCAGGCTGAACTTCTCTTCTAGATAGGCCAGCAGCGGTGCGTGGCTGGGCTCCATGCCGGATGCGTGCACGATGGTATCGCGTGGGCTGCGCAATCCGCCATGCTGTTGCAGGGATTCTTTCAGCCACCCGGTCGCACCCGTGGTGTCGCCCTCTGCCAACTGCATATCCAGCCCCGGAACATCACGGCGCAGCGCCTGATACAGGCAGCCGGCATAGACGTTGCCCAAACTGTAGGTCGGAAAATACCCGAACAGACCCACAGACCAATGCACGTCCTGCAAACAGCCGTTTGACGGCCTGTCGACAGCATAGCCAAAGTCCGCCTCGAACCGGTCATTCCAGGCCGCCTCCAGATCCTTCACCGCCAGATCGCCGCTCATCAGTGCGCGCTCCAGGCCGAACCTAAGCATGATGTGCAGGTTATATTGCAGCTCATCCGCCTCAGTCCGGATATAGCCCTTATGCACTGCGTTCACCGTGGCATAGAAGCTGTCCGCATCCGCAATGCCGAAATCGCCAAACGCCGCTTTCATCTCCTCAAACAGCCAGCCGGTGAACGCCCGGCTGCGGCCGATCTGGTTTTCATAGATCCGGCTTTGGCTTTCATGCACGCCCATCGACACGCCGCTGCCCAGCGGGGTCAGCAGGTAGTCGCGGCTGATGTTCTGCTCATAGGCGCCGTGGCCGACCTCGTGAATGGTCGAATAGAAGCAGTTGAACGGATCCACCTCACTGGTCCGGGTGGTGATCCGCACATCCAGCCCCGAGCCGGAGCTGAACGGATGCACTGCCTTGTCGACCCGCCCGTGCGCCATGTCATAGCCGAAAGCTTTGGCGAGCTTCCGGGTGAGCTTCATCTGCGCCGCTTCGTCAAATGTGCCTGCCAATCCCTTGGGCGCGGGCTTCTCCAGCACCTTGGCGCGAAGGTCCACCAAGCCAGGACGCATTGCGTCAAAGATCTCCGCGATCCCTGCCCCGGTCATGCCGTGTTCATAATCCTCGACCATGGCGTCGTAGACATCGCCGCCCGCGGCCAGCGCCAAACCTTCCTCGCGCTTGAGGGCGACCACTTCCTCCAGCACCGGCACAAAGGCGGCAACATCCTCATCCGCCCGCGCGGCGGCCCATTTGCCCTGTGCCTCGGATGTCACCTGGGCGATCTTCTTGGCCAGATCAGCAGGCACTTTGACGGTGCGCTCATAGCTGCGGCGGATTTCACGCAGCTGGGCTTCCCCTGCCTCATTCGGCGCAACTGCCTGCTCCAGCCACTCCGCCACCTGCGGGTCGCTTCGGCGGGCATGCAGAACGGCTTCGATCGCGGCCATCTCCTCGCCCCGCTGCGGCGCCGCCCCGCGCGGCATCATGGTTTCCTGATCCCAGCCCAACCGGCCCGCAATCTGCCCCAACGCCTGGGTTTCGCGCTGAAAGGCCATCAGTTCGTCAAATGCGCTCATAGGTCAATGATCCTTGATCGAGGTTGCAATGGGATAGGCAGACAGGAAGCGGGCGCGCAGGATCAGCACCCAGACGCCGATTGCCACCAGCTGGTGGGTGATCGCGGCGTGCAGCGGTGCGGCATAGATCACGGTGATGATCCCCAGCAGCACCTGCACGGACAGCGCTGCAAAGACGGCGTTGAAGGCAAAACGGGTGCGCGCATGGGCAGAGCCGCGCCCGCGCAGCCAGGCCACCACGCCAAAGGCAAACAGCAAGTACCCCGCCACCCGGTGAATGAATTGCACCAGCCCGGGGTTTTCAAAGAAATTCTTCCACACGGGTTCAATCATGAAAGGCTGCGGCGGGATCACCTGCCCGCCCATCAGCGGCCAATCGGTATACGAGCGGCCCGCGTCGATCCCCGCCACCAGTGCGCCCAGCAGGATCTGCAGGAAGGCGAAATGCATCAGGCCGGTGGACAGGCTGAACAGCTTGGCCTCCTTGGCGCGACGCGCCTGCATCAGCTCGCGCTCCTCGCGGCCCAGCATCAGCATGTACCAGGCAATGAAGCCAAGGATCACAAAGGCCAATCCCAGATGCACGGCAAGGCGGTAGGAGGCGACAGCGGTCATCCCCTCGCCCTGCGTCACGCCAGAGGCCACCATCCACCAGCCGATCGCGCCCTGCACACCGCCCAGGATGCCGGGCAGCGCCAAGCGTCCTGCCCAGCCTGCCGGGATCTTGCGCGCGACCAGGAACCCGAGGAAGCCGAGCGCCCAAACCAGGCCAATGACGCGGCCCAATTGCCGGTGGCCCCATTCCCACCAATAGATCGATTTGAAATCTGACAGTTCCATCCATTGGTTCTGAATACGCCACTGGTCGATCTGCTGGTATTTGCCGAACTCCGCCTGCCATTCCGCCTCGGACATCGGCGGGATGGATCCGGTCACGGGGCGCCATTCGGTGATCGACAGGCCCGAGTCCGTGAGGCGCGTCAACCCGCCCACCACGATCATTGCCACCACCAGGGCAAACAGCACCATCAGCCAGGCGCGGATGCCTTTGCGGGCGCCGCCGCGGCCGCGGTCGATCAGCCCCGGCTGCGCTGCGGGGGCGTCCGTCTTCTCGCCCTCAACCTCTTCGAAAATGCTGCGCTTGCTCATGCTTGCCTCTTTGTCTGTGGTGCCAAGCTAGGGGCGGGTTATCTAAAGGTCCAGAGCGGCTTACTCGCCGCCGCGCTCTTTCCAGCGGACCATCTGGCGCATGATCCCGTGCAGCATCTGCACGTCGGAACGGGTCATCCGCATCCGGCTCCACAGGTTGCGCAGGTTGGTCTTCATGCTGTCGGCCTTTTCCGGCGGGAAGAAGAAGCCCGCCTCGTCCAGCCGGTCCTCGTAATGCTCCACCAGTTTCTCGACCTCGACGCCGCTTGCCCATTCGCCCTTGCGGCCCAGGTCAGTGGTTTCATGCTCCACATCCGCGGACTGGCGCATCCATTCATAACCGGTCAGCAGCACGCATTGGCCCAGGTTCAGCGAAGCGTACAGCGGGTTCACCGGCACCGAGATGATGGCGTTGGCCTTGGCAATATCCTCATTCTCGAGGCCCGCGCGTTCGGGCCCGAACATCACCGCGACCTTCTCGCCCGCCGCGATCTTCTCCGCCGCGATCTGCATCGCGCGTTCGGGGCTGTAGACGGGTTTGGTCAATCCGCGCTGGCGGGCAGTCGTGGCAAACACATAAGTGCAATCGCCCAGCGCCTCCGGCACGTCCGCACAGAGCTGCGCCTCGTCCAGCAGGCGACCGGCCCCCGAGGACATCGCCACCGCCTTGGGGTTCGGCCAGCCGTCGCGCGGTGCGACGATGCGCATCCGGTCAAGGCCGAAGTTCCACATCGCCCGCGCCGCGGCGCCGATATTCTCGCCCATCTGCGGGCGGACAAGGACAAAGGCGGGCTGAGGCGTATCGGTGGGCATTGCTGCGGTCATCCGTCTGTTGCGCTTAAAATCCGCCTTGCTGTAATCCCCGCGGGCGTCCGGGGCAAGGTCCGGCACCTGCCTTGCTGGTATTTCCCGCTGCCTCGGGCTGCGCAAATCCTTGCGTCCGGCGGCAAATCGGCTAAACACCGTCCAATCGCCTGAACAATGGAGCGCCACCATGGACAGCCCTTCTGACGCACCGGAACAGCCGCAGATCTATTTGATCTCCCCGCCAAGCTTTGAGCTGGGCAAGTTCCCCGGCCAATTGGCACGGGTGCTGGACGAAATAGATGTCGCCTGCGTGCGCCTGGATCTGGCCAGCCGCGATGAGGACACGCTGAGCCGTGCCGGTGACGCGCTGCGCGAGGTCACGATGGAGCGCGATGTGGCTTTGGTGATCTCGGATCACCAGATCCTGGCCGAGCGGCTGGGATTGGATGGCGTGCATCTGACCGACGCTTCTAAATCGGTTCGCACCGCGCGCAAGGCGCTGGGGGCGGATGCCATTGTCGGCTGTTTCTGCGGAGCGTCTCAGCATGACGGTATGGTGGCAGGTGAGGCAGGTGTGGACTATGTGAGCTTTGGCCCCGTCGGCACTTCTGGTCTGGGCGACGGCGCCAAGGCCGAGGCCGATCTGTTCCAGTGGTGGTCCCAGATGATCGAAGTTCCGGTCGTGGCCGAGGGCGGCTTGACCGAAGACCTGATACGCAGCATTGCCCCCTTTACGGATTTCTTTGGCATTGGCGATGAAATCTGGCACGCAGAGGATCCGCTTGCCCAGATAAAGACCCTGATGCGGGCAATGGGCTGATCCATCAGCGGGCGTTTACAGGAACACCCGCTCGGCAAACCAGTACCCCCCTATCAGCGCGATTGTGACCGAAGCCGGAATTGCCACCCGGCCGCGGTATTTCGGATGCCGCCCGAACCACAGGCGCACGCCGATGTAAGCAGCTGCAATCACCGCTAGCTGACCCAGCTCCACGCCGACGTTAAAACCAATCAGGGCTGGCAGGAACTGACTGGACGGCAGGCCAAACGCACCCAAAACGCTGGCAAAGCCCAACCCGTGCAGCAACCCGAAGCCAAAGATCACAAAGGTCCGCCAGCTGTGAAGCTTGCGGGCAAAGATGTTCTCGACCGCGACAAAGACAATCGACAGCGCAATCAGCGGCTCGACAATGGCAGCATTGACGCTGACCACCCCCAGAGCGCCCAGCGCCAGGGTGATGGTATGGGCCACGGTAAAGATACTTACTTGCAGCAGCAGCGGCTTCACCCGCGGGCTGAGAAAGAACAGCCCCAGAACAAACAGGATATGGTCCAGCCCTTTCGGCAGGATATGGGTAAAGCCGACGGGGATGTATTCCGCAAAGGCCTCGACCGGCGTCTTGGCCGCACCGCCCTGGAGCGGGATCGAGGGTGAGGTCTCTCCCCCCTGCAAGTACCCGGTGTAAGGCTCCTCCACCCCGTTCTGCCGCAGCACCACCCCGCCGGACCCGGCAGGCCAGGCAATGCGCAGGCTGTCTGCGCCCGCAGGAATTTCACCGGTCAGTTCAAGAAAGGACGCCCGCGGCAGGTTTGTGTCGCCTGCCTCAGGAATCGAAATGCCAGAGACGCGCAACTCCACCGGGCCGCCGGCCTGCAGGGAAAAGGTCTCCAGCCATTCTTCGGCAAAGAGCTGAACCATCGGTTCCAGTTCCGGAGCCTCCAGCGCGCGCAGCTCGTCATAATCGGCAGCCTGTGCGGTCTCATTTGTGTCGGACAGCCCATCCAGATTGATCCCGGCAACAAAGGCCTCAACGTTCAGACGCAGTTCCAGTGCAACCTGCCCGTCTTTCACCGTGAAATCGGCAATCACCGGCGTGACTTCATGGGCGCGGGCACTTCCAGCGCCTATTGCAACCATAGTGAACAGCAGCGCAAATAGGATCCGCAGCCAAGTCACACTGCGCCCGACAGCCAAGGACAAATTCATGCAATACCGCCTGTTCTGCTCAATTCTCTGTGCCGGGCTGACTTTGGGGGCCGCCCCGCTGTTATCCCACGAGTTTTGGATCGAGCCGGAAAAATATCAAGTGAATTCCGGTACTACAGTGGTGGCCAGTCTGCGCAACGGGCAGGAATTCAACGGCGCCGAGCAGCCCTATCTGGATCACCGGATCGCCCGGTTCGAGGTCATAAAGGACGGATCAGCGTCCCCCTATAAGGGCCGGATGGGCGATATGCCTGCGTTCTCAGCGGATGAGACCGGCGATGGTTTGACCGTGATCATCCACCAGACACAGCCGCAGACACTGACCTATGAAACATGGGAAGGTTTTCAGGCCTTCATTGACCACAAGGGTTTTGCCGGCATCCCCAGTCAGCATACCGAACGCGGCCTGCCCGACGCGGGCTTTGCCGAGCAATACACCCGCCATGCCAAGGCTCTGGTGGCCATCGGCAGCGGTGAAGGGTCCGATCTGGACACCGGTATGGAGACCGAAATCGTAGCCCTCGCCAATCCCTATACCGATGATCTGGTAGCGGGGTTCCCGGTTCAGGTTCTGTACCAGGGCAACCCGCGCCCGCAGGTGCAGGTCGAGGTCTTTGCCAAAGCCCAGGACGGCAGTGTCACCATCAGCACCCGGCTGACAGATTCACAGGGAAAATCCGTCATCCCAGTACTACCGGGGCATACCTATCTGCTGGACGCTGTGGTCCTGCGCCCTGCGCCGGAGGACAAAGATCACGTGTGGGAAAGCCTTTGGGCCGCGCTGACCTTTGCCGTGCCGCTACGCTGAAGCCGCTTGCAGAGGGCGGGTAAAGGCGGCAATAGATCATTATGACACAAGCCTCTCATTCCCGGACACCTGCCATCCTATGCATCGGATCGGTTCTGTGGGACATCATCGGCCGTTGCAGAACGGAAATGCAGCGCGGCTCGGACATGCCCGGGCGCATCACCCGGCTGCCTGGCGGCGTGGCCATGAACATCGCCATGACCCTGTCGCGGTTCGGCATGCAGCCTGCCCTGCTGACGGCCGTGGGCCGCGATCCCGAAGGAGACGAGCTGATCCATGCCTGCAGCCACTTCGGCCTGATCACCGACCACATCTACCGCTCCGAGGATCTGCCCACCGACCGCTACATGGCTGTTGAGGGTGCCAACGGGCTGATCGCCGCCATTGCCGATGCCCATTCGCTGGAGGCGGCAGGCGACAAGATCCTGCGCCCGCTGTCCAACGGCGCACTGGGTACCGCGGAGACCCCCTACACGGGTCAGGTTGCGCTGGATGGAAACCTTACATTGTCGCTGCTGGATGACATTGTCGCCAGCCCGGCCTTTGCCAAGGCAGACTTGCGGGTGGCGCCTGCTTCCCCTGGCAAGGCGGAACGGCTGCGCCCCTTCCTCAACCGCACCCGCGGCACGCTCTATGTGAACCTCGAAGAAGCCGGCATCCTGTGCCAAGCCGAATTCACCGACAGCGAAACCGCCGCTAAGGCGATGCTGGACCGCGGCGCGGCGCGGGTGCTGGTCACTGATGGCGGCTCCTCTGCCACTGTAGCCGATGCCCAGGGCGCCATCACCCTTGTCCCGCCCCGCGTCACGGTTGCCCGCGTGACCGGCGCAGGTGATACCTTCATGGCCGCCCATATCGTTGCCGAGGCACGGGGCGAAGACCGCAAGACCGCTTTGGCCTCCGCCCTCAAGGCTGCGGCCACCTATGTTTCAGGAGAACCACCGCTGTGATCGAGATCCGCACTTCATCCGAGGTCCAGGCCGCCAAGGCTGCAGGACAGGCCATTGTTGCGCTGGAAAGCACCATCATCACCCATGGCATGCCCTACCCGCAGAATGTCGAGGTCGCCGCACAGGTAGAACAAGACATCCGCGATGGTGGCGCGGTGCCCGCCACCATGGCCGTTATAAAAGGCGTGCTGCATGTGGGGCTGGAACCCGATCAATTGCAGGCGCTTGGCCAGGCGCAGGGGGTTGCCAAGATCTCCCGCGCCGACATGCCCGCTTGTATCGCCACAGGCGGCACCGGTGCCACCACTGTTGCGGCCACGATGATTGCCGCGCGTCTGGCCGGGATTGAAGTCTTTGCCACCGGCGGCATCGGAGGCGTCCACAAAGGCGCGGAAACCACATTCGATATCTCCGCCGACCTGATGGAACTGGCGCAGACCCCGGTCACCGTGGTGGCGGCAGGCGCCAAAGCCATTCTTGACGTGCCGAAAACGCTGGAAGTGCTGGAAACCCAGGGCGTGCCGGTCATCGCCTATGGCCAAGACAGCTTTCCGGCCTTTTGGTCGGCCCAGTCGGATCTGAAGGCACCGCTGCGCATGGATGATCCGGCACAGATTGCCCGCGCCCATGCCACACGGCAGGCAATGGGGCTGCCCGGCGGCCAGCTGATCGCCAACCCGATCCCGGCAGACGCCGAAATCGCGGCAGAGGAACTGGCTCCGGTCATCACTCAGGCCCAATCGGAGGCGGATGAACAAGGCATCTCGGGCAAGGATGTGACCCCCTTCCTGCTGCGCCGCATCTTCGAGCTGACCGAAGGCCGTTCGCTTACCGCCAATATCGCATTGGTGCGCAACAACGCCCGGCTGGCGGCAAAGATCGCACAGGAACTGAACAAACTGGCACAATGACTTGATTTTCCGGGCGGATGCCATTGCTCCGCCCGCAATCAGTGCCTAGGTTCCACTCGAAATTTCCGCAAAGAAGCCACATGACCACGCCCTTCGACGAAGAACCTCACCGACGCCGCGGATTGTTTGCCAGTCTGCGCGCCTCCTTCTTTACCGGGATCGTCGTCATTGCGCCGGTAGGTCTGACCATCTGGCTTCTGTGGTCGGTGATGGGCTGGATCGACAGCGTGGTGCTGCCGCTGGTACCGCACACAGTCCGGCCCGAACAATACATCGGCATCAACCTGCGCGGTGTCGGGCTGATCATCTTTCTGCTGTTCACAATTGTTGTCGGCTGGGTCGCCAAGGGCATTCTGGGCCGGTCGCTGATCAGCTTTGCCGAAAGCCTGGTGGAACGCATGCCGGTGGTCCGCACCGTTTATTCGGGCATCAAGCAGATTTCCGAAACTGTCTTTGCCCAATCGGAACGCAGTTTTGAAAAGGCCTGCCTTGTCCAATACCCGCGCAAGGGCATCTGGGCGATCGGCTTCATTTCAACCAACGCCAAGGGTGAGATCGCCAAGAAGGTCGAAACCAGCGGCGGCCTGGTCAGTGTCTTTTTGCCGACCACACCAAACCCGACATCCGGCTTTCTGCTGTTCGTCCCCGAAGAGGATGTGATCGCGCTGGATATGTCGGTGGAGGATTCTGCCAAGCTGGTAATCTCGGCAGGCCTTGTCTACCCGAACCCCAAGGATCCTTCAAAGCCTTTGGAAAACGGCAAGAAACCAGCCCTGAAAGAACCCGCCTGACCTAGCTGAACATCGCAGGCAGATCCGTTGAAGAGCGCAGGCCGAGATTTTCACCGTCCTGTGCCAGGAAGTTCTCCGCCGCGTCCCGCCCTGCCTGTTTCAGCCGCGCCAGGATCTGCGGCACCGGAAACAGCTTGGTGGTGACTGACAGCTGCGTCATCAGATCATCATCTGCAATCATGTGCACCCGAACCTGCTTCATCCGCCCGGCCTCAAGCGTGCCATCCTCCAGCAGCCGCTGCACAAAATTGATGGCGCGCAGCTCCCGCAGCAAGGACGAGTTAAAGCTGATCTCATTCACCCGGTTGCGGATCTGCTGCGGCGTCTTCGGAACCTCCTCGCGCTCCAGCGGATTGATGTTCACAATCACCACATCCCCCGGCAACTCTGCTCGGAATAACGGAAACAGCGCCGGATTGCCGGTGAAACCGCCATCCCAATAGGCCTCCATCCGGCCGGTCTCCGGATCCTCGATTTCCACCGCCTGGAACATGTCCGGCAGGCAGGCCGAGGCAAGAATTGCATCGGTGCTGATCCCGGTGCCCTCAAAGACCCGGATCTTGCCCGTGCGCACACAGGTCGCGCAGACAAACAGCTCCGGCCCGGCCCCGGCGCAGACATCATCGAAACAGAACTGATCGACAACCTCCTGCAGCGGGTTCTTGTAAAAAGGGCCGTAGTGATAGGGAGAGATCATCTGACTCATGGTTTCCAGCGGCGAGAATGGCATGGCAGCCTCCAATGCACCGGTCCAGGCCACCGCATCAAACCGGGTCAGCCAATGGGCAAAGCGCATGTCGCCCACCGCCCCCATCTGCGCCCACAACTTGTCCAGCGCCGCCTTGGCACCGGTCCGCCCGCCCTGAACCATGCCGGACTTGAAGGCCGCGCCGTTCAATGCGCCGGCCGAGGTGCCGGTGATCCCAGCCACCTCAACCCCTTCATCCTCCAGCAGCCGGTCCAGCACTCCCCAGGTAAACGCCCCATGCGCGCCGCCGCCCTGCAGGGCCAGATTAATGCGTTTCACCAAAATACACCTGCCTATTTCACCTTTGTGAAAATACTCCGGGGGTGAATTGCCCCCTAGGGGCAAGAGGGGGCCGGCCCCCTCCCGCCGCTTCCACGTACCGCCTACAGCGCCGTCCAGCCGCCATCGACACTCAGCGTGGTGCCGGTGATCTGCGCTGCTGCGTCCGAACACAGGAACACCGTGGTGCCGCCCAGTTGTTCCACAGTGGCAAACGCGCGGCTTGGCTGGCGCTCCAGCATCACCTTCTTGATCACCTCTTCGCGGCCCATGTTGTATTTCTCCATGGTGTCCGGGATCTGCGCCTCAACCAGCGGTGTCAGCACATAGCCCGGGCAGATCGCATTGCAGGTGATCGGCTCCTCTGCGGTTTCCAGTGCCACCGTCTTGGTCATCCCGACAACCCCGTGCTTGGCCGCCACATAAGCTGCCTTAAACGGCGAGGCCGTCAGCCCGTGGGCCGAGGCAATATTGACGATCCTCCCCCAGCCCGCCGCGCGCATTCCGGGCAAGGCGGCGGCCATGGTATGAAAGTTTGAATTCATGTTGATCGCGATGATCGCGTCCCATTTGTCCTGCGGGAACGCATCGATCGGCGCCACATGCTGAATGCCTGCATTGTTCACCAGAATATCGCAGGCGCCGGCCTGCTCAATCAGCATCCGGCAATCCGGCCCTTTGGACATATCAGCCTGAATGTACTGGGCCTTGACGCTGAATTCACGGGCGAGCTCTGCTGCCAGCGCGTGATCTTCATCCCGGTCGGTGAATGAATTCAGAACCACATCGGCCCCGGCCCGCGCCAGTTCGCGCGCAACCCCCAGGCCAATACCTGAATTTGATCCAGTGATAACGGCGGTCTTCCCTTGCAAGGACATCGGCAACTTTCCCTCGGCTGAATGAAACTGACGGCACTGTGCCATGCTGCAGCTGCAAAAGAAACGCGTAAGACAGCGGATCGCCCCTTGCAACGCAGGGGCATTTCCCGTCAGAGGCAGTGTGGAAACGTCCCAAAAAAAAACGCCCGCACAAGGCGGGCGTTAGTTATTGAGGCAGGTTTCATACAGGCAAGAAACCTATCGAGCAGTGATCCCTTTATAAGCAATTTCCGGCTTTCGTCCAAGCTAAAAGTTTGAAAAGACGAAAAAGCGCACGTAGCGTGCAGAAGCAAGAAAATAAGGGCAGAGCGGGATTGTTGTGAAACTGCGAAAAGAAAATTTCCTGAATCCCGGTGCGGCACTGACCGGAATCACCTTGGCTTTTGCTGCGAATTTTGCGCAGGCAGAATCAGGTCATGGCATAGCTATGTATGGGGCGCCTGCGCTGCCACCCGATTTTGTGTCTTTACCCTATGCCAACCCAGATGCGCCCAAAGGCGGCAAGGTGGTTTTCGGCAATACCGGCGGCTTTGACTCACTGAACCCGTTCACCCTTAAGGGGACCGCGCCGTGGCAGCTGAGGTTCTGGGGATACGAGAGCCTGATGGGCCGCTCCTGGGATGAGCCGTTCACGCTTTACGGTCTTTTGGCCGAATCGATTGAGGTGCCCGAGGACCGCTCCTGGGTCGAATTCACCCTTAGGGAGGCGGCGCGATTCTCCGATGGCAGCCCGGTGACCGTCGAAGATGTGATCTGGTCGTATAAGACATTGGGCACCCAAGGCCACCCGCGCTATCGCGGTTTCTGGACCAAGGTGGCGCGGATTGAACAGACCGGACCGCGCAGCCTGCGCCTGACCTTCAATACCGAAGACCGCGAGCTGGCACTGATCGCCGGACTGCGCCCGATCCTAAAAAAGGCGCAATGGCAGGACAAGGAATTCGGTGCCGATGACCTGACCGGCGCCCCGATTGGCACCGGCGCATATGTGGTCCGGAATTTCGAACCCGGCCGTTTCGTTACCCTGTCCAGAAACCCGGACTATTGGGGCAAAGACTTGCCCTTTCGGCGCGGTACCGGGAACTTTGACGAACTGCGCCTGGATTTCTTTGGCGATGCAACAGTTTTGTTCGAAGCCTTCAAGGCAGGCGAACTGAGCGCGGTGCGGGAATTCAATGCTGACAAATGGGACAGTGTCTATAACTTCCCGGCGGTGACCCGCGGCGATGTGGTCAAAAGCGAAATCCCGCATCAGCGCCCCTCCGGCATGACCGGGCTGGTGATGAACAGCCGCCGGGCTCCGCTGGATGACTGGCGCGTTCGCGAGGCGCTGCTGCTAGCGTTCAATTTTGAATACATCAACGGCACCGTGACTGGCGGCGTGCAGCCGCGGATCACCTCTTATTTCTCGGGATCCGAACTAGGCACGCTGCCCGGCGCAGCTGCTGGAGAGGTTCGCACACTGCTGGCCCCGTTTGCAGACACGCTGTTGCCCGGGACGCTGGAAGGCTACGCGCTGCCGCAGGGCGATGGCAGCAAGCGCAACCGCAGAAATCTGCGCAAGGCGATGAAACTGCTGGCCGATGCAGGATGGAACGTCACAGACGGCGTGCTGCGCAAGAACGATGGTACGCCATTGGAGTTCACCGTTCTGATCCGCCAAGGCGACGGCGAGATGAAGACCATCACTGAAATCTATGCCCGCGCACTGGAGCGGTTGGGCATATCCCTAACGGCGGAAACCGTCGATAATGCCCAGTATGTCGAACGCCAAAGCGCCTATGACTTCGATCTCACCCGTTACCGCCGAGAGTTGTCGCTAAGCCCCGGCAACGAACAGCGCTATTACTGGGGCAGCGACGGCGTCAGCCAGCCCGGCAGCCGCAACCTGATGGGCATGGACAGCCCCGCTGCCGAAGCGATGATTGATGCCATGCTGACAGCCAAGGACCCTGAGGATTTCACCGCCGCCGTGCGGGCGCTGGACCGGGTTTTGACCGCAGGGCGCTATGTCATTCCATTCTGGCGGTTCGATGCGGGGCGGATCGCCCATGTCAAGGAAATGCGGTTTCCGGAATACCTGCCGATCTACGGCGACCGGACCGGATTCATGCCAGATGTCTGGTGGTATCAATCAGACTGAGGCGCTGACCAGCGGCTTTCGATGGGCGAGCCAGTTGACTTGCGGACTTTAATTCCATAATTCACGAAATATGGAATTAAATATTGCAGATAAGCTCAGCGCCCTTGCACATCCGAACCGTCTGGCGCTGTTCCGCCTGTTGATGCGGCGCTATCCGGACGCAGTTCCGGCGGGTGAGATCGCCTCGGCGCTGGACTTCAAGCCCAACACGGCTTCTGCTTACCTGTCAGTCCTGAAACAGGCCGGGCTAATCAGGCAGCGCCGTACCGGAACTTCGCTGATGTACACCGCCGATCTGCCTGGCTTGCGCGGTATGTTTGATAACTTGCTGACAGGCTGCTGCCAGAACCGGCCCGATATCTGCAGCCCTTTCACGAATGAAGAAAGGGCCATGCCGACGGTTGAGCACCCGTTTAACGTTCTGTTCATCTGTACTGGCAATTCCGCCCGGTCGCTGCTGGCAGAAGCCATCCTGAACCGATCAGGCGACGGCAAATTCCGCGCCTATTCAGCAGGGACCTGCCATTCTTCATCTGGCCCGCGCCCCGAAGTAATCTCTCTGCTACGGGCCAAAGGCTATGACACCAGCGCCTTGCGTTCCAAGGATCTGGATGAATTTTCCGTGGCAAACGCGCCTGGCATGGATTTCATCTTCACCGTCTGCGACCACGCCGCCAATGAGGAATGCCCGGCCTGGCCCGGCCAGCCGATGAGTGCCCATTGGGGGCTGGCAGATCCGGTCAGGGCGACAGGCACCGATGCCGAACGTCGCCTGGCCTTTCAGCAAGCCTATGGGCTGCTGCGCAACCGGATCAATGCCTTTGCAGCGCTGCCCTTTGACACACTCGACCGCATTTCGCTTCAGCATCAGGTTGACGGCATCGGCCGCGTGAATTCTTCCGACTAACTCTATAGAACGGTCAAAACCCATGAACATTCTTGTCCTCTGCACGGGAAACTCCGCCCGCTCCATCCTGCTGGAGTCGATCTTCAACACCCTGGGCACTGGCCGCATCCGCGCGTTTTCTGCAGGCTCCAACCCCACCGGCAAGGTGCATCCGCAATCCCTGGTGCTGCTGGAAGAACTCGGCCACGACACCACCGGTGCCCGTTCCAAGAGCTGGGACGTGTTTGCCGCTGAAGGCGCACCGGAAATGGACATAGTGATCACCGTCTGCGCCGCAGCAGCGGGCGAAACCTGCCCGGTCTGGCCCGGCGCGCCGGTTCGCGCCCATTGGGGCGTCGCAGATCCGGCTGCCGCGGACCAACCGGAATGGGACACCGCCTTTCGCGCGGCTTATGCCACGCTGGAAAAGCGCGCCAAGGCGCTGCTGGATCTGCCGTTTGACTCCATGAATGAGACCGAACTGACGCAGCAGCTTAAACTGATCGGAGAAATCCAATGACCGGGCAGAAACTTCTGGCCGAAGGGCTGGGCACATCCATGCTGCTGGTCGGTGTTGTTGGCTCCGGGATCATGGCTGAAAACCTGGCAGGAGGAAACGTGGCCCTGGCCCTGCTGGCCAATGCTGTTGCCACCGGCTGCATGCTTTATGCGATCATCACTACCCTGGGTCCGATTTCAGGCGCCCATTTCAACCCGGCCGTAACCCTTGCCTTCGCCCTGCGCGGCGAACATGAATGGCGTGCGGTGACACCCTACGTTCTGGTGCAGATCGGAGGCGGGATCCTGGGGGTCTGGGCTTGCCATGCAATGTTTGATCTTGCAGTTTTGCAAAGCTCTGAGACTATGCACCGAACAGGAACAGCGCAGTGGTTTTCCGAAATCCTGGCCACGTTCGGCCTGTTGTTCGTGATCTTCGGCGGGCTGCGCTCGCGTCCTGATACAGTGCCTGCTCTGGTTGGAATCTACATCACCGGAGCCTACTGGTTCACCTCTTCGACCAGCTTTGCCAACCCGGCAGTGACCATCGCACGCGGCTTCAGCGACACCTTTGCGGGCATCTATCCGGGGCATATCCCGATGTTCATTGTGATGCAGCTGATTGCGGTTGGAATCGGCCATCTGGTGCTGCCCCGGCTGTTCGCACCGGCCTAGGCGCTGGCAAAAAACCGCTTAACACAGCGGCCTTGGGCTGATGGCCCGGGGCCGACGTTACGCGACGGCAGAAAAAATGCTAGCATGAGGGTCCAACAACCATAATCAGTTTGTCAGGGAGGCCCCCCCAATGCCTGTACAGACAGCAGCTGCCAGCTGGATTGACAGGATGCCCCGCATCAAACAGCGCTTTCCGCATCTGAAAGCCTGCAACGCTCCGTCACTCGTGGATGACCGGGACAGATTTGTTGCCTATCTGGCCCGCACCCATCACCTCACCTTGAACGAAGCCAGGGAGGAAGTGGACGACTTCCTTTATATTGAAAGCCTGCTAAGAGAACTGGACGGGCGGCCGCACTAGCAACGCAGCCGCTGTTTCAGGCCTCAGGATCAAGCCAGCGACGTCACCCAGAGGATCATTGCATCTTCGGGGCTGGAAGATATGACATTGTGCCCCATGGCTGCGTCGTAATAGGCGCTGTCACCGCGGCGCATTTCAATCGGCTCGTAAAATTCCGTGTAGAGCTTAACCACCCCGGTCAGCACATACAGAAATTCCTCGCCGTCATGGCGCACCCAGCCGTCAAACTCATCCAGTGACCGCGCCCGCACCCGCGCCCGGTACGGCAGCATCTGCTTGCGCGACATACCGTCCGCCAGCAGCTCGTGCTCATATGTCGCGGTGGCATGGGCCGAACCGTCACCGGATTTGGTCACCGTCATCCGCCCGTTCACCTGACCGCGCTGCGGCTGGGTAAACAGCTGCGGCACCGAGATCTGCAGGCCCACCGCCAGCTTCTTAAGCGCCTCGTAAGTCGGTGACATCTGGCCATTTTCGATCTTGGACAAGGTCGAGCGCGCCAGCCCGGCCTGATTGGCAGCGTGTTCCAGCGTCCAATCCCGCGCCTTGCGCAGTTCGCGCACGCGCGCGCCCAGGTCCAATGGCTCTGCTTCGTTATCTCCGCCGTTTGCACGGGCGATGGTAATCAGGGACTTCGGGTCACGGCTTGTCATAGCCACTCTATAAGCCGCACCTGCGCAGCTTGCAACGCAGGACGGCGCGGGCTAGCCAATTGCCATGCTGTCCGTTTTTGATCAGGGGCCTTTTGCGCCCTGCCCTTCGCCTTTCAATCTCGCGGCCCATGTGCTGCGCCATGCCCGTCGGCTGGCGGAAAAACCCGCCCTGTCGGTTCTCGCGGGCGATGCCTGCGAAGACTGGAGTTATGCCCGGCTTGAAGCAGCGGTGCGCGGAACCGGAACTGGGCTGCTCAAGGCGGGATTGAAACCTGGAGATATTGTGCTGCTGCGGCTGGGGAACACGGTTGAGTTTCCCATTGCCTACCTCGGCGCCATTGCCGCCGGACTGGTGCCGGTGCCCACCTCATCCCAATTGACAGCGCCCGAAACCGCCCGGATGATTGCGGATCTGAACCCGGCTGCGGTGCTGCGCGACCCGGCTGTGCCCTGCGCGAGTCACCCGCTGCAGATCAGTACGGCCCGCTTGCTGGATATGCACCATCTGCCTCCCTGCGACTACGCCTTTGGCAACCCCGAGCGGCGCGCTTATGTGGTCTACACCTCCGGCACCAGCGGAAATCCGCGTGCAGTTGCCCACGCCCACCAGGCGGTTTGGGCGCGGCAGATGATGGTGGAGGGCTGGTACGGTCTGACAGCAGACGACCGGCTGCTGCACGCCGGTGCGTTCAACTGGACCTACACCCTGGGCACCGGCCTGCTGGACCCCTGGGCGGCGGGTGCAACGGCGCTGATCCCACTCCCCGGAACCCCACCAGAGGACCTGCCCGCGCTGCTGCGCCGACACCGTGCAACCCTCTTTGCTGCGGCCCCCGGCGTCTACCGGAAGCTCCTGCAATCCGGCCCGCTCGATTTGCCGGACTTGCGGCATGGGCTTTGCGCTGGTGAAAAGCTTTCCCGCCATCTGCACGCTGCCTGGGACACCGCAACAGGCCGCGGATTGTTTGAGGCTTTCGGCATGTCTGAATGCTCGACCTTCATTTCGTCTTCGCCGTCCTGCCCAGCACAGGACGGAGCACTCGGGCAGCCGCAACCGGGCCGCAAGGTCGCGATTCTCGGCCCTGACGGACCGGTGCCGGTGGATGAGGAAGGCACCATCGCCATCCACCGCTCGGACCCGGGGCTGATGCTTGGCTATCTGAACGCGCCGGAAGAAACTGCCGCCCGCTATCAGGGGGATTGGTTCCTGACCGGTGATCAGGGCGCAATGACCGGCGGCGGGCAGATCCGCTATCTGGGACGCGCTGACGACATGATGAATGCGGGCGGCTACCGCGTGTCCCCGATTGAAGTCGAAACCGCTTTGGCCGCCCATCCTGGCATCACACAAGCCGGCGCCGCAGCGGTAGAGGTGAAGCCGGACACCTTTATCATCGCCGCCTTCTATACCGGTCCCGAAGAGTTGAACGCCGCAGAACTGCAGGCCTTTGCATCCCAGCGCCTGGC
Organism: Leisingera sp. NJS204; assembly: GCF_004123675.1. Taxonomy (NCBI): domain Bacteria; kingdom Pseudomonadati; phylum Pseudomonadota; class Alphaproteobacteria; order Rhodobacterales; family Roseobacteraceae; genus Leisingera; species Leisingera sp. NJS204. The sequence continues at coordinate 1,887,439 of NZ_CP035417.1, read as the reverse complement.
CCGTTACAAGCAGCCCCGCGCTTATATCCATCTCGACGCGCTGCCTGCAGGCGCCAATGGCAAGCTGCTGCGCCGCGCCCTGCCCGCCCTGTTCAAAGGATGACCCAAATGACCACCGTCAAGCTCGACATCCTGTCGGACCCGATCTGCCCGTGGTGCTATATCGGCAAGACCCATCTGGACAAGGCACTGGCCGAGGTGCCGGATCATCCCTTTGTTATCGAATGGCACCCGTTCCAGCTGAACCCGGACATGCCGCGCGAAGGCATGGACCGGCGCGACTATCTGGAGCGCAAGTTCGGCGGCAAGGACGGCGCGGTTAAGGCTTATGCCCCAGTGGTGGAACACGCCGGAAACGCCGGGCTGACGATCAATTTCGAGGCGATGACGCGCACGCCAAACACTCTGGATGCACACCGGCTGATCCATTGGGCCGGAATCGAAGGCAAGCAGACTGAAGCGGTGGATGCCTTGTTCCAAGCCTACTTTGTGGACGCCAAGGACATCGGCGACCACGCGGTTCTGGCCGGCGTCGCACGCGAGGCCGGAATGGATGCAGATGTCGCCGCACGCCTGCTGCAAGGCGACAGCGATGTGCAGACCATCCAGGACCGCGACGCCCATTCCCGCAAGATGGGGGTAACTTCGGTGCCGACCTTCATTGTCGCCAGCCAGCACGCCGTGCCCGGCGCCCAGCCGCCGGAACTGTGGAAGCAGGTGATCGAAGACATCCTGCAGCAGCTGAAAGACGCAGAGGCCGAATAACCTTGCGGCAAATTGCTTAGCATCGCAACAATGCACAGTTTGCTGTGCAGCCGGGCGCTGGCCCGGTATGCGGATTCGTGATAGCGGAACCGGACAGCTCCCGGACCGGCCTTGTTCCCCGGAAACATCTGAAGAGCTGTTAGAGGTTTCAAATGTCACAACCCCAGGTACACTCTCCGGCCCACGGCATGGCCAAGGCCGAATTCATTGCCCTGATCGCGATGATGTTTGCCACCATCGCCTTTTCCATCGACGCGATGCTGCCCGCCTTGCCCGAAATCGGCCAGGCACTTAGCCCGGATGACATTAACCGCGCCCAGCTGGTGCTGACTTCTTTTGTGCTGGGCATGGGCATCGGCACGTTCTTTACCGGCCCGCTGTCCGATGCTTTTGGCCGCAAGACTGTCATAGCCGGCGGTGTTGCGCTGTACATCGCAGCCTCTGCGGTTGCCTGGCAGGCGCAATCGCTGGAGCTGCTGCTGGCCTCCCGCGTCGTCATGGGGCTGGGTGCCGCAGGGCCGCGGGTTGTCGGCATTGCCATCGTGCGGGATTTGTACTCGGGCCGGGAAATGGCCCGGATGATGTCGATTGCAATGATGATCTTCACCTTGGTTCCCGCCTTTGCACCGATGCTGGGCGCGGGCATCATTGCCTTTTCCAGCTGGCGCAGCATCTTCCTGGCCTTTGCCATCTTCGCCATCCTCATCGTGATGTGGATGGGCCTGCGCCTGCCGGAGACCCTGGCGGTGGAGAACCGCCGCCCCTTCCGTCTGCCGCTGCTTTTGGGCGCGGTAAAGGAAATGTTCGCCCACCCGGCTGTGCGCCTGTCTATTCTGGTGCAGACCCTTTGCCTAGGCATGCTGTTCACCATGCTGACCATGGTGCAGCAGGTCTATGACGTGATCTTTGACCGCGCTGGCAGCTTTCCCTTCTGGTTTGGATTTGTGGCCTTGATGGCAGGCACCGCCAGCCTGCTGAATGCGGCCATCGTGGTCCGCGTTGGCATGCGCCGGATCGTGACCTGGTCCTTGGCTGCGCAGGTCTGCATTTCCGCAGTGATGCTGGTGCTCAGCGGACAGGCGCTGCCGGAAACGCTGCTGTTCGGCCTGTTTGTCGCCTGGCAGACCAGCGTTTTCTTTCTGGCCGGCACCACGCTTGGCAATCTCAATGCTATCGCGATGGAGCCGATGGGCCATATTGCCGGCATGGCGGCCTCGGTGATTGGTGCGATTTCCACCGTTCTGGCCGCTGCCATTGCGGCACCAGTGGGCCTGCTGTTTGACGGTTCACTGCTGCCGCTGGCTGCAGGACTGCTGACAATGGCCGGCCTTGCGTTCCTGCTGATGCTGCAAATGGCACGGGCTGAGGCGCAATTGCCCGCAGAATAACTATCTTGTCCGGATCAACGCCTCTGCCTAACCTCTCCAAATACTTGGGGAGGTTATTTCATGGGTTACGATTATGATCTCGGCAGCCATTCCTGTCTGGTAACGGCAGCTTCGCCCAAGACGCAAAAGTGGTTCGACCGCGGCTTGGTCTGGACTTATGGCTACAACCACGAAGAAGCCGTCAAATGCTTCAAGCAGGCACTGACCCACGATCCCGGCTGCGCCATGGCCCATTGGGGCGTGGCCTATGCAACCGGCCCGAATTACAATCTGCCCTGGAACTTGCGGGACGGCAAAGGCCGTGCCGAAGATCTGGCACAGGCTTTTGACGCCGCCCAATCCGCGCTGGCTTGTTTAGAGGGCTGCACAGAGGCCGAGCGGCAGCTGATCCATGCCCTTCAGGCCCGCTATCCCCAGCGCGAGGCGATGGAGGACATGCACATCTGGGATTATGCCTTTGCCGACGCCATGCGCGCGGCGTTTGCCGCCTGCCCGGATCATCTGGATCTGCGCACGGTCTATGCCGAAAGCCTGCTGAACCTGACACCTTGGAAAATGTGGGACTTGCAAACCGGCCTGCCCGCCGAAGGGGCCGCGACATTGGAGGCGCAGGAGGTTCTGGAATGGGCAATGGAGAACGACCCCGGCGCGATGAGGCACCCCGGCCTGCTGCATCTTTATGTGCATCTGATGGAGATGTCGCCGACGCCGGAAAAAGCCCTGAAGGCCGCCGATGTCCTGCGCACACTGGTGCCGGACGCAGGCCATCTGGTGCATATGCCGACCCATATCGACGTGCTTTGCGGTGACTATCACAGCGTGGTGCATTGGAACCGGAAAGCGATTGAGGCGGATCTGAAGTTCTACGCGCGTGAGGGCGCCTTCAACATCTACACCGGCTACCGCCAGCATAACTACCACTTCGTCATCTTCGGCGCGATGTTCCTGGGGCAGATTGAACCTGCGTTGCAGGCCAATCAGGGTATTCTGGACACCACCCCGCCGGAAATGCTGCTGGTAGAAAGCCCGCCTATCGCGGATTTCTTTGAAAGCTACATGGCAATGCACCCGCACATCCTGGTCCGCTTTGGCCGCTGGGAGGAGGCCATGGCGCTGGAGCTGCCTGAAGACCCAGCGCTCTATTGCACCTTGACCGCCAACACCCATTACGCCCGCGCCATCGCATTTGCCGCAACTGGCCGGGTGTCACAGGCCGAAGCGGAGGAGCAGCTGTTCCGCGCCGCCAAGAGCCGCGTTCCGGAAACCCGCCTGCTGCACAACAACCGCGTCGTGGATCTGCTTGAAATCGCATCCGAAATGCTGCGCGGTGAGATTGAGTACCGCAAAGAGAACTACGACACGGCTTTTGCCCATTTGCGCCGCTCGGCCGAGCTGGACGATAACCTGCCTTATGATGAGCCCTGGGGCTGGATGCAGCCCAGCCGCCACGCACTTGGGGCGCTGCTGTTTGAGCAGGGCCGCTCGGGACAAGCCGAGGCGGTCTACCGTGCGGACTTGGGGCTGGATGGTACTTTGCCGCGCGCGTCGGTCCATCCGGACAATATCTGGAGCCTGAAAGGCCTGCATGATTGCCTGAAGGCCCGCGGCGAAACCGTTGAAATCCGGCACATAAAGCAGAAACTCGATATGGCGCTTGCCCGCGCAGACCAGGCGGTGGCTGCGTCCTGTTTCTGCGCACAGGCAGCAATGAAGCCGGACAGCTGCTGCAGCTGAGCAAAATGTCTTCGAAGACATTTGCCAAGGAAATTCGAATTTCCTTGGCTCTGCGTATCAAGCTTTCGCTTTTGCCTTGGCCTTTTTCTTCTCTGCCACGACTTTCTCTGCCAGGTCGCGGGCAATGGCAAAGGCGCCCTTGATCTTGTCGCTGTCTTTCTTCCAGTCCCGGCGCACGACGATTTTGTTGTCCTTTACCTTGGCCAGACCGTTTTGGCCCTGGATGAACTCCACCAGCCCCTGAGGCGAGGCGAATTTGTCATTGTGGAATTGGATCGTTGCGCCTTTCGGCCCGCCGTCCATCTTGGCAATGCCTGCGCGTTTGCACATTCCCTTGATCCGCACCACCAGCATCAGCGTGTTGACCTCTTTCGGCAGCTTGCCGAAACGGTCGATCAGCTCAGCAGCAAAACCTTCCAGCTCCACTTTGGTCGAGAGCGACGACAGGCGGCGGTACAGCCCGAGGCGCACATCCAGATCCGGCACATAGGTCTCCGGGATCAGTACCGGCACGCCCAGATTGATCTGCGGCGCCCAATGCGCATCGGCGTCCGAGAGGCCCTCCATCTCACCCGCCTTGATCTTGGCAATCGCCTCCTCCAGCATCGACTGATACAGTTCATACCCCACATCGCGCATCTGGCCGGATTGCTCATCGCCCAGCAAATTGCCCGCTCCGCGGAGATCAAGGTCTTGCGAGGCCAGGGTAAAGCCGGCGCCCAATGTGTCGAGCGAGCCCAGCACCCGCAGCCGCTTCTCTGCCGCCGGTGTCAGCCGCTGACGCGGTTTGGTAGTGAGATAGGCATAGGCACGGGTTTTCGAACGCCCCACCCGGCCCCGGATCTGATAGAGCTGCGACAGGCCGAACATGTCGGCGCGGTGCACAACCATCGTGTTGGCGGTCGGAATGTCGAGGCCCGACTCCACAATCGTTGTTGCCAGCAGGACGTCAAATTTGCCGTCGTAAAACGCGTTCATCCGGTCGTCGAGTTCGCCCGCTGCCATCTGCCCATGCGCCACCACATAGGTGAGTTCAGGCAGCTGTGCCTGCAGGAACGCCTCGACATCCGGCAGGTCGGTGATCCGCGGCACCACATAGAAGCTTTGCCCGCCGCGGTAATGCTCGCGCAGCAGCGCCTCGCGGATAGTGACAGTGTCAAATTCGCTGACGTAGGTGCGGATCGCCAGACGGTCCACCGGCGGGGTGCCGATGATCGACAGATCCCGCACACCGGTCAGCGACAGCTGCAGTGTGCGCGGGATCGGCGTGGCCGTCAGCGTCAGCACATGGATGTCGCTGCGCAGCTGTTTCAGCCGTTCCTTGTGGCCAACGCCAAAGTGCTGTTCCTCGTCGATGATCAGCAGCCCGAGGTTCTGGAACCTGATGTTCTTGGCCAGTACCGCGTGGGTTCCAACAACGATATCGACGGTCCCCTTGGCCAGCCCTTCACGGGTCTGGCTGGCCTCTTTGGTACTAACAAAACGCGACAACTGCCTGACCTGCAGAGGAAACCCGCGAAAACGCTCGGCAAAGGAGGCCGCGTGCTGGCGTGCCAGCAGTGTGGTCGGTGCCACCACCGCCACCTGCAGGCCGGACATCGCCGCGACAAAAGCCGCGCGCATAGCCACCTCGGTCTTGCCAAAACCTACATCGCCGCAGATCAGCCGGTCCATCGGCTGGCCGGAGTGCAGATCCTCCATCACGTCCTCGATGGCGCGCAGCTGGTCGTCGGTCTCCTGATAGGGGAAGCGGGCAGAAAACTCCTCCCAGGCATGCGGCGGCGGGTCCATCACCGGTGCCTTGCGCAGGGCGCGTTCAGCTGCAATGCGGATCAGCTTGTCCGCCATCTCGCGGATGCGTTCCTTGAGCTTGGCCTTCTTGGCCTGCCAGGCACCGCCGCCCAGCCGGTCCAGCAGACCTTCGTCATGGCCGTATTTGGACAGCAGTTCGATGTTTTCGACCGGCAGGTACAGTTTGGACGCTTCGGCATATTCCAGCAGGATGCATTCATGCGCAGCACCTGCTGCCGTCACCACTTCCAGCCCCTTGTAGCGGCCGATGCCATGGTCCACATGCACCACCAGATCACCAGGGCTGAGCGATTGCGTTTCGGTCAGAAAGTTCTCGGCCTTGCGGCGTTTCTTGGGTGCCCGGATCAGCCGGTCGCCCAGAACATCCTGCTCCGAGATCACCGTCATGTCCGGCGCCTGGAACCCGTGCTCCAGAGCCCAGACCGCCAGATGCAGGCCGCTTTTGCCGATCCGCGTGCCATCCATCACCGGGATGGCTTCTGCCAGGCCTTCATCCTCAATCAGCCCGGTCAGGCGTTCGCGCGCCCCTTCGGAGTAAGAGGCAATAAGAACCGGTCCCTCCTGCATCCGCGCCTTAATATGGGATGCCAAAGCCCCGAAAAGGCTGATGCTTTCCTGCTGCCGCTCGGGTGCGAAGTTGCGCCCGATCCGCCCGCCGGCATCCACGGTGCCGGGACCCGAGGCCTGCGGCAGCGGGTGCAGTTGCACCACGCGGTGCGCGGCCGATACGGCCTCCCAGGCCGCGTCATCCAAATACAGCAGGCCCGGCGGCGTGGGTTTATAGACGGTATCAATCCGTCCCTTCTGCGCCATTGCGTGTTTGCGGGTTTCAAACTGGTCCTCGATGGTGTCCCAGCGCGCCAGCCGTGCCGGTGTTACCTGATCATCCAGCGTCACCGTCGCCTGCGGCAGGTAGTCGAACAGAGTTTCCAGCTTTTCATGGAAGAACGGCAGCCAATGCTCGATCCCCTGATGCTTGCGCCCTGCGCTCACTGCCTCGTACAGCGGATCATCCGTACCGGCGGCGCCGAATTCAATCCGGTAATTCTGACGGAACCGGGTGATTGCCGCCTCGTCCAGGATCACTTCGGACACCGGCGCCAGCTCCACCACCTCCAGTTTCTCGGTGGTGCGCTGCGAGGCCGGATCGAACCGCCGTGCGCCATCCAGCACATCGCCGAACAGATCCAGCCGCACCGGGCCGCTTTCCCCCGGCGGGAAGATATCGATGATACCGCCACGCACCGCATAGTCGCCCGGCTCCATCACCGTCGGGCTTTGGGTGAACCCCATCCGCACCAGGAAATTGCGCAGCGCGCCTTCGTCAATCCGGTGATCGACACGGGCAGTAAAGGCCGCCTCGCGCAGCACCCCGCGCGCAGGCACCCTTTGGCTGGCGGCGTTCAATGTGGTCAGCAGCACAAACTGCATGGGCATCTGATGCACCAGGGCCGCCAGCGTGGCCATCCGCGCAGCCGAGATATCGGCGTTCGGCGATACCCGGTCATAAGGCAGGCAATCCCAGCCGGGAAAGACAAACACCGGCATCTGCGGCGCAAAAAAGGCAAGTGCTGACCGCATTGCCTCCATCCGCTTGTCGTCACGCGCCACATGCAGAACCGGCGCGCCGGATTTCTGCACTTCCTTCAGGATCAGCCGGGCATCAAACCCTTCGGGCGCGCCGCCCATGGTGATTGCACGCTGTGCCATGCCTTTTCCTTTCCGGGTGTCCTCAATCGGTCTCAGCCCGCCTGTTAAAATGCCCCGATGGTCAGGTTTTGATACATGCCCCAGAACGCGGTGACCACAATGGAGATTACCCCGACGACCTGCACATAGAGCCGGCAAAACGCCAATCTTTTGCGCAGCTCCCCGCCCGTGGCACCTTCCTGTGAGATCCGGCGCGCGGTCAAAAAGCTGATCAGCCCGACCACGGACATCGGAAACACCAGCAGGAACACGGCCTGGGCAATCTCCATCAGGAAGACAAAGCCAAGCACAGCCAGGCCGGACATCACAAAACAGGACAGCGCCACCAGCCAAGGGCCTGAAACCTCGGAGATGTACAGCAGGCGGTTCACATTGACCCGGACCATATCCTCCAGATCGCGTTCCGCCTGGCCGCCATTGCGCTGCGCCCGCTGGACCATATCATAGGGCACCCCCAGGATCCTGTTACTGGCCGTCGACCAGAGCACCGCCAGCGCAATCCAGTACCACAGGTTGGAGAATGACCGCAGCTCAATCATCTCATAGATAATATGAAGCAGATCCACGCCAGCCCCCCGCTTGTGCCCGCAGATCCTCGGGCTGGAATTTGTCAACCGGCCCTATATCAACCGGGAAGCGCGTGCAGGCAAGCCCTGCCTGCCGCACAAGTTTTTGGGCGCGGCGATTGTGCCTCTTGTTCCCGGGGCCGCTTCCATGCCACCCATGGGCAAGCCAAAACGAGAGACCGCCATGAAGCCCACCGTCGCGCCCTTTCCCGCCGCCCGCCTGCGCCGCACCCGTGCCAGCCAGGCCATCCGTGACCTGGTCCGGGAGAACACCCTGACGCCGTCTGATTTCATCTGGCCGGTGTTTGTCCGTGAAGGGGAAGGCGTTGAGGAACCGATCGCTTCGATGCCCGGTGCGGTGCGCCGCTCGGTGGACAAAATTGCCGAAGCCGCAGTTGAGGCGCAGGCCCTGGGGATCCCGGCGATCTGCCTGTTTCCCTACACCGATGCCTCGCTCAAAACCGAAGATTGCGTCGAGGCCTGGAACCCGGACAACCTGACCAATCGCGCAATCCGCGCGATCAAGGATGCGGCGCCGGATATTGCAGTGATGACTGACGTGGCGCTGGACCCCTACAATATCAACGGCCACGACGGTTATGTGGTCGATGGCGAGATCGTCAATGACGCCACCGTCGAGGCGCTGGTCAAAATGACGCTCGCTCAGGCCGATGCCGGCGCCGATATCATCGGACCGTCCGACATGATGGACGGGCGGATCGGGGCGATGCGCAGCGCGCTGGAAAATGCAGGCCACCACAATGTGGCGATCCTGTCCTATTCGGCCAAATACGCCTCCGGCTACTATGGGCCGTTCCGTGATGCGGTCGGTGCCTCGGGCGCGCTGAAGGGCGACAAGAAAACCTATCAGATGGACCCGGCCAACAGCGACGAAGCGCTGCGGCTGATTGAGCGCGACCTGATGGAGGGCGCCGACATGGTGATGGTCAAACCGGGCATTGCCTATCTCGACATCTGCCACCGGGTGAAATCCGCCTTTGGCGTGCCGACCTATGCCTATCAGGTCTCGGGCGAATACGCGATGATCCAGGCCGCAGCGCAAAACGGCTGGATCGACGGCGAAAAGGTGATGATGGAAAGCCTGATGGCTTTCAAACGGGCGGGCTGCAACGGCATCCTGACCTATTTCGCACCCGCCGCGGCCCGGCTGCTGAACGGCTGACCCAGTCATTCAATGCGGATGCGGATCACTTCAGCGGGAAGCCGCCGCTGTCCAGCTGGCAGCAGATGACAGGCAGCGGTTTTCCGCGTATACATTCGATCAGAGCCGGAGCATACCGGCCTTGGAGCAAATCATTACAGGCACCTGAGAAATGAGCAGTTTTTCCTCTTCCCGCATGACCCGCCGCGGCTTTGCCCTGACGGCTCTGGCCGGCGCCGGCGTTACCGCCGCATGCGGCAACGGCATAGGCAACAGCAATGGCGCGACCATCGACGCCCGCGTTGATAGCACGCTGAACCAAATGTACAGCCAGTACCCCAACACCCGTACCCTGGCCGAAAAGGCAACCGGCATGCTGGTAATGCCGCTGGTCACTGAGGCGGGCTTTGTATTTGGCGGGGCCTATGGGCGCGGCGCCCTGCGGATCAACGATGTGACCGTCGATTATTACGCCACTTACAAAGGCAATGCGGGCCTGCAGATCGGCGCTCAACAGTATGCCCACGTGCTGTTCTTCATGACCGAAGGCGCCTTGGCCGGCTTCCGCCGCTCGTCCGGTTGGGCGGCAGGCGCAGATGTGGAATATGTGATCAAGGACGAAGGCAACGCGCTGAGTGCCGACACCAATACCCTGACGTCCCCGGTGCTTGCAGTGGTCTTTGCCCAGGCAGGCCTGCGCGTTGGTGCGACTTTGGAAGGCACCAAATACACCCGCATCATCCCCTGATCAGCCCGGGAAACGGCAAAGGCTCACGGCCTTCGCTTCTTTCTGGTTGAAAATACCTCCGCCGGAGGCATGGCCTTTCCTGCCGGAAAGGCCATTTTACCTTACCCTCAGTCCAGTTTGCGCAGCCGTTTGAACAGCGACGAGGTATCCCAGCGCCCGCCGCCCATCTTTTGCACGTCCTTGTAGAACTGATCCACCAGAGCTGTGACCGGCAGGCTGGCGCCGGTTTCATCCGCTGCGTCCAGACAGATACCCAGATCCTTGCGCATCCAGTCCACCGCAAAGCCATGCTCGAAATGATCGTCCAGCATGGTCTCGTAACGATTGGCCATCTGCCAGCTGCCCGCCGCGCCCTGGCTGATCACTTCGACCACCGCCCGCCCGTCCAGCCCGGCCTTCTCGGCAAAATGCAGCGCCTCGCTCAAGCCCTGCACAAGCCCTGCAATGGCGATCTGGTTGCACATTTTGGTCAGCTGTCCCGCCCCGCTGCCGCCGATCCGGCGGCAGATTTTGGAATAGGCAGCCATCACCGGCTCAACCCGGGCGTAAGCGGCCTCGTCTCCGCCGCACATAATTGACAGCACACCGTTTTCAGCCCCTGCCTGACCGCCGGAAATCGGTGCATCAACAAAGAACACGCCTTTCTCTTCTGCCGCGCCATGCAATTCGCGGGTCACGGTTTCCGACACCGTGGTGTGATCAACAAACACCGCGCCTTCGCGCATACCGGCAAAGGCACCATCCGCCCCCAGGCAGACCGAGCGCAGATCGTCGTCATTGCCAACGCAGGCCATTACAAAATCCGCCCCCGCCGCAGCCGCCCGCGGTGTGGCACCGAACTGGCCGCCATGCTCGGCGGCCCAGGCCTTGGCCTTGGCTTCGGTGCGGTTGTAGACGGTGACCTCATGGCCCGCGGCCTGCAGGTGCCCGGCCATCGGATAGCCCATGACGCCGAGCCCCAGAAACGCGATTTTTGCCATCTGCTTTTCCCTTGATCTGTCTTCGCTTATGTTGGCGCCAACCCTACCACCGCCGCCGCGGGGCGCAATCTGCCAAGCGGCTGGAAATGACAAAACCCAAGGGAAAACGACCGCTGATGGGACATCTTTTCCGCTGGCTTATGCGCATAGCTGCCGGCCTGATTCTGCTAAGTGTTCTGGCCGCATTGCTGGTCTATTACCTGGCTTCGCAGTCACTGCCCGAATACAACAAAGAGCTTTCCCTGCCCGGCCTCTCCTCGCCTGTCGAGATTGTCCGCGACAACGCCAATGTACCGCATATCTTCGGCAGTTTCGGCGCCAGCGACGAGGATGTCTACTTTGGCCTCGGCTATGCCCATGCCCAGGACCGCCTGTGGCAGATGGCAGTAATGCGGCGCACCGCCAAGGGCCGCCTGTCGGAAATCTTCGGCACCCGCACGGTTGAGACCGACACATATCTGCGCCGGCTGGATATCTACCGATTGGCGCAGCAATCCGCGGCGGTGCAGTCGCCCGAAGCGATGACCGCGCTCAAGGCCTATGCCGCCGGCGTCAACGCCCGCCTGCAGGAGATCAACGAAGATGCGCTTGGCCGCGGTGCGCCGGAGATGTTCCTGTTCAACATGCCGGTTGCGCCCTGGCAGCCCGCCGACAGCATCGCGATCATGAAGCTGATGGCGCTGCAGCTGTCCGGCCACATGAAGGAAGAGATCCTGCGCGCCCGGACTTCGCTGGCACTGGATGATGCGGCCAGGATCAAGGACATCCTGCCCGATGCACCGGGCAAAGGGCTGACTGCCCTGCCGGAGTATGCAGCGCTGGTTCCCGGCGTCCGGCAGTTCGCCACCGCCAAGCCCGCAGAGGCAGACAGCCTGCTGTTTCCGGTTGCTCCGCGCGGGCTGGCGGGGGCCTCCAACGCCTGGGCCGCCGCCCCGAGCCGTTCGGCGGCGGGCGGCACGCTATTGGCCAATGACCCGCACCTGGGTCTCAGCGCACCCGGCGTCTGGTATCTGGCACGGCTTGAACTGGGCACCGGCGGTGTGATCGGCGGCACCATCCCTGGCATCCCGGCAATAATCACGGGGCGCTCAGACGTGCTGGGATGGGGGGTGACCTCGTCTTATCTGGACGACCAGGACTTGTTTATTGAACGCCTCAACCCGGAAAATCCTCAGGAGTATCTGAGCGTTGAAGGGTATAAGGAATTCATCTCCCGCCCGTCGATCATCAAGATCAAGGACCAGGCGCCGGTTACTTTGACCCTGCGCTGGACAGACAACGGCCCGGTGCTGCCCGGTTCGATGTTCAAACTGGCCGGGATCACCCCGCCCGGCCATGTGGTGTCGCTCAGCTGGACTGTGCTCAGCCCCAAGGATACCTCAATGAGCGCTGCCATCGGCCTGATGCGCAGCACCACGGTCCAAGACGCAATCACAGCCGGAGAAGGCTTTGTCGCCCCTTCGCAAAACCTGACTCTGGCGGATAAGGACACAATTGCGCTCAAAACCGTCGGCGCCTTCCCGCTGCGCGATGCCGCACACCAAAGCAAGGGCCGGATGCCAAGCCAGGGCTGGCACCCGGAGAACCGCTGGCAAGGCCGCGCCCCATATGCGGAAAACCCTGAATTCACCAGCCCCGCAGGCGGCATCCTGGGCAATACCAACAACAAGATCCTGGACCGTCCCTTCCCGAACCACGTCTCCTTTGACTGGGGCGATACCCAGCGCATCCACCGCTGGGAAAAACTGATGCAGAACCGCGAAGTGCATACCCGCGACAGCTTTATCGAGGCGCAATTGGACACGGTCTCCTACACCGCCCGCACCCTCTTGCCGCTGATCGGAGCCGACCTGTGGTTCACCGGAGAGGCCGCCCCTGCCGGCACCCGCGAGCGCCAGCGCCAGATCGCCCTGACCCTGCTGTCGGAGTGGAACGGTGAAATGAACGAGCATCTGCCGGAACCGCTGATCTATGCCGCCTGGCTGCGCGCCCTGCAGGCCCGGCTGATCACCGATGAACTGGGTCCGGTGGCCAAGACCTTCCGCCATGTGGAACCGTTGTTCATCGAGCGGGTCTACCGCGATGTCGATGGTGCCGCCGTCTGGTGCGACGTGCGCCAAAGCGCTCCGGAAGAAAGCTGCACTGATATGGCCCGGCTGGCGCTGGATGATGCGCTGATCTGGATCGAAGAACGCTATGGCACCGCGCTGGAATCGCTGCGCTGGGGCGATGCGCATCAGGCCACGCAGGACCACCCGGTGCTGGGAGAAGTGCCGCTGCTGCGCTATTTCGTAAACATCCGCCAGTCCACCAGCGGCAGCGGCAACACCCTGCAGCGGGGCAAGAGTTCAGGTAAGGACCCGGATCCGTTCCAGAACACCCATTCTGCCGGCTACCGCGGGGTCTATGACTTTGCCGATCCCGACAGTTCCGTCTTTATCGTATCAACCGGCCAGTCCGGCCATCCGCTGTCGCGCTACTATGACGACATGGCCCAGCTCTGGCGGCGCGGTGAATATATCCCGATGTCACTGGACGAGGACCTGGCCCGCGCCGCAGCTGTCGGCATTACCCGGATCACCCCCCGCCAATAATAACGGGACAATAAAAAAGGGCGCTGCGGCGCCCTTTTCCTTTTACACTTGAAGCAAGGCTTCACAGCCTCTCGTACTTCGCCTTTTGCCGGTCGGTCCACAGCACGGTGATATCAAACCCGGCCTCGGTCTGTTCTTCGCTTTGAACCAGGTCTTCCTTGAACAGCCAGGCGCGCTGTTTGCCTTCGGCAAACGTGAGATTCAGCAGCTCCTCGTGCCGCACGCCCTGCAACTGCTCGGCGATATCTGCCATTAACCCGTCCAGCCCCTCGCCCGTCAGGGCCGAGATCGCATGGATGCCGTCCTCACGTTCCGCACGCTGACGGCGGGCTTCGGCGTCTTCCTCAGGCAGCTGGTCCAGCTTGTTCCAGACTTCGATCCGGGCGCGGTTTTCGTCCACCCCCAATGAGGTCAGGATGGCCTCGACGTCTTTGGCCTGCTGCTCGCTTTCATCATGGCTGATGTCGCGCACATGCAGGATCACATCCGCCGCCAGAACCTCTTCCAGCGTCGCCCGGAAAGATGCCACCAGTTCGGTCGGCAGATCCGAAATGAAGCCCACGGTGTCGGACAGGATCACCTCCGGCCCATCCGCAATCTGCACCCGGCGCATGGTCGGGTCCAAAGTGGCAAAGAGCATGTCTTTGGCCATCACCTCAGCCCCGGTCAGCCGGTTGAACAGGGTCGACTTGCCGGCGTTTGTATAGCCGACCAGCGCCACAATCGGATAGGGCACCTTGGCCCGCGAGGCGCGGTGCAGGCTCCGGGTCTTCACCACCTTGTCGAGCTGCCGGCGCAGCCGCACCAGTTGGTCGTCAATGGCGCGCCGGTCGGCCTCGATCTGGGTTTCGCCGGGTCCGCCGACAAATCCCAATCCGCCGCGCTGGCGCTCCAGGTGGGTCCAGGCCCGCACCAGCCGCGTCCGCTGATAGCTGAGCGCCGCCATCTCGACCTGCAGCACACCTTCGCGGGTGGCTGCACGGTCCGAGAATATCTCCAGGATCAGCCCGGTCCGGTCGAGGATCTTGACCTTCCAGGCTTTTTCCAAATTGCGCTGCTGCACCGGGGACACCGACCCGTCGATCAGGACCAGTTCCACCTCATTTGCTTTGAGGATGCCCGCCAGCTCTTCGATTTTGCCAGAGCCGAACAGCATCCCCGCATGCGCCTTGGGCAGGCGCACAACATTGGAGCCGATCACATCAAGATCGGGAAGGGCCGCTGCCAGCGCAACGGCCTCATCAAGCGCAGGTGCAGCCTGGCGGCGCCTGCTATCGGATTTGATTTCCGGATGCAGCACCCAGGCACGGGTGCGCGTCCTTTCATGCTCCATCAATTGGAGTCTTCACCCTCATAGAGACTGATCGGCTGGGCCGGCATGATGGTCGAAATCGCGTGTTTGTAGACCAGCTGCGACTGTCCGTCGCGGCGCAGCAGCACGCAGAAATTGTCGAACCAGGTGATCACACCCTGCAGCTTGACCCCGTTGATCAGAAAGATTGTAACCGGAACCTTGGTTTTGCGAACGTGATTCAGGAAGGCATCCTGAAGATTCTGTCTGTCCGAAGCCATTTTTTATTATCTCGCCTTTGTTCTTGCCGCGCGCTGCGGACCAGCACGCACATTAAATTCAGTATGGACGGAGAAAATGTAAGTTTCCACCAGAAAAACACTTTTCACCCTCAAGGGCGGTCAGCTGCGCCAAAGGTTGGGTGACAGCAGCGCGATGAAGGCCAGGGTCTCCAGCCGCCCGAGAACCATCGCAATGCACAGGATCAGTTTGGCAGGATCTGTCAGAAGGTTCAGTACAATCGGCGTACTGCTGGCCGTATCAGCCAGCGGGCCGGTTGTTGACAGCGCGGCAACCGCTAGCACCAGCGATTGTTCAAAATCCGTGCCGACTGCGGCCAGCGCAGTGCTGACCACAGCCAGCGACAGGGCAAACAGCATGAAGAACACCCAAGCCACAAACGCTCCGTTCTTCTGCAAGCGCTTGGCGCGGTTGCCTTCGCTGCTGACCGAGCTGGGATGCACCAGCCGCTCCATTTCGCGCAGACCATTCAAGTACAGCGCGTAGACCCGCAACAGCTTGACCCCGCCCGCAGTGGTCGCGACACCGCCGCCGAACACTGCCAGCCCCAGCAGGATCATGCCCGGTGTTTCCAGTCCCGACCAGGCCTGGGCGGCTTCCCAATGCGTACTTTCAAATCCGGTGGTCGACAGGAATGACAGCACTGTAAACAAGGTGCCCCAAAGCGCGTGCAGGGCTTGCGGCAGATCTTCACCGGCATCCACTTCATAGGCGGCCAACCAGTGGCGCAGGAACAGCAGCAGCGGCACCCCGAAAACGATCAGCAGCCCGGTGCGGAATTCCGGATCCTTGTCCAGCCGCCCCTGCCCCGCGGTGACCGTGTCGCTGGAAAAAGTCAGCCGCGACAGCGCAAAGAACATGAACAGGAACATCACCATCTCGCCCGCCAGGCCGCTGGCGGCATTTTCCACCCCGCCGATGGCCGATATGCCCGAGGTCGCCATCACCGACATCGCATGGCTTAGACCTGCCAAGGCCTGTTCGCCTGTGATCATCAGCAACAGCCATAGCACAAGGGTCAGCCCGGCATAAACCGGCGCCAGGGTACGCGTCACCAGCACCAGCTGTCGGCGGGGATCTGCCCTCTCCATATGCAGAGGGGCGGCCGTGCCGCCGCCAGGCTCGCCTTTGGCAGTGACCTCAAACCCGCCCAGGGACATCGGCGCCAGCACCGCCGAGGCGGCCACCCACATCAACAGACCGCCCAGCCAACCGACAATCGCCCGCCACAGATGCACGCTGGGCGGCAGCCGGTCCGGATCTCCCCAGACATCGGCGCCGGTGGTGGTGATGGCGCTGACCATATCGAAATAGGCATTCAGATACCGGGTGCTGACCAGCGCATCCTGAACCGGCACCGCCAGGAACAGCGGCAGTACGGTGAACGTCGCCAGCAGCGACAGCAATTGCCCCGGCATCCCGTAGCGCGGCACCCGGTTGCCCATCGACAGGCCGATCAGCACCACAAGGATCAGCCCGGCAACGCCGGCATAGAAAAAACTGCGCGAGGTGTGATGATCGTCCAGCACCAGCGCATGCACAGCAGGCAGCCACATCGCCAGCGAGGCAATGCCCCAGATCAGCAGGAACAGCGGCAGGCGCAGCACGCCAATGGGAGCTTTGACCGGGCGGCGCATCCTAGAAATAGTCGATCGAAACCTGCAGCAGGCGCTCGACCTCAGGCACGTCCGCCGCCATGGCGAACAGCGCGATCACATCGCCCGCCTCGATCCGCATCTGACCGGAAGGGCGCAGCATCTCGCCGTTCTTCAGAACGCCGCCGACCAGAACGCCTTCGGGGAAATCCGTCTCGCGGATCATCTGGCCGGCAATCGGCGAGGTCGACAAAACCTCGGCCTCGATCATTTCAGCCTCGGCATCCCCCAATGAGTAGACCTGCCGCACCCGGCCATAGCGGATGTGGCGCAGGATCGAGCTGACGGTGGTGGAGCGCGGGTTGATATAGGCGTCGATGCCCAGATGCGGCAGCAGCGGCACCAGGGTCGGGTCATTGATCAGCGCAATGGCCAGCGGGCAGCCTTCAACCTTGGCGCGCACCGCGGCCAGAATGTTGGTCTTGTCGTCATCGGTCACCGCCAGCATCGCATCCGCTTTGTCGATGCCCGCCTCGATCATCAGCGCCCGGTCCAGACCGTCGCCGTTCAGCACAATCGTGCGTTCCAGCGTTTCCGCCGCCCGTTCAGCACAGGTACGGTCGCGTTCGATCATCTTGGCCCGGATCCGTGTTGTGCTTGCCTCCAGCGCCTTGGCCACTTCCAGGCCGACGTTGCCGCCGCCGACCACAACCACCCGGTCCTGGCGTGTTTCCTGCTTGCCGAACACTTCGATGGTGCGGGGCACATCATCGGCGTGGCTGAACACATAGCAGCTGTCGCCGACAAACAGCTGGTCGCCCGGTTCCGGCGCAAACAACGTGCCGTCGCGCCGCACCCCGACCACAATCGCGCGCAGCGTCGAAAACAATTCGGTCAGCTGCCGCAGCGGTGTATTCACCACCGGGCAATCGGCGTCGATCTGGATCCCCAGAAGCTGCGCCTTGCCGCCCATGAAGGTCTCGGTGTCAAACGCTGCCGGCGCCGACAGCCGCTGCATCGCTGCTGCCGCCACTTCCCGCTCGGGGCTGATCACCACGTCGATCGGCAAATGCTCGCGCTGATAAAGGTCGGAATAGATTGCGGTCAGATAGCTTTTGGCCCGCAGGCGGGCAATCTTGCGCTGAACCTTGAAGACTGAATGCGCCACCTGGCAGGTCACCATGTTGACCTCGTCAGAATGGGTGGCCGCAATGATCATGTCGGCATCCCGCGCCCCGGCCCGGTCCAGCACATCCGGATAGGAGGCAAAACCATGGATCCCCTGCACGTCCAGCGTATCGGTTGCCCGCCGCACCAGTTCCGGGTTGTTGTCGACAACCGTCACATCGTTGTGCTCGCCGGACAGGTGCCGGGCGATCTGCCAGCCAACCTGGCCCGCGCCGCAGATAATGACCTTCATTTGCGTGTCCCTTGGCGGAATTTCGGGCGGAGTTTCGCCCGATGTGAATGACAGAAGCCGCTTTCACGGTCAATTTAATTGTAACTTGCTCTGATTGCAGTCATTCTTTGCGTATGTGCAAGGATCGAACGATCATGGCGGCCTTGGTCCTGCTGCTTGGCACGGCGGCCTGCGGACCGCTTCCTGTTTATTACAGGCAGGGGGCAGAAGTCTCGCGCCTGCAAAGTGATGAGCTTGGCTGTGCGGCACAATCGCTGCGGGATGCGCCCGTCGCCAATGAAATCCGCCAGCATCCCCCGGTTTTCCACCCCGGCCGCAAAGTCTGTTCCGGCGGCAGCTGTTATTACCGGCCCGGTTACTGGGTGAACGGTGGCATCTACACGGTGGATGTGAACAGACCCCTGCGCCTGCGGCTGGAGAAATCCTGCATGGCATCCAAGGGCTACCAGCAGATCGCGCTGAAACGCTGCACCCGGCGCAACCCCGCCGCCGTAGCCGGACCG
This sequence comes from Leisingera sp. NJS204, assembly GCF_004123675.1. Classification (NCBI taxonomy): domain Bacteria; kingdom Pseudomonadati; phylum Pseudomonadota; class Alphaproteobacteria; order Rhodobacterales; family Roseobacteraceae; genus Leisingera; species Leisingera sp. NJS204. The sequence goes on along the minus strand of NZ_CP035417.1, from coordinate 1,868,871 downwards.
CAGCTGGCCCCGCTGAGCGAAGCATCCTGCGCGCAGCGCAACAAGGATGGCAGCGTCAGCATCCGCACCGGCGGCTAGGCGCACTCCCTTGCCGAAAATGCGCGGCAGGCTAACTTTGAATTGCGCCACCGGTTCAAGTAAGCTGGCGCCGGATTGTTTGTTGACCAGTATTTCATAAAGAAAGGTACCCGATGCGGATACATTTCCTGTTTGCCGCGCTGCCTCTTGCAGCTGTGACAGCCGCCTGCGAACCCGTGGCACCGATTGCCCCGCCACCGGCGGCAGCCCCAGCGCCGGCATCTGCAACATACAGCGCGCCAGCAACGCGGCCGGCACCTGCAGCGGCTCCCAGGGCACCGGTCATCCCGGCAGAAGAAGCGCCTGAACCTGCCTATCAAGGCGGCGGTGGCGGAGGTTCCGGCGGCGGCGGCGGTGGTTCCGGCGGTGGCGGTGGCGGCGGCGGAGGCTGGGGTTAAACCCGGATGCTGCCATGATCCCCCATCATTCCAGAATCCCCTCCCTTGCAGCAGCCCTTTTGACCGGCACAGCGCTGCTGCCGGCAACGGCCGCCCAAGCGGCATATGAAACCAGCGAACGGGGCAATGCCCCGGAAACCGCCATCGTTGTCGGCATTCAGGACTATGACCACGTCACTGACCTGACCAACACCCGCCAGGATGCCAAGGCCATGGCTGAAATGCTCAGCTCCTTCGGCTATACGGTTTACGAAGGCTATGACCTGGACAAGCGCGGGTTTGAAGCGCTGCTGCGCCAGGCCGCTCTTAATATCCGCGACGGCAGCCAGGTGTTCTTCTACTATGCAGGCCACGGTATTCAGCTGGGGCGGCGCAATTACCTGCTGACCAGTGACGCGGAACTTACTGGCATTCACGATCTGCCTTTCCAGTCAGTCACCCTTGACCGCGTCTCTGCCATTCTCGGCGGCAAGGCAGGCAGCCAGATCCTGATGCTGGATTCCTGCCGCGACAATCCCGTGCCGGATGCCAAGCTCAACGCTGAGGTCGGCGCCCAGCTTTACGAAGCGCGCGAGGGATTTGACGTGTTCCGCCCGCCGCTCAACACGCTGGTGGCGTTTTCAACGTCTCCCGGCGCCACGGCGCTGGATGGCGAGCCTGGCGGCAACAGCCCTTACACCGCCTCGGTCGTGCGTCATTTTCCGGACCGGCCTGACGAAGATGCAATGACTGTCCTTTCGGCAATTCGCGGCGACGTTTATGCGGCGACCGGCAACACTCAGGTGCCATGGGAAAGCTCGACGCTGATGCAGAAGGTCTATCTGCGCCCGGCAGAGCGGTCATTGAACATTGCCAAGGCTGAAGCCGAAACCGAAGCGGCCGGCCTTGACCGGATGCCCGCCGTGCTGTCGGTGAAAATCCCGTTGGGCCGCGCGCTGGAACTGGCGCCGGAGATCAGCCCTTATGTCAGTGCAGGCACAACGGTTTCAATTATTGAATCGCCCTCTTCCGGCGTGACGTCGCTGCAAACCGGGGACAGCAGCGGTCTCAGCCTCAGCTATGCGCCGAAACTGACCGAGCTTCCTGCCCGCAAGGATGGCGGACAGGTCCGCAAGGACCGGATGGTGCTGCGCCTGGCCCAGGCCGGCGCGGTGCGGGACGTGACCGTGAACCTGGAAATGATCGCCCGGCAATGCGACCTGGAAGCCGGTGATCTGCTGGATCTGCAGGGGGTTGGCCTTTACCGTTACCCCAATGAAATCAACCTTAAGGATGCCGAGGCTGCCTGCCGCGATGCTGTCGGGGCCGCGCCGGATATCGGCCGCCTGCACTATCAGCTGGGCCGCGCGCTGCAGGGTCAGGGCCGCTTGATCGAAGCCTATGAAGCTTTTGAAAAAGCCGCAGAATTGGACCACGTCCGCGCCTATAACGCCGTCGCATATCTGCATGTCACCCCGAATGTCGACCGCGAAACAGTGCCCATCCCCTACAACCCGGACAAGGCCTTTGCCCTGTGGGACAAGGGGATTGAGGCAGGCGACCCCTTCTCGATGCACGCCAGAGGCAAGCGGCTTTTGCGAAAAAGCAGCACCCCGGAGGAAAAGCGGCGCGGTTTTGACCTGCTGAGCCGCGCAGTGGAGCTGGGCCATACCTATTCGATGAACGAACTTGGGGTTTTCTTTCTATGGAGCGGCGATGAGCTGGCGCAGCCGGAGCGCGGCTTCTCCTACCTGCAGGCCTCTGCCGGACGCGGCGATATCTATGGCACCGCCAACCTTGGCTATGTCTACCGCGACGGCGGCGCGGGCCAGGCGGTGGACAAGGAAAAAGCGCGCGCGCTGTTTGCCGAGGCCGCACAGCTTGGCCATCCCCATGCCCCGGCTGAGATCGGCCGGATGATCATGGGCGGCGACTTGCCCGGCAGCGACGCAGCTGAAGCACTGGAATGGTATGACATGGGGCTGTCGCGCGGCGACGCCTGGGGTGGTTCGAACGGCGCTTGGGTAGCCCTTAACAGGCTGCCGGACCGGATCCCCGCCCATGCTGCTGCTGCGCGGGCAGGCAAGGCGATGGCTTTGAACGATCCCGATGCACGCGCCGCAGCGCGGGAATTGCTGACCGGCATGGCTGAAACAGACGTTGCCGCAGGCACCCAGTACATCCTGCGCCAGCTGGGGGCCGGAATTGCCATCGACGGCCAGTTCGGCCCGTCATCCCGCAAGCAACTGGGCAATTGGGCGCGCAAGGCAGGTCTGCCCGCAACCGTTCCCGGCGATGCCATCAGCCAGCTGCGACTGGCCTCGCAGATCCATTTTGCGCTGAACCCGATCCGCCAGGACCTGTTCTGACCCTATGATGCAGCACCGCCTGCGCCCGGTGGTGCCGGGCGCAATGGCGGCCTAATCAGGCCTGCTCTTCCTCGGCCTCCACATGCGCCACCCGGGCGCCTGCCTTGTTGGAGGTCACCACCCCCAGCGACTTCAGCTTGCGGTGCAGCGCAGACCGCTCCATGCCGACAAACGACGCCGTGCGGCTGATGTTGCCGCCAAAGCGATTGATCTGGGTCAGCAGGTATTCGCGCTCAAACGCCTCCCGCGCCTCGCGCAGCGGCAATGTCGCCAGCGCGCCGGACAGGACCACCCGGCCCTCCTCCTGCGGCTTGTCTTCTTCGCGCGGCAAATCCTTGGCCTCGATCGGGCCGCTGCCATCGCCAAGGATCAGCACCCGCTCCACCAGATTCTTAAGCTGGCGCACGTTGCCCGGCCATAGCATGGTCTGCATCAACGCCACCGCCTCTTCGGTCAGCACCCGCAGCGGCAGCCCCTGGGCTTCGTTGAACTGGGCAATGAAATGACCGGCCAGCAGCGGAATATCCTCGCGCCGGTCCGCCAGCGACGGCACCGCAACCGGCACCACATTCAGCCGGTGATACAGCTCTTGCCGGAACCCGCCTGCTTCGATTTCTGCATCCAGGTCTTTGTTGGTGGCGGAAACCACCCGCAGATCGACACGGATTTTGTCCGAACCGCCAACCCGCTGGAACTGCTGATCCACCAGCACCCGCAAAATCTTGGACTGGGTTCCCAGCGGCATATCGGCAACTTCATCAAAGAACACCACACCGCCATGCGCCTGTTCCAGCAAGCCGGGTTCCACCCCGCGCTCCGAGGATTCGCGGCCGAACAGAACCTCTTCCATCCGGTCGGGTTCGATACTGGCACAGTTGACGGTGATGAATGGCGCGGACGCCCGGTTTGAATTGGCATGGATATAGCGCGCAGCAATCTCTTTGCCGCTGCCGGCCGGTCCGGTCAGCATTACCCTGCCGTTCGACTTGGTCACCTTGTCCAGCTGGCTGATCAACGTCCGGAACGACGCAGAGGTGCCGATCATTTCCGCCGGGCCTGTATCCCTGCGCTTGAGATCCGAATTTTCCCGGCGCAGGCGCGAGGTTTCCATCGCGCGGCGGATCACCACCATCAGCTGGTCGATATTGAAGGGCTTCTCGATGAAATCATAGGCCCCCTGCTTGATCGCTGCGACAGCGATTTCGATGTTGCCGTGTCCGGAAATGATCACCACCGGAACTTCCGGATTGTCGCGCTTAACCGCCTTCAGAATATCGATGCCGTCCATCTGGCTGTCTTTCAGCCAGATATCCAGGATCATCAGCGCCGGTTCGGCGTCTTCCAGACGGGCCATGCATTCGTCGGAATTGGCAGCCTTTCGGGTGGCATAGCCTTCATCCTCAAGAATATCCGAGACCAGTTCCCGGATGTCGCGCTCGTCATCTACAATCAGAATGTCACTCATGTCAGACCTGCTTTCACTGTGCTCTTGTTTGGCGCCGCTGCCCGGTTTGCGGCGGGCAGACGGATTACCGCCATCGCGCCGTAATGCGCGTGTCCCTCGAATACCGGGGCATCTTCCAGCGTCAGCGTGCCCCCGTGCTCTTCGATGATTTTTTTAACGATCGGCAGCCCCAGCCCGGTGCCCGCATCCCGCGTGGTCACATAAGGCTCAAACAGCCGTGCCCGGTCTTCGGGCAAGCCGATGCCGTTGTCGGCGATACGGACTTCATAGAAATTGCCTGCCTTGACTGCTGCCACCCGGATTTCCGGCACCAGCCCCTGCGGATTTTCCTTTAATTGCAGGCTTTCAATGGCTTCACCTGCGTTTTTGATCAGATTGGTCAAGGCCTGGCCAATCATTGTGGCATCCAGATCCGAGGGCATGGCTGTCTCGGACAGCTCCGCCTTGATCCGGACACCGGGCTGGCCCTGCTGCTGCAGGATTACCGCGTCCCGCAGCAGTTTGACCAGATCCTCTTCGCGCCGCTCCGGTTCCGGCATGCGGGCGAATTTCGAGAATTCATCGACGATCCTGCGCAGATCATTGGTCTGGCGCACGATCACATCGGTCATGGATTGCAGCTGATCGCTGTTCTCCTCGCCCAGTTTGGGCGCGAATTTGCGTTTGATCCGCTCCGCGCTCAGCTGGATCGGGGTCAGCGGGTTCTTGATCTCATGGGCAATCCGGCGCGCCACATCGCCCCAGGCCGCCATCCGCTGGGCGCTGACAAGATCGGTCACATCATCAAACGCCACCACATAACCTTCCAGCCGGCCCTGTTCCGACCGGCGCGGCGACATCCGCACCAGCAGGTTTTCCAGCCGGCCCTGACGCGTGACTTTGATTTCCTCCTGCACAACCTCGGCGCTGGTTTCGATCAATTCCACAAACAGCGGCCCGAACTCCGGCACTGCAACGGACAAGGCCAGGGATTGCTGATCCTCCTGCCAGTCCAGCAGCCGCTCAGCCGAGCGGTTTACAAATGTGACACGCCCGTCGGCATCCAGCCCGGCAACCCCGGACGTCACCGATGACAGCACCGAATCAAACAGGCGGCGGCGGCGTTCAATCTGGCGGGTGTTGTCCACAAGGCGCCCGTGCTGCGCCTTAAGTTCGCGCGTCATCTGATTGAAATACTGACCCAATTGGGAAATTTCATCGCCACCGTCGTCAATCGGCACCTGCACGTCCAAATTGCCGGAGCCAACCCGTTGCGCCGCCACCGTCAGCCGTCCGACCGGACGCGACAGCCGCTCGGCAAACCACATTCCCAACCACATCGCCGCCAGGATCAGAATCACTGCAAAACCGATATAGAGCAGCGCAAATTCAAACAGCACCCTGCCGCGCTCGCTTTCCAGCTGCTGATACAGATGGGCTGTTTCCTGGGTGTCGTCCAGAAGGTTCAGAAGCTCGCCGTCCACATCGCGGCTGATGTACAGGAACCGGTCGACAAACGCCTCCAGCCGCACCAGCGCGCGGAATTCACTGTTGTTCCAATCCTCAATCAGCAGAAACCCGTCCGCACGGGCGGCACCGATCTGGCGGTTGTTCGGCTTCTCGAAATCGAACTCGTAAGACCGCTCGCCGCGCGCCCGGATCAGGCCGGCGCTGTCGACGATATATGCCTCGCGCAGCCCGCGCTGAATCTGCAGCTGGCCTTGCGACAGCACCAGACGAAGCTCAGCATCATTGATGAAGAAACTGCGCGAACGGCTGTTGTCCAGGTAACGCGCCAGCGCCCGGGCATCTTCGCTCAGGTCATTTTTCTGCTGCGTCTGATAGGCGTCCGCCGCTGCCAGAGAGCTGCCGATCACCTGCCGCACCCGCTGCGAAAACCAGCCCTCCAGCCCGACATTCACCGTCAACACGGCGAACACGGCCACGATGACTGTGGGGATCAGTGCCAAAAATCCAAAAGCGCCGATCAGCCTCAGATGCAGGCGGGATCCCGCTGACTTGGAGCGCCGCGCGGCAAACAGGCGGACAATCTGGGCCATCACCAGCGCGGCGATGGTCAGGATATAGACCAAATCCGCCAACAGAATGAGCCGCAGCGACCGGGACGACGCGCCCTGCCCCAGCGGACCGATGATAAGGAATGTCGCCAGTGCCAGAGCCGGCCCCAGCACCACCAGCCCGATAGTGCCGATATTGCGGGCCCGGCGGGTTCTCCGCCACCGGTCCAAGGCCGCAAAAGGCCCGTATGCTGCCCTCAGATGTGACTTATGCGCCACTGACTGCCCTCATCCTGATGTGCGACTCTTTGCGAGTCACCGCCATATCTCGTGGCCCTGCCTAGGAAAATCACAACAAGGCCACATTTCTGTGGCGATATTACATCAGTTTGCGGCGGCGTGTCACCTCAATATCCAGATCAGTGATCTTCTTTCGCAAAGTATTCCGGTTGATCCCCAGCAATTCAGCGCATTTCGCCTGGTTGCCGCCGGTCGCCGTCAGCGAGATTTCGATCAGCGGCGTCTCTACTTCGCGCAGCAACCGCATATAGAGGCCCGGCGGCGGCAGCAAGTCGCCATGCAAATCGAAATAGCGCTGCAGATGGCGGGCCACGGACTCAGAGAGTTTTTCATTGGCAAGACCTGCCACCGCAGGCTCCGGCCCGCTTTGCGGCCCCAGCACAGCGGCCGCATCGGACTGGCTGATTTCCTCATTTCGGGCCGTCAGCGCCAGCCGCCGGACGGTGTTTTCCAGCTGGCGGACGTTGCCGGGCCAACCGAAATGGCGCAGCGCTTCGCGCGCGCCCTCGCTCAGCTCGCGGTGCGGCGCGCCTTCGTTCTCGGCCCGGATCAGGAAATGCTCGGCCAGCAGCGGAATATCCTCCACCCGTTCCCGCAGCGCCGGCACTTGCAGCGCGGTGCCGCAGATCCGGTAGTAGAGATCCTGGCGCAGCTCCCCGGCTTCCATCGCCGCCGCCAGGTCTTTCTGACTGGAGGCGATGAACCGCGGTGCGTGGTCGCCCGGAGTGTCCATCATCCGCACCAGCCGAGCCTGCGCTTCTTCCGGCAGGTCCGCCAATTCGTCAATCACCAGCGAGCCGCCCTTGGCCTGGGCCAGCAACCGCGCCGGGCCTTCCAGGTCGATCAATGCCGCGGCATCAGCGTGGATAAAGGGCAAGGTCCGCCGATCTGAAAAGTCATGAATAGCCTGCGCAATCAGAGACTTACCCGTGCCGCTTTCCCCAGTGATCAACAACGGCAGTTCCGTGTTCATCACCCGCGCTATCAGCCGGTACAGCGCCTGCATCACCTCGCTGCGGCCAATCAGCGGCAGTTCTTCCGGCTGATCCGGCGCTTCGGTCTTTGCGGCTGCAGGCGCCACCCGCTTGGCCGCCAATGCTTTGGCCGTGCGCTTCATCAGCTCGGGCAGGTCAAAAGGTTTCGGCAGATAGTCGTAGGCTTCCGCTTCCTCTGCCTTGATCGCCGTCATGATGGTATTCTGCGCCGAAATCACGATCACCGGCAGCCCGGGCCGGTCGGCCTGGATCTTGGGCAGCATCTCCAGCCCGTTTCCGTCCGGCATCATCACGTCTGAAATGACGGCATCGCCTTTCCCCTCGGCCACCCAGCGCATCAGTGTGGTCAGCGAAGAGGTCGCATGCACTTTGCAGCCCGCGCGCGTCAGCGCCTGGGTCAGTACGGTGCGGATGGTGCGGTCGTCATCTGCGACCAGAACGGTGCCGTCCATGGATCAGCTCTCCTGCGGTTTTGCGTCACGCGGCACGCGCGACAGCGACAGCCGGAACAGCGTGCGCCCGGGAACCGAGCTTACGGATATCCAGCCATTATGCTCCGAGAGGATCTTGCTCACCAATGCAAGCCCCAGCCCGGTGCCATTCTCCCGGCCCGATACAAACGGGTCGAATATGTCATCCTTGATCTTCTCCGGCAGCCCCGGCCCGTCGTCGCAGATTTCAATTTGCAGCGGCAGAAGCTTACCTGTTCCATCACTGCGGCGCAGCCGGAAGGAATGCTCATAAAAAGTACGGATGGAAATATTTCCACCCTTATTATCAGCCGCTTCCGATGCATTCTTAAGAAGGTTCAGCACCACCTGCAGCAGCTGATCCGCATCCCCCCAGGCCATCGGCAGCGAGGGATCATAGTTTTCCGTTATAGTCATGCGGGCCCCAAACCCCAGCAGCGCCGAGCGCCGCGCCCGGTCCAGAACATCATGCAGATTCACAGGTTTGAAGGCCGGCCCGGTCAGGTTTCCGAACTGCTCCACCTGATCCAGAAGCTTCACGATCCGGCGGCTTTCGCTGACGATCAGTTCAGTCAGTTCCAAGTCTTCGGACCTCAGGTTCATACTCAATAGCTGGGCCGCGCCGGTGATCCCCGCCAACGGGTTCTTGATCTCATGCGCCAGCATCTCCGCCATGCCAATGGCCGAGGCGGCGGCAGATTTCGCCGAATGAGTCTGGGTCATCCGCCCGGCAAGTTCGCGCGGGGTGACCATCAGCAGCATCACACCCTCCTGCCCCTGCAAAGGGGCGATCTGCACCCCGCATTGCAGCGGCGCCCGGCTGCCCGAACCGACATCTATGTCATTCACGAACAGCGGCGTGCCCTGAACACGGGCGCGGGCAAAGGCTTCTTCAATCGGCGCGTCAATGGCCAGCGTGTCCCAAACGGGCTGCCCCACCAGCGCCTTGCGCGAGGTATTCAGAAATCCCTCACCCGCCGCATTCACATCGGCGATCCTGTCCCGGGAATCGATCAGGAACGCGGGCACTGGCAGAGAGGCCCAGAGGGCGGCACTGTCCATCATGCAGCGGCCTCCGCATCTTGCGCGCTCAGCGCCTCCGGCAGCAGGGCCAGGACCTCTGCCGGGTCTTTTTGCGTCAGCACCGCCCGGCGCATCGCGGGGCCGGTCCCGGACTCATCCATGTACCAGCCCAGATGCTTGCGCGCGACGCGCACGCCCAGGTCCTGCCCGTAAAACTCCAACATCGCCTTGTAATGCTCTGAAACCATAAGGATCAACGCATCACCTTCCGGCACATTCGGTGCCGGCGCACCCCATAGCTCATGGGCCACCTGAGCAAGCAGCCAGGGCTTGCCTTCGGCGCCGCGCCCGATCATCACACCGTCCGCACCCGAAAGCTCCAGCGCCTGCCGCGCAGTTGCCGTATCTACAATATCGCCATTGGCCAGCAGCGGCACTGTCACAGCGTCCTTCACCGTCCGGATCGCCGGCCAATCGGCCGAACCCTTGTAGAACTGGCAGCGGGTGCGGCCATGAATCGTAATCATCTGCACGCCGGCATCGCAGGCCCGCCGCCCCACGTCCGGCGCGTTCAGGCAGTTGTCATCCCAGCCCAGCCGGGTCTTTAGCGTCACCGGCACATCCACCGCACCGACCACCGCCTCGATCAGCCGCAGCGCGTGATCCGGCGTCTTCAGCAGGGCTGAGCCTGAATAACCATTGGTCACCTTCTTGGCCGGGCAGCCCATGTTGATGTCAATGATCCGCGCGCCCTGCCCGACGACGTGTTTCGCGGCCTCGGAAATCCAGTATTCATCCCGTCCGGCCAGCTGCACCGCAGTGTTCTCCACATCTGCGCTCAGCTCCGCCCGTTCGCGCACGCCAGGCTTGGCCTGTACCATCTCCTGGCTTGCCACCATCTCACTCACCATCAGCCCCGCCCCGAAAGAGCGGACCAGATCCCGGAACGGACGGTCGGTGATTCCAGCCATCGGCGCCAGCGCGATCGGCGGAGACATGGAGGTGGTTCCAAGCGTGAAGGACAACTGCCTAATCCTTGTGCAACTGAAAGGTTTTTACCCGAAGCCTTTGCTATGCAGCAATGAAACTGCGCTTTGCAAGGCACAGCAAATCACCACTTGCCTATTTTTCAGGCACATTCCGTGGGGTGATTGCCTATCCCTGCGCCACCTCATAAACAAATGCCGAACTTATCATGAGGCCCGCATGACCACCGCAGCCCTGATCGTCGCCGCCGGCCGAGGCACCCGTGCAGGCGGCGGCACGCCGAAACAATGGCGTCCGCTGAAAACCCGCCGGGTGATTGATTGGACGCTGGAGGCCTTTGACAAAGCAGGTGTGGATCTCACGGTGCTTGTGCTGTCGCCCGATGACACCGCCGCTTGGGACGAATTCTCCGGTCGCCCCAGCCTGATCGTGGCCGAGGGCGGTGCCGAACGCGCAGTCTCTGCCCTGAACGGGTTGAAGGCTCTGGAGAGGCATGGCGTGGAAAAAGTGCTGATCCACGACGCCGCCCGCCCCTGTGTCAGCAGCGATCTGATCCACAGCATTCTCAATGCCTTGGATGAGGTACCTGCAGCAGCCCCGGCGCTTGCTGTGACCGACGCGCTGTGGACTGGCGAAGAGAACACCGTCACGGGGACTCAGGACCGCAACGGCTTATTTGCGGCGCAGACCCCGCAAGGGTTCCGCTACGGCGCAATCCTCGCTGCCCACAACGCCCATCCCGGCGGTGCCGCAGATGATGTAGAAGTTGCGCGCGCCGCAGGTCTTGACGTTGCAATCATTCCGGGCGAGCCGGACAATATCAAAATCACCCGCCCCGAGGATTTTACCCGGGCGGAACGCATTCTGGGAGCTGACATGGATATCAGGCTTGGCAATGGCTACGACGTGCACCGGTTCGGCCCCGGTGACAGCGTGATCCTTTGCGGTGTCGAAATCCCGCATGAGAAAACCCTGCAAGGCCACTCCGACGCCGATGTCGGGATGCACGCCGTCACCGATGCGATCTATGGCGCATTGGCCCGCGGCGACATTGGCCAGCATTTCCCGCCCTCCGATCCGCAGTGGAAGGGTGCTGCCAGCGAGATTTTCCTGCGCCATGCCGCCAATCTGGCGCGCGAGATGGGCTTCACCCTGTCGAACGTCGATTGCACCCTGGTCTGTGAATACCCCAAAGTCGGCCCCCACGCGGCCCGCATGCGTGACGTCATGGCCCAAATCCTGGGTATCGAGGCTGACAGGGTTTCGATCAAGGCCACCACGTCTGAACGCCTCGGCTTCACCGGCCGCGGCGAGGGCATCGCCGCCATCGCCACCGCTGCTTTGGTGAAGACATGACACCGGCGCAGATGATCGGCACCGTCTGCGGCGTTGGTTACATCCGCCCGGCCCCTGGCACCTGGGGATCGCTGGCCGCCCTGCCCTTGGCCTACGGGCTGCATCAGCTGGGCGGATTTCCCTTGCTGGCCCTGGCGACCCTTGCCTGCATCCCCGCTGGCATCTGGGCGACCAAGATCATGACCGCCGGCAGCGACGACCACGACCCATCGGAAATCGTGGTGGATGAGGTCGCAGGCCAGTGGATCGCGCTTTGGGCCATCTCCTATCCGGCCTGGGCGCATGGCATTCCTATCACCGCACTTTGGCCTGGCTGGATCAGCGCGTTCCTGCTGTTCCGCCTGTTCGACATCTGGAAACCCGGCCCTGTCGGCTGGGCTGATCGCAAAGAGGGCCCGTTTGGTGTTATGATGGATGATGTCATCGCCGGCATCATGGCCGCCATCGGCGTTGCCCTGCTGGCCGGCTTCTCGCACGGGGTACTGGGATTATGAGTGTGGATGTGGCAAAACTGATCACCCAGGCAAAGGCGGCAGGTCTCACCATTGCCACCGCCGAAAGCTGCACCGGCGGCATGATTGCCGCGGCGCTGACGGATGTTCCCGGCTCCTCCGCCGTGGTCGACCGCGGCTTTGTCACCTATTCCAACAACGCCAAGATGCAGATGCTGGGCGTGAAGGCGGAAACTCTGGACGCCAAAGGGGCGGTCAGCGAGGAGGTCGCGGCTGAGATGGCCGCAGGGGCCGTGACAAAGGCAGGTGTTTCGCTCGCGGTCTCTGTCACCGGCATCGCCGGTCCCGGCGGATCAGAGTTCAAACCCGAGGGCCGCGTCTGTTTTGGCCTGGCGCGTGCAGGCTATCCTGCGGTGACTGAAACCGAGGACTTCGGCGCCATTGGCCGCGCCAATGTCCGAACAGCGGCCCGCGATCACGCGCTGTTCCTGCTGGTGCAGGCAATTTCGTAAACCGGCCGCATTCCGGGCAGCACCTGCAAAAGCCTGCCCAAAAAACCGGCACTTGCAAAAAAGCCGCCGAATTGTGCGGCTTGCGAACCTCTGCCGCTTTTTTTCGCGCAGGTTTTCCGCTTTCTCCTGACCTCACCGGTTTTTCAAGGGGAAGGAACACTCGGATGAACGGAGCGGATACCGCATGGATCATTGTGGCCACGGCCCTGGTCCTTTTTATGACACTGCCAGGGCTGGCCTTGTTTTACGGCGGGCTTGTACGTGCCCGCAATGTTCTCAGCGTCTTTATGCATTGCTACGCCATTGCCTGTTTGATGAGCGTTCTGTGGCTCGCCTTCGGCTACACAATCGCCTTTGGCAGCGGCACCAGCGGCCTGTGGGGCGGGCTGGACAAAATGTTCCTGAACGGTGTCACCGCAGACAGCCTGTCCGGCACATTGCCCGAGGTTCTGTTTTTTGCCTTCCAGATGACATTTGCCATCATCACCCCCGCGCTGATCGTCGGCGCCTATGTGGAGCGGGTGGGCTTTGGCTTTGTCCTCGTGTTCTCGGGGCTTTGGATGCTGCTGTGCTATGCGCCGGTGGTGCATTGGATCTGGGGCGGCGGTTTCCTGGCCGATGGCGGTATCTTCGGTGAAACGGGTGTGAAGGACTTTGCCGGCGGCATCGTGGTGCATGAGACCGCAGGTATCGCTGCGCTGATCATCGCCTTCTACCTTGGCCCGCGTAAAAACCGCGCCATCCCGCCGCACAATCCCGGCTATGTGATGATCGGGGCCGCGATGCTGTGGGTCGGCTGGTTCGGCTTCAATGGCGGCTCGCAGCTGGCCGCCGACGGCGGGGCCGCAATGGCGCTGACGGTGACACATATCTCTGCTGCTACTGCGTCGCTCAGCTGGGCGATGTGGGAAAAGATCAAATACGGCAAGGCGTCGCTGGTGGGTCTGGTCACCGGCACCATTGCGGGGCTTGCCTCTATCACCCCGGCCTCCGGCTTTGTCACCCCGGTGGAGGCACTGATCATCGGCGCCATTGCCGGCGTGCTGTGTCAGGAGATGGTCAACCTGGTGCGCAACAAGATGCAGATCGACGACACGCTGGATGTGTTTGCCGTGCATGGCGTCGGCGGTATCTTTGGCACCATCATGATTGCGGTCTTCGGCGCCGGCACCTGGGCCGCGCAGCTGGGCGGGCTGGCCATTGTCGGTGTCTTTACCGTGGCTGTGACCATTGCGCTGGTGAAAATCTCCGCTTTCATCACGTCTTTGCGCGTGGATCTTGAAAGCGAGACCAACGGCCTCGATCTTTCAGTACATGGTGAGCGTGCGTACGACATGAACAGCTGACCCCGGCTATGGCGCATGCCGCCCCTCACGGCAGACGGTGCAATTTCCGCACCGGGCGGGTCCCCTCGGGGGCCCGTCTTGCGTTCTAAACCAGCGGTTTCAGCAGCCAGGCCTGCTCCAGCGCATTGCAGCGCTCACCGATCCGGCCGTCTGCCGCACGTTCCTCGGCAAGCGTGATTGCATGGGTTTCCTGATACAATGTCTGCACAGTTTCACCTGGCACCGAAAACGGCGGTCCCTGCATCAAAGACTGGTCATAATCAAACCCGACCAGCAACTGTTGTGCCGGGCCTGCAATCCTGTTGATGTGCGCGGCATAGGCCTCGCGATCCTCAGGCTTGACCGCGACCAGTGCCGCCCGGTCGTAAATTACATCCACTTGGCCAATATGCGCCGGGGTCAGCGCAAAGAAGTCACCCGCAAAAAGGGTCAGAGCGCCCGCCTGGAAACATATAAGGTCCCCTTGCCGGATCACCTCAGGCTCCAGACCCTGGCGGGCAAAAACCTCCTCAACAGCGCCCTGATTGAATTCAATCCCGGATACCTGCAGCCCTTGGGTGCACAGCCAGTCCAGGTCCAGTGCCTTACCGCAAAGCGGCACAAAAACCGACTGGCCCGCGTGCAAGCCCAGCTTTGGAAAATGCTGCGTCAGCAGGGTGTTGGGCGCATCTTCGTGAAAGCCGATCCGGTTCTCGCGCCAGCGCGCCTGCCAAAAATCCTGTTCCATCCCGGCGCAACCCTTCCTGATTGATATTGAGACCAGCCCCGATACAACTTCAAGCCCGCCTCAAGTCAATTCAGAAATGCCGGTCAAAGCGCGTGTCAGGTGTACAGCTCCGCCGCCCGGCGTTCAAAAGCGCGCACAATGCGCTGCATCGCCTCGTTGAAGACCACGCCGATGATACCCTGCAGCACCGCGTTCTTGAATTCGAAATCAACAAAGAAAGACACATCGCAAGTGCCGTCCTCGCGCGGGGCAAAGGCCCAGTGGGACTTCATGTAGCGAAATGGGCCGTCCAGATATTCGGTATCGATCTTACGCTCGCCCGGATACAGCGTCACCCGGCTGCCAAAGCGTTCACGGAACACCTTGAAGGAGATTACCAGATCCGCCTCCAACACTTCGGCCCCGCCGATCGGTGCGCGGCTGCGGATGCGGGCGGCGGCACACCAGGGCAGGAATTTCGGGTACTGCGCGACATCAGCCACCAGATCGTACATCTGCTGCGCCGAATAGGGCATCTGGCGGGTTTCCGAGTGTGTAGGCATCGGCCTGCTGATTTTCTGCTACAATTGTGCCGCGTCATGTCCTATGAACGCGCGGGAAATTCAAGGGGGCAGCCATGTCACAGCGTCCATATGTCATTGATGTGATGATCTCGGCCAAGGCCATTGCAGCACGGATCGAAGAGCTTTGCGGGGAAATCAAGGCTGAATTCCGCGATACTGACAAGCTGGTCGTGGTTGGCCTGTTGCGCGGCAGTTTCGTATTCATCGCCGATCTGGTGCGTGAGCTGGACCTGCCGATCGAGGTTGATTTCCTCGAGGCATCATCTTACGGCGACTCAATGGAAAGCAGCCGGGAAGTGCGTATTCTCAAGGACTTGCGCGGCGCAATCGAAGGGCGTGACGTGCTGGTTGTGGAAGACATCGTCGACACCGGCCACACGCTGAACCATGTCACCCACCTGCTGCAAAGCCGCAATCCGGCGCGGCTGAAATCCATTGCGCTGCTGGACAAGCCATCGCGGCGTGAAGTGGATTTCCGCTCGGATTGGGTGGGTTTCGAAATCCCCGATGAATTTGTTGTCGGTTATGGCATCGACTATGCGCAGCGCAACCGGAACCTGCCGCATATCGGCAAAGTGCGGTTCACCGGCGAGGACTAGGCCAAGCCCCAAGCGGCGGGCGGACTCGCCCGCCCTGCGCGTGCCTAGGTGACCAGGCACCCTGCGTGCCCCTGCACACGACCTGTGCAGCCAGCCGCAGGCTTCGTGCAGAAATGCCACAAAATTCAGAAACCTGCGCGCCGCCGCGTACCGGCACAGCTCCGCCTGCCGGCCCGCTGCTGCCGGCGGTTTCCAGCGCAGCGGATTTGCCTTTTCTGCCCGTCTCGATCAACTGAAGCGCAGAAGCAGTGACGACAGGAAATCCGCAATGAAGAAGGTAATGGCGGCAGCCGCAGCAGCAGCCATGGGTCTTGCCCTTG
This sequence comes from Leisingera sp. NJS204, assembly GCF_004123675.1. Classification (NCBI taxonomy): domain Bacteria; kingdom Pseudomonadati; phylum Pseudomonadota; class Alphaproteobacteria; order Rhodobacterales; family Roseobacteraceae; genus Leisingera; species Leisingera sp. NJS204. The sequence goes on along the minus strand of NZ_CP035417.1, from coordinate 1,852,935 downwards.
CCCCCGAAGTGTCCCACGCAGGACCGCCGAAATGGGCGCCGGGCCACAAGAACAGCGCGGCTCATTATGCGCCGGGCCAGGTCAAGAAACGCCAACGCGCCAAAAACGGCCCTGATCACGGCCATATCCAAGGCGGTGATTGGATTTATGTGGATGACTACCACCGCTGGGGGCTGGAGCCGCCGCGCTACGGGCACCGCTATGTGCGCCAGGGCGACAATATCTTTGAGGTGGTCAAAGACACGCTGGCCATCATCGGCGCAGTTGCCGTTGTTGATGCGCTGGTGAATTGACAGTCAGCCCAGCAGGTTTCTGAGCGTGTGCAGAAAGATCCCGGCGCCGGCCGGGATTGCCGCATCCGGGAAATCGAAATCCGGGTTGTGCAGCTGCGGCTGATCTTCGCCGGAACCCAGCCAGAACATCGCCGCCTTGGCGCGCTTGCCGAACTGGCCGAAATCCTCGGACCAGCGCTGCGGATAGTCCCGCATCTGCGCCGGGTGGCCGGCTGCGGCGCAGGCGGCCTGCAGCACCTCCACCGCCTCCGGGTGGTTGGTGCAGGCGTCAAAGACATCGTCGAATTCAATTGAAAGCCCCAGCCCCTCGGCCGCGCAGACCTGTTCCGCCAGTGCTGCGGCATCTGCAATGAGCTGGTCCATCCGCGCATCAGTGACAGTGCGCAGGGTGGCCCAGACCTCGCCCTCCCCCGGAGCGATGCCAAAGGCGGCTTCGCCCAGCCGGGCATGGGTCAGCGTGACCAGCGCAAAATCCGCCCCCGGATCACCACCGCTGCCCAAGGCAACCAGGCCCGGCAGAAGCTGGGAAATGGCACCTGCAGGCGACACCCCGTCCTGCGGCGCGGCAGCGTGGGAGGTCTTGCCGGTCAGTTTGATCCGCATTCCGCGCGACGCGCAATTAGCTGCGCCGGAGCACAAGGCAACCTGTCCCACCGGAAGCCCCGGCAGATTGTGCAGGGAGAAGGCATAGTCCGGTGCGATTTGCTGGAATGCAGGATCAGTAATCACCGCCGCGGCACCCTTGCCGGTTTCCTCAGCGGGTTGGAACAGAAGCACGGCGCGGCCCTGCGCGGGGCGCTGTGCCGCCAAGTCCTCTGCCAGTGCGGCAACCATCGTCATATGGCCATCATGGCCGCAGAGATGACCGCGGCCCGCGTGGGCGGATCGATAGGGGTGATCCGAGAGTTCCTCAATCGGCAGCCCGTCGAGTTCACAGCGGATGAGGACCGTGGGGCCGCCCGCCCGGCCCTCATAGACGGCAGCAACACCGTGGCCGCCGAGGGAGGTCAGCAGATGGTCTGGGGAGTGCCCGCGCAGATAGTCCGCCACCATGGCAGCGGTCTTTTCCTCTGCGCCGGAGACCTCCGGGATCTGGTGCAGGGCGCGGCGCAACCGGGTCAGCTGCGCCAAACGCTCAGGCGTCATGCAAGCCCCAGTTTCTTATTGCGGGCATCGCGCAGGCGGGCAAAATCATCACCGGCATGGTAGGATGAGCGCGTCAGCGGCGTTGCCGAGACCATCAGGAAGCCCTTGCCATAGGCGGCTTTCTCGTAGGATTTGAACTCCTCCGGCGTCACGAAGCGGTCCACCGCGTGGTGCTTGGGCGTCGGCTGCAGGTACTGACCGATGGTCAGGAAGTCGATGTCGGCAGCGCGCATGTCGTCCATCACCTGCTTCACTGCCTGCGCGTCTTCGCCCAGGCCAACCATGATGCCGGATTTGGTGAACATCGACGGGTCCAGTTCCTTGACCCGCTGCAACAGCCGCAGCGAGTGGAAGTAGCGGGCACCGGCGCGGACCTCCGGGTAGAGGCCCGGCACGGTTTCCAGATTGTGGTTGAACACGTCAGGCCGCGCTTCCACGACTTTTTCCAGCACCGAGGGATCGCATTTCAAGAAATCCGGAGTAAGGATTTCGATGGTTGTTTTCGGCGAGCGGTGGCGCACCGCCCGGATGGTTTGGGCAAAATGCTCGGCGCCGCCGTCCTCGATATCGTCGCGATCGACCGAGGTGATGACAACGTGGTTCAGCCCCAGCTTTTGCACCGCATCCGCCACCCGGCCCGGTTCAAACACATCCAGCGCCTCGGGCGGCTTGCCGGTGGCGATGTTGCAGAAGGAACAGGCGCGGGTGCAGACCTCGCCCATGATCATCATGGTGGCGTGGCCCTGGCTCCAGCATTCGCCGACATTGGGGCAGCCGGCTTCTTCACACACCGTCGTCAGCTTATTGTCGCGCATGATTTTATGCGTTTCCGCATAACCTTTGCCGCCCGGCGCCTTGACCCGGATCCAGCTTGGCTTTTTTGGCTGAGCATTATCGGGACGATGCGCCTTTTCGGGGTGGCGCTGCTCCGGGATCTTTAGGTCTCTCACGTGGGTTTCCCTTCCGGCCTTTGGCGTTCTGCGCAGGTTTAACATAGCTGAATTGGCTTGGCACGGGCATATCGTCAACCCTGCCCTGCAGCCTTATCATGGCTCAAACTTCGCAAATGCGCCGTTTTCCTTTGCCAAAGTGACGCTGGGGAACACATAATTCACGCGAAGCAATAAGATTTCGCCGCAAATCATTCAGGGAGGGACGCATGGCCAAGGAGCTGGAAAAGTTCAAAGCAGAACACAAGAAACTGGCTGCAGACAGCAAGAAATTCACTACCGCTGAGGGCGAAAAGCTTAAGAAACGGGTCGGCATTTCCCTGGGCAACGCCTGGGAGGGCGAAGACTATTTCCGTGAAAGCCTGGCCAAAGCGCGCAAGGACGGGGTCGAGTCCAAGAAGATGGCGGACCTGCAAAAGAACAAGAGCTTCAAGGACGGGCTGACCACCTGGAACAAGGCGGTGGATATCCATCAGGAAGAACTTACTGCCATGCTGGGCTTTTGCGGCGATGCCAAGGCGCATCTGGCGAAGCTGGACAAGCTGCTGGCCGACATTGGCAAGGACTTGAAAAAGCGGTCCAAGACGTCGGCCTCGAAGAAGGACATCGAAGCCCTGCAGGACAAGCTGACCAAGGAAGCCGCCGAAGTTAAGAAAGCAATGCAATATGAGGGCAAGCTGAACGCGGCGCAGAAATTCTATGCTGCGAATTTTCAGAAGACCGTGGACAAGATTCTGAAGGAAAGCGATGAATCGAAGGATAAGAAGCTGGATGCAACCGAGCTGCCGCAGCTGTTGGTGGACCGGAACCTGAAGAAATACACCAACCGGGTCGGGGTGCTGGTAAAGGCGATCAACGCCCATTGCGTATCGGCCATCGACAAGGCCGGGCAAGACCTGAAAGCCGCAGCGCCGGATCTGAAGGCAGCGGCGGCGAAATACAAAGACCTGAAGAAAATCAACGACCAGTACCAGACGGTGAAAAAGAAGTTCCCCGGCATAATCAACGATTCCAAGGACAAGAAGAAGCTGCTGGCCACATTGAAGAAATTCAATGACCTCACTGCCGCGGCCGAACGCAAACTGCGCGGCACCACGGTGACAATCAAGAAGGCGGCGGCCTGACCGGCAGCACCTCTCCTGAAGGAGGAATAACCACGCCCGGCACGCCGCCTTTTGGCGTCCGGGCGGCGCATCTGCGGCGTCTTGTCCGGAACCTTCACAACTTGCTCACGGACTTGTTGATACCGGCTTAGAATCGTTTTAAGCCTGCCCGCCGAACGAACACCCACCTTCAGGAGCATTCCGAAATGAAAGCTGGCGTTAAGCTGCCCGACGTGACCTTCCACACCCGCGTCCGTGACGAAGCGGTCGAAGGCCCGAACCCCTTCCGCTGGGAAGACAAAACCACTGCGGATTATTTTGCAGGCAAGCGCGTTGTGCTGTTCTCGCTGCCCGGCGCCTTCACCCCGACCTGCTCGACCTACCAGCTGCCGGGCTTTGAAAACGGCTTTGCCGACTTTCAGGCCGAAGGCATCGACGCGATCTATTGCATGTCGGTCAACGACAGCTTTGTGATGAACAAATGGGCCGAAGCGCAGAACCTGAAAAACGTGGACGTGATCCCGGACGGCTCCGGCGAATTCACCCGCAAGATGGGCATGCTGGTCGCCAAGGACAACCTGGGCTTCGGCAACCGCTCCTGGCGCTATGCCGCCATCATCAACAACGGTGTTGTTGAAGCATGGTTCGAAGAGCCGGGCCTGTCCGACAACCACGGCGATGACCCCTATGGTGTCTCATCGCCCGAGACCGTGCTGAAGCACCTGAAAGACGCCAAGGCAGAAGTCGCCGCCTAAGGCGTTGCCAATTCAGGCACTTATACGGGTCCGCAAAATGCGGGCCCGTTTTCGTTTGCCGGGCCTGCGCGGTCAGCCGATCAGCTCAGCCTCCTGCGCGCTGGTCTCGCCGTAGTAATCTGCCAAATGCTGCAGCGCGATACGCAGCACCACCTTGCCCGAGCGCGCAGGCCAGCCCAGATTGCGTTCAGCGGTTTCCAGCCCTTCCAGATGGCAGCAGCAGCGCAGAGCGATATCGCTCAGCCCCATCCCCAGCGTCTGCAGCGCCTCTGTCATGCGCTTGCGCGCCGCAGCCCCGGCTTCCTGGCTGCTGCTGCGCAGCTCTTGGCTGCCTTTAGCAAAATACAGCTTCTCCTGCATCAGATGGCTGCTGATCTGAGCCAGCTCGAAATCCTCCCGCAGGCGCTTTCCGGCGCTGATCATGCCTGGGGTCAAAAAGGAATTGCCATCCTTGTCCGACAGCCGGGCCAGCATCTCCAGCGGCGTCTCGGATCCGCCGTAGCGCGGCTTGCGGCCATAACTGGATTTGTCGCTGTCTTCGGGCGCCAGAAACGGCGTCTGGGCTTCGGCAAAGCCGCCCTCCAGACGGGCCCGCGCCCGGTTCTCCTGATCGGCAATAATCCGGTTTAAGGCGCTGCGCCCTGATGGGGTGATGGCATACCGGCTGATCCGGCCCCGGCGGGCACAGGAAATCCAGCCGGTCAGCGCCAATGCACCGGCCAGCGGGCGCGAGACGGCCACTTTCTGTCCGTCTGCCTCGGTGCCTTCGCGCACCACCACGGCCATTTCCATGCCCTCAGCCGCAGCCAGAACCGCACCGCCGCGGCTGAGCAGGGTCAGAACACTGGCGGCCTCCTGCTCGAACCCGGCGGTCAATCCCCGTCCCGCCGGTTTGCCCGGGCCGGAGCCGGATTTTCCGGGTTTCCCCGGTGCTGCCTGGTAACGCCCGGCAAGGTAGGTCAGAACTTCGTCGATCAGCGGATCATCCCGCAAGGTCTCCACCCGCCTGACCTGCCGCAGGATGGTGGAGGGATGACACCCGGCCTTGCGGGCCAATTGCCGGATCGGGCGGCCTGCCTCTGTGTGCTGAAGGTATCGGCATGTCTCAAGCGGCACCCAGCCAGGCAGGGACGCGTGCGGTATGTTTTGCATATATCAAGCCCCGGTCGTCAGCCAGGCCAGCCTGTCAGCCGCAATCAATAGCGCCTGAGGCTTTTCCACGTACGCCTGACTGTAGTTGAACAAATGCGCGGATCAGGCCCCATTGTTTCCAGAGAAAACATAATCATCACAAAACGTACCGTTCGCCGGTAGCCCCCTCGCCGCAACACCACAATAGGTTGTGATATAGCAGATCCGGTACAGAGAATTGAAAGGAGAGGACCATGCAGGACGTATACACCCGGCTTACATTGCTCCGGCGCCCGCGGATTCTGGCAAGGGCTGCTCGGCTGGGGGCGCAGAACTATAGCCGACAGCGGGATCTGCGCCGGATTTTGGGGTACGGGACCCTGCCCAAGCCGGTAGCTGCCGTAATGCAGCTCCTGGAGCTGGAAAGCGCGCAGGACACCGCACGCAAGGCAGGTGAAGCGGGATATTCGCTGATCCGGCATGTGGATGTGCTGATCGCGCTGGCGGGCGAAGCCGCCTTTCTGCGCAATACTGCGACCCGGCCAAAAACAGAAACGGCGGCCTTTCAGGACCGCCGTTCTGCTGCGGCAGAGGCGACTGCCCCCTGCCCCTAAGCTGTACCTGCGCGATTACATGAACGCGTCGGGCATCGAAGCTTTCTTTTCAGTCACATACTCGTCCAGAGCCATTTTGATGGCCGGGTCCAGCGCCGGCTGCTCGTAAGTGGCCAGCAGTTTCTCGACGCGGTTGGTCGCCAGCGAATAGGTGTCGCGCGCGCCTTCCTCTTCCCACTGCTCAAAGGGTTTGTAGTCGAGCAGTTCGGACTTCCAGAAGGCCGATTTGAAGTTCTCCTGGGTGTGGGCGCAGCCCAGATAGTGGCCGCCGGGTCCGACTTCGCGGATGGCGTCCATCGCCTGGGCGTTTTCGTCCACCGACACGCCTTTGGCCAGGCCGTGCAGCACACCCAGCTGGTCGGCGTCCATCACGAACTTCTCAAAGTCGGCAACCAGGCCGCCTTCGAGCCAGCCGCAGGAGTGCAGCTGGAAGTTCACGCCCGACAGAAGACCCATGTTGAGCGAGTTCGCGGTCTCATAGGCCGCCTGCGCGTCGGGCAGTTTGGAGCCGCAGAAAGAGCCGGCCGAACGGTACGGCAGGTTCATGCGGCGGGCCAGCTGGCCGGCGCCATAGGTGATGTGCGACGCTTCCGGGGTGCCAAAGGTCGGCGCGCCCGAGTTCATGTCGATCGAGGTCACCATGGCGCCAAAGATCACCGGCGCGCCTGCGCGGCACAGCTGGCTGTAGGCGACACCGGCCAGAACCTCGGCCAGAACCTGCGTGAGGGTGCCCGCAACCGACACCGGCGCCATGGCGCCGCCAACGATGAAGGGCGAGATGATGCAGGCCTGATTGTTCTTTGCGTAGACTTCCAGCGAGCCCATCATCACATCGTCGAAAGTCATCGGCGAGTTGATGTTGGTGAGCGAGGTCATCACGGTGTTGTTCTGCACGAACTCCTTGCCGAACAGGATGCCGGCCATGTCGACCGAGTCCTGCGCGCGGCTGGGTTCGGTAACCGACCCCATGAACGGTTTATCGCTGAGGGTCATATGCGCCATCAGCATGTCCAGGTGGCGCTTGTTCACCGGGATATCGGTAGGCTCGCAGACGGTGCCGCCCGAGTGATGCAGCCATTTGGACATATAGGCGAGCTTCACGAATTTGTTGAAGTCATCCATGGTCGCGTAGCGGCGTCCGCCTTGAGCGTCGCGCACAAACGGCGGGCCGTAGACCGGCGCCAGCACCATGTTGCGGCCGCCGATAACCACGGATTTCTCCGGGTTGCGGGCGTGCTGGGTGAACTCGGACGGAGCTGTTTCGCACAGCTTGCGGGCCAGTCCGCGGGGGATGCGCACGCGCTCGCCGTTGACGTCTGCACCGGCTTCGCGCCAGCGCTCCAGCGCCGCCGGGTTGTCAACGAAGTTGACGCCGACCTCTTCCAGGATGGTATCCGCGTTGTATTCGATGATCTCCAGCGCTTCCTCGTTCAGAACCTCGAAGTTCGGAATGTTGCGCTCGATGTACTTCGCGGTCTCGATCTTGACGCTGGTGCGTTCGGCGCGGCGGGCGGCGCCGCCGCCACCCCGTGCGCGACGGCGCGGTGCTGCTTCTGTCATGGTTTATCCTCACCACAGGCATTTCATTGCGATGGGTATTATAGCCACCTCACACCACGCCGCCGCAGGATTACGGCCATTCAAGTTGAAAAGCGACATTGGCGGGGCATTTTGCACCATTTGCACCGTGACTGTGAACTTTCGCATACCCTGGCCAGCTTCAGGACCGGTCTGCCGTGAAAATCGCGGCTGCGGGCCGGCGCAGGCGCAAACCCTCTTGCGGAAAAGGCATTCCTGGCCTATGGCGCGTGCATGACAGAGACATCCCATGACCGCCTTCTCATCATCGACTTTGGCAGCCAAGTCACGCAGCTGATTGCACGCCGCCTGCGCGAGCTGAACGTCTATTGCGAAATCCACCCCTATCAGAATGTCACCATGGAGTTTGTGCGCGAGCTGGCGCCCAAAGCTGTGATCTTCTCGGGCGGGCCGGACAGCGTGACCCGCGAAGGGTCGCCGCGTGCGCCGCAGGAGATTTTCGACTATGGCGTGCCGATCCTGGGCATCTGCTATGGCCAGCAGGTGATGATGCACCAACTGGGCGGCACGGTTGAGAGCGGCCACGGCACCGCCGAATTCGGCCGCGCCTTTGTCTCCCCCACGGTGGAGACACCGCCGCTGCTGGAAGGCTGGTTCACAGACGACAGCGACCGCGAGCAGGTCTGGATGTCGCACGGCGACCACGTGAGCAAGATCGCCCCGGGGTTTGAGGTCTACGGCACCTCCCCCAACGCGCCCTTTGCCATCGCCGCCGATGTCAGCCGCAATTTCTATGCGGTGCAGTTCCACCCGGAAGTGCATCACACCCCGAACGGTGCCAAGCTGTATGAGAACTTTGTCAAACTGGCGGGTTTCTCTGGCGACTGGACCATGGGCGCCTACCGCGAGCAGATGATCGAAAAGATCCGCGAGCAGGTTGGCGACAAGCAGGTGATCTGCGGTCTGTCCGGCGGCGTCGACAGCTCGGTGGCTGCGATTCTGATCCACGAGGCGATCGGCGATCAGCTGACCTGTGTGTTTGTCGACCACGGCCTGTTGCGCAAGAACGAGGCGGAAGAAGTTGTCGCGATGTTCCGCGACAATTACAACATCCAGCTGATCCACGCGGATGAGCAGGAGCTGTTCCTGGGCGAGCTGGACGGCCAAAGCGACCCGGAAACCAAACGCAAAATCATTGGCAAGCTGTTCATTGACGTGTTCCAGAAACACGCCAACACGATTGAGGGCGCCGAGTTCTTGGCACAGGGCACCCTGTACCCGGATGTGATTGAATCGGTGTCCTTCTCGGGCGGCCCGTCGGTCACCATCAAGTCGCACCACAACGTGGGCGGCCTGCCGGAGAAGATGGGGCTGAAACTGGTCGAACCCCTGCGCGAGCTGTTCAAGGACGAGGTCCGCGCATTGGGCCGCGAGCTGGGCCTGCCCGCAAGCTTCATCGGCCGCCACCCCTTCCCTGGACCGGGTCTGGCAATCCGCTGCCCGGGCGAGATCACCCGCGAAAAGCTGGAGATCCTGCGCGAGGCCGATGCGGTCTATATCGACCAGATCCGCAAGCACGGTCTTTATGACGATATCTGGCAGGCCTTCGTGGCCATCCTGCCGGTCCGCACCGTTGGCGTGATGGGCGACGGCCGCACCTATGATTTTGCCTGCGCCCTGCGCGCGGTGACCTCGGTCGATGGCATGACAGCCGATTATTATCCGTTCAGCCATGAATTCCTGGGGGAAACCGCCACTAGGATCATCAATGAGGTCAAGGGCATCAACCGCTGTACCTATGACATTACCTCGAAGCCTCCCGGCACCATCGAGTGGGAATGATCTGAAAGACCTTCAGCCCCGGCCCCTGCGGCCGGGGTTTTTATTTGGCCGCGGCCGACGCCTTTGCCGCAAAATTGCCTGATCTGGTTAACCAATCTGTCAGGCATTTTTGAAATATTTCCCCAAACACAGCCGGTTTGGAGAATCCAATGATCATTTGCCACCCGTTGAAGCTGATCTTTATTAAGACCAAGAAGACCGGCGGCACGTCGTTTGAGATCGCCCTGTCCAGTTTCTGTGACGACAACAGTGTCATCACACCGGTTTCTTCTGAAGACGAAGATACCCGTGCCGGCCTGGGCTATTGCGGCGCACAGAATTTTGAGAGCCAAACATGGCCGGACGGGTCACAGAGTCTGGAAACCTTCTATAATCACATGTCCGCGCCTCAGGTCAAAGCACGGATCCCGCAAGAGATTTGGAACAGCTACACCAAAGTCACGATCTGGCGCGACCCTTTTGACGCCGCGATTTCCAGGTATTTCTGGGAAGGCGGTGAAAGGACCGGAGCTGACTTTGGAAAGTTCGTAAGTCTTTGCCGAAGCACTTTGGCTGATAATCCGCGCATTGCACCGCTGGACGGCCCCGGCGCGCTGGATGTCTATCTGCGCTATGAGCACTTGGAAAAAGACATCGCAGCACTTGGCATAGACGGGCTGTGGGAGCGGTTTTCCAACCTGCGCGCCAAGGGCGCAATTCGCCCGAAGTCCGGTACCGAACCGGCAGCCATGTTCCGCAAATTCCCAATGGCCGCGGATGTTATTGAGGAACAATGTGCCGCTGAGATCCGCAAGTTCGGCTATCAGCGCCCAGCTGATGCTCCAGCTGCTGCAGTCTCGTTGCCAGGGACCGAACAGACCGGCAAGCGCGACTTCATCTTCACCCTGTCCGCCGGACGAACCGGCACGGCCTGGCTGGCTCAGTTCCTGAAGGACAACCTGCAGATCAATTCAGTTCATGAGCCTTTGGGGGTAGAGGATTTCGGAAAAGCGATGCCCGAAATCCGCCATATGCGCAGCTTCAACACCCTAGGCATGGACGGGATGATGTGGGATTTCTGGCAAAAAAAACTTGCCTCCCTGCAAGCGCCTTATGCGGAATCCAATCATACCCTGGGTAAATGCGGGCTGATCGAGGCACTGGCAGACAGTAGCATCTGCAACCGGACCACGGTTATCATCCTGCGCCGCGACCTGGCCAAGCAATGCGCCAGCTATGTCGGCCGCAATGATTTCCAGAACATAACCATCTCCTGGCAGTGGTATCTGGACATGAGCTACGCCAATACCATTGTGACGCCGTCCGCTTTCCGGCAGCTGGGGCAGATCGGCTGGGCGCTCTGGTATGCGCTGGAGATGGAGGCACGCTATGCCTATTACCTGCTGAAGTTCGGGCAGCAGATCAACTTTGTTGAAACCACATTGGAAGAGGCCACCAAACCGGAAGGTGCCGCCCGCTTACTAGCGGCATTGAACCACTCCGGCCAGCCGGTACTGCCGGAGAAAAAGAATGCCACCAGATCTCAATCGGAAGTGACTGAGGCATTGACCGGTGAAATCCGCACCCTTTTGAAACGGGTGGATTTTGACCCTGTAGCTTTGGCGACATCTTATATCAATTCAGGCCGCTCCCTGGATTCGCCAACCATGCGCCGCAAAGCGGCGTAAAGCCAAACGTCTGGCGTACTCCGGCCAAACCGGACACTGTCCAAGCCTGTGCCAGATCAGCCGCATCCGCAGCTTGTTGTACTTGACCTCAGGGGGTTTTCCCCCTCTGTTCACGCGGGTTAGGCAACGGGGCAAGCATGTCACAAAGCGAAGCACGCGCGGGATTGGCTGCACTTTGGATGATCGGGGCCATTGTCTCGTTCTCCGCCATGGCGATTGCCGGGCGCGAAGCCGGTTTAACGCTGGATACCTTTGAAATCATGGCTTATCGCAGCCTGGTCGGGGTCATCATTGTCGTAAGCTTGCTGACCGTATCGGGCAAATGGCATCAGGTCAGCAGCACACGGCTGGGTGTCCATGCTGTGCGCAACCTCTTCCATTTCACCGGTCAGAACCTTTGGTTTCTGGCGGTGACGCTAGTGCCGCTGGCACAGGTCTTTGCCCTGGAGTTCACCTCGCCCCTGTGGGTGATTATTTTGTCGCCATTGTTGCTGGGCGAAGCCCTCAGCCGGCGCCGGATGTTTGCCGCAGGCATTGGGTTTGCCGGCATTCTGATTGTCGCCCGCCCCAGTCCGGAAACGCTGAACCTTGGCATCCTTGCCGCCGCCAGCTGCGCCATCTTCTTTGCGCTTACTGCGATCCTGACCAAGCGGCTGACCCGGCACGAAACAACGGCCTCAATTCTGTTCTGGCTCACCGCCATGCAGCTGGTGATGGGTCTGCTGGCAGCGGGCTGGGACGGCGGCATGGCCTTGCCGGACGCCACCACCCTGCCCTGGCTGGTGCTGATCGGCATTGCCGGTCTGACCGCGCATTTCTGCCTGACAACCGCGCTGTCGCTGGCGCCTGCCAGCGTGGTGGTGCCGGTGGATTTCGCCCGCCTGCCCGCTATCGCCATTCTGGGTATGGTGATCTATGGTGAAGCCTTGGATGTCTGGGTACTGAGCGGCGCCGCAATCATCTGCATTGCAAATTACCTTAATATAATTGCGAAGCGGCCCCCTGAAACCCTTGAGAATTGATCGAATCCGGCAAGTTGCCGTGCGGTTAATGTTGATTTGCGGAATTCGGCCCGATTACGTTCGCGTAAAGCGGCCCTTACAGGCCGCAATTCAGGGAGGAAAAATGAAACGCTATCTTGCAACATCGGCGGCATTGGCGCTGGCATCGGGTTCTGCCATGGCAAGCGGTCTTGACCGCACCGGCCAGCCGATCGGCATCATCTTTGAAGAAGGCACCTACGCAGAATTCTCATTCGCGACGACATCCGTGGATCTGTCGGGCAATGACCGCACGGCGCTGAACCCGCTTGGCTCCGCTTCCGGAGATGTCGGCGACCGCTTCAACATGTTCGGCGCAGGCTACAAGCGGGACATCAACGATCAACTGTCCTTTGCCGTGATCTTCGACCAGCCTTGGGGTGTGGATGTGCTCTACCCGGCGAGTGGTTCTGCACTTCTCGGCGGCACCAAGGCGCAGGCGGATGCAAATGCCGTGACTGCCCTTTTGCGCTACAAGTTCAACGAGCGTTTCAGCGCCCATGGCGGTATCCGGTACCAGGAGATCGACGGCGAAATCAATCTGAACGGTCTTGCCTACAGCGTCATTCCCGGCGGCACCTACAATGTGAAGGTAGACAAAGACGGCGCATTTGGCTGGGTAGCCGGCGTGGCCTATGAGATCCCAGAGATCGCCCTGCGCGCGGCGCTGACATACAGCTCTGAAATCGAACATGATTTCGACCTGACCGAAACTTTTGCCGGTTTCCCGGCTGCGAACACAACAACCTCAACCAAGACCAAGACGCCGCAATCGGTCAACCTGGACTTCCAGACCGGTATCGCCGCAGACACGCTGCTGTTCGGCGGTATCCGCTGGGCAGAGCACAGCGTGACCGATCTGGTTCCCGGGCAATTGGGCCGTGACCTGATCGATCTGGACGACTCCTTTACCTACACATTGGGGATTGGCCGCAAGTTCAACGAAAACTGGTCGGGGTCTTTGGCGCTGATCTATGCGGATGTGGACGGGGATGACCTGGTGTCGCCGCTGGCACCGACCCATGGTTATGAAGCGATCCGGCTTGGCGTGCAGTACAAGCAGGACAAGATGACGATCTCGGCCGGCATCCGCTACACCCAGCTGGGCGACTCGGTCGCCTCCCCCGGCGGCAACCCGGTTACCAACTTTCAGGATAACGACGCGGTCAGCTTTGGCATGAAAATCGGCTACAACTTCTAAAGCGCCGCAAGACGGACAACCTGACCCCGCCCGCATACTCCGGGCGGGGTTTTCTTTTGCCGCAAGATCCGGGTCGCTCGCATCCCCCCCTGCGCGCTAACTGATCCGCATGAGCCCGCAAAAAACAATATCCCCCCGCGCCTGGGCCGAGCTGATTCTGCTCGGCGTGATCTGGGGCGGATCGTTTCTGTCGATCCGCATCGCCCTGGACGAAATCCCCGTTGTTACCTTGGTACTGCACCGCTGCGGCTGGGCGGCGCTGTTTCTGTGGATACTGGTCTTGCTGATGCGCCTGCCGGTCCCCAAAGAACCGCGCATCTGGGGCGCCTTTCTGGTGATGGGACTGTTGAACAACGTGATCCCCTTCGGGCTGATGGCCTGGGGGCAACTTCACATCGAAACCGGCCTCACCTCCATCCTGAATGCGGCGACGGCAATATTCGGGGTGATCGTGGCGGCGCTGCTCTTTCCTGATGAGCGGCTGACGGTTCGCAAAGCGCTGGGAGTGGGCCTTGGGTTCCTTGGTGTTGCAACCGCCATCGGTCTGGAGCAATTTGCCCGGTTCGACCTGCGCAGCACAGCGCAGCTGGCAGTGCTGGCGGGCACTGTCTCATATGCATTTGCCAGTGCCTGGGCGCGTTTCAATTTGACCGGCCTGCCGCCGCTTGTCGCGGCTGCCGGAATGCTGACCGGTTCTACCCTGTTCCTGGCCCCGGCGGCGCTGTTGATCGACGGCCCGCCTGTCCTGGAACTGGCGGCGCGCACTTGGGCCTCTATCGCCTATTTTGCTCTGTTCGCCACGGCAGGGGCCTATCTGCTTTACTACCGGGTGCTGGAACTGGCGGGCAGCGGCAACCTGATGCTGGTCACGCTGGTCATCCCGCCGGTGGCCATTGTATTGGGCGCGCTGGTCCTGGAGGAAGAATTGAAGCCGCAGGCCTATGCAGGGTTTGCCCTTCTGGCTGCAGGCCTGGTAATCCTGAACGGCAAACCTGTCTTGCGGCGCAACCGCGCACGGAATTGACCAAGCCCGCGCAGGCGATTAGCAAGGCGTGAAACCTTCAGGGACTTGGGATCTCATGCTTTACACTTCTGCACAGGACTGGCGCGATGCGCCCAACAAACGGGTGCTGTTCTTTGGCATGTCCGGGCTTGGCAAAACCTATGTCAGCAACATCCTGCGCGGCGCCGGCAGCTGGTTCCACTACTCGGTCGATTACCGGATCGGCACCCGCTATATGGGCGAATACATCGCCGACAACGCCAAGGCAGAGGCGATGAAAGTGCCGTTCCTGCGGGACCTTCTGCTGTCGGATTCCATCTTCATCGGCTCCAATATCACGTTTGAGAATCTGACCCCGGTTGCCTCCTATCTGGGCAAACCAGGCGATAAGGCCAAAGGCGGGCTGCCGATTGGCGAATACAAGCGCCGCCAGGAACAGTTCCGAGTCGCCGAAATCCGGGCGCTGCTGGATACGGAATACTTCGCAGGCCGTGCCGGGCAGCTTTACGGCTATCCGAATTTCATCTGCGATACCGGCGGGTCGATCTGCGAATGGGTCGATGCCAATGACCCGAACGACCAGGTCCTGACCGAGCTTGGCAAACACACGCTGATGGTCTGGATCAAGGGCAGTGACGCCCACACTGCCGAACTGGTGCGCCGCTTTGACCGCGCGCCCAAACCGATGTCTTACCAGCCGGAGTTCCTGGACCGGGCCTGGCAAGAGTATCTTCAGCAACATGGCGTAGCTGAAGGGGATGTGGACCCTGATGCTTTTATCCGCTGGACCTATGCCCAGGCGCTGGCGCACCGCCAGCCGCGCTATCAGGCGATGGCGGACAATTGGGGTGTCACTGTCACCGCCGACCAGATCTCAGCCGTCAAGGATGAAGCCGGTTTCGAGGATTTGATCGCCTCCGCTCTTGAGGCCCGCGACTAAGCCGCCTATCTGTCGAATTCCGCTATATCGCACAACCTTCCGCAAATCAGGACACTGACATGCCCATCAAGATGCCCGCAGACCTCCCCGCCTATGACGTTCTGACGAACGAAGGCGTGATGGTTATGTCGCCGGACCAGGCGGCGCGTCAGGACATCCGCCCCATCCGCATCGGCCTGCTGAACCTGATGCCCAAGAAAATCCAGACCGAGAACCAGTTTGCCCGGTTGATCGGTGCGACCCCGCTGCAGATCGATCTGAGCCTGATCCGGATGACCGAGCATCAGACCAGGAACACCGCGGCCGCGCATATGGCCGAATTCTATCACTCCTTCCAGGAAGTGAAGCACCAAAAGTTCGACGGGCTGATCATCACCGGCGCCCCGATTGAACACCTCGACTTCCCCGAGGTGACCTATTGGGACGAACTGCGCGAGGTCATGGATTGGACACAGACCAACGTGCATTCCACCTTTGGCGTCTGCTGGGGCGGCATGGCGATGATCAACCATTTCCATGGCGTGAAGAAACACATGCTGGATCACAAGGCGTTCGGCTGCTTCCGGCATCGGAACCTGGCGCCTGCTTCGCCCTATTTGCGCGGGTTTTCGGATGATTTTGTGATTCCGGTCAGCCGCTGGACCGAGATGAAGCAGGCCGAAATCAGTGCGGCACCAGGGTTAAAGACGCTGCTGGGCAGTGACGAGGTCGGCCCCTGCCTGGTTGAGGACAGGGCGCACAACGCGCTCTATATCTTTAACCATTTTGAGTATGACAATGATACGCTGAAGCAGGAATACGACCGAGACGTGGCCAATGGCACGCCGATCAACGTGCCGGGCAACTACTATCCGGACGATGATCCCAGCCAGCCGCCGCAAAACCGCTGGCGCAGCCACGCGCATCTTCTTTATGGCAATTGGATCAATGAGATCTACCAGACTACGCCTTATGAAATGGATCAGATCGGCCGCTAAGGTGCTGATTTATGCAGGCCTTGCACTGGCGGCTGCTGCTGCGCTGACCAACTGGCAGGCGGGCCGCCGCGAGGCAGCGGCTGTCGCAAGCTACCCGCCATTGGGGCAAACCCTGGTGGCGGGCAGCCACCGGGTGCATGTGGTTGAGATGGGCCGGCCCAAAGGCAGCGCGCCGGATCTGGTGCTGATCCACGGCTCCAGCGGCAGTACGCGCGATATGACCTTCCGGCTGGCACCGGCATTGGCAGAGGACTTCCGTATCCTGATATTCGACCGCCCCGGACTGGGGTATTCGGACCGCATCAATGGCACCGGGGCCACCATCCGCCAGCAGGCCGGCCTGTTGCGCCAGGCCGCGGCGCAAATGGGGGCGGACAGGCCGATTGTGCTGGGCCAAAGCTATGGCGGCGCGGTTGCGCTGGCCTGGGCGGTGGACCACCCGGACAGCATCTCGGCGCTGGTGACAGTGTCCGGCGTCGCCTATCCTTGGACCACGCCGCTGGACCCTCTTTACCGGGTCACCTCCTCGCGTGTTGGCAGTATGCTGGCGGTGCCCTTGCTGACCGCCTTTGTGCCGGATTTTGCTGTGTCCCGCTCCCTGCAGGACGTCTTTGCCCCGCAAGCCGTGCCGCAAGGGTATGCAGCACATTTCGGCCCTGGCCTGTCGCTGCGGCGCTCGTCCCTGCGCGCAAATGCCCGGCAACGGGCAAACCTGCTGCAGGAAGTGACCGAACTGTCGCCGCGCTATGGTGAAATCCCGGTTCCCTTGGAAGTTCTCCACGGCACTGCTGACGATCTGGTCAGCCCGGAGCTTCATGCCCAGGGTCTGGCCCGGAATGTGGAAGGCGCACGTCTGACGCTGCTGGACGGTATCGGCCATATGCCGCAGCATGTGGCCACAGAAGAAGTGGCCGCTGCCGTGCGCCGGGCCGCCTCGCGCGCACAATTGCGTTAAAACGATTCACATTCCATAGTTCTTGCCCATATAAAGGGTTGAGGACAGAAGGGTTTTTCACATGCCGCTGCCATTTGACGGGGCCATAAGCCGCTATTACCAGACCGGCGCGCCGGAGGAGATCCGCAAGGCCATCAAAGGCGCGGATAAAGACGGGATCCTCAGCCCCAGCTACCCGTACCGGGAGCGGATGAAGCGCAAGGCCTACGAGGCGGAGCTGGAGGCGCTGCAGATTGAACTGGTCAAGCTGCAGTCCTGGGTCAAATCCAGCGGCGCCCGCATTGCCATTGTGTTCGAAGGCCGGGATGCGGCCGGCAAGGGCGGCACCATCAAGCGCTTTCGCGAAAACCTGAACCCGCGCGGCGCGCGGATCGTGGCGCTGTCCAAACCCTCCCAGGCCGAACAAAGCCAGTGGTATTTCCAGCGTTATGTCCAGCACCTGCCGTCGGGCGGCGAAATCGTGTTCTTTGACCGCAGCTGGTACAATCGCGGCGTGGTGGAAAAGGTGTTTGGCTTTTGCACCGATGATCAGCGCGAACGCTTCTTCCGCCAGGTTCCGGGGTTTGAACGGGCCCTGGCCGAGGATGGCGTGCATCTGTTCAAGTTCTGGCTGAACGTCGGCCAAGCAGAACAGCTGCGCCGGATCCTGTCGCGCGAGTCCGACCCGCTGAAACAATGGAAGCTCAGCCCGATTGACGTGAAGGGGCTGGAGAAATGGGACGAATACAGCGCCGCCATTTCCGAAACCTTTTCGCGCAGCCACAGCGCCGAGGCCCCCTGGACCATCATTCGATCCGATGACAAAAGACGGGCCAGGCTGGCTGCGATGCGCAGCGTTCTGCATGCCGTTGACTATGACAGCAAAAACGCCGATGCGATTGGCGAATTGGACACCGGAATTTGCGGAGGCCCGGATATCTGGGATGCCTAAACGCGGCTATCATCACGGCAACCTGCGCCAGGCACTGGTCGAAGCAGCCCTGCATCTGATCGAGGCCAAGGGCCCGACCGGGTTCACCCTGTCGGAGGCTGCCAAACAGGCCGGAGTGACCCCTGCCGCCGTCTACCGCCACTTCAAAGGGCGCGAGGATCTGATCGCCGAAGCCGGGCGGCAGGGTTATGCGATGTTTGCTGACCTGATGCAGCACGCCTATGACAAATACCAGCCCTCGGCGCTGGCGGCGTTCGAGGCCACGGGGCGCGCCTATCTCGCCTTTGCCCGCAAACATCCGGGCCATTACATCGCCATGTTCGAAAGCGGCATTTCAGTGAACCGGACGCCGGAACTGGCTGATGCTGCTGCCCGGGCACGGGCGATCCTGGAACGCGCCGCCGCGGACCTCAGCCAGCATATCCCGGAAGACAAACGCCCGCCTGCTTCGATGTTCTCGGCGCATGTGCTGGCGATGAGCCACGGAGTGGTGGAGCTTTATGCACGGAACTCGCCCGGTGCCGCCTCTCCCTTTCCGCCCGAGGACCTGCTGGAAAGCGGTATCGGTATCTACTTGCGCGGACTGGGGCTGATTGCGCCGGACGGTTAGAACCGGCTGCTGGGCTGCGGCGCGCGCAACTCGTCACCGACGTTGACAAGATGCACCTCACCGATGCCTTTGATATCTTCGGGGCCAATGTCGGTGACGCGGAATTCCTCGGACAGGGATTCCTTCATCTCATCCGGCGCGACGATTTTCATAGGGTTGGCGAAGACTTGCAGGCGCGAGGCCAGGTTCACCGCCGGGCCGAAGACGTCATAGACATATTTCTGAATGCCAACCACCGAGCCGACGGCCGAGCCGGTGCCCAGCCCGATGCGCGCCTGCCATTTATGCTGATGGCTTTGATTGCGCCGGTCCAGATAGCGCAGGAACCTGGTGGCGCAATGGGCCACGGCGGTGGCGTGATCCGGGGTAGGATCCGGCATCCCGGCCACCGCCAGATAAGCATCGCCAATGGTCTTGATCCGCTCACAGCCGTATTGTTCTACGATGCGGTCAAAGGCGGTGAAGATATCGTTCAGCTCTCCCAAAGTCACCGTAGGATCGGTGCGGGAGGCGAAGTCGGTGAAATTGACAAAATCCAGCATTACCACTGACACCTTCGGGTAAAGCTGCGGTGTCACCACGCCGAAGGTCTTGAACTCCTCGTAGACCGAGCGCGGCATCAGGTTCAGCAGCAGCCGTTCCACCCGCTCCTTCTCGCGCTCCAGCTCGCGGGTATTGCGCTCCACCATGGCGGAATAGCTGTCGATCATGCTTTCCAGCTCGCGGATGCGGGTGATGTTCTGGCATTCCACCACCAACAGCGCCTCATCCAGATGGCTGGCTTGCGAGATGTTGATGGCGAAAACCAGCGTCCGCCGCTTGCGCTTGATCTTCAGCTCCGCCGAGTAGCGCAGCCCTTCGTCGCACAATGGCCCAAGATCCTGTGGCTGCAACTCTTCGATGGCATCCGTAAGGGCCGCGTCCGGCCCGGGTGTGCCAAACCACTCGGCAAAGGGTTGATTGTGAAAGACAAACCCAAGATCAGAAGCGCGGACAACGGCAACCCCTACACCAACGGCGCGCAGCAGCTGCTCGTTGATGGCAGCAATGCTCATGCGGCGTCCCGGTGGACGATGACGTTGCGCTTGCTTTCAATTGCGGCGAGCGTGGCCCTGACATCCGGTTCGGACAGCCCATGCTGCTCCAGCGCGTCTTTCAGCAGCGCGCCCATTTCATCAAAGTCATCATGGGTGATGGCCAGGGCCCGGTGCACCGCCTCCAGCCGCTCATCGCTGAAGGATGCAGGCCCGCCCAGCAGCGACGAAATGAACTTGGTCTGATGGTCGATCAGCCGCGCCATATCCACATCGGCGAAGTAGTCACCGATCTGATCGGAATCGAGCGCCATCTCGTAAAAGGTCATCACGACCCGGCTGATGGCACTGAAACCGCCGTATTTCTCATAGATGGTTTGCGGCATTGCAGCCCCCCAACAGAACGCGGTGCCAGCAATGTTACGTTACTTTTGCGAAAATGTTAACGGTGCAGGTCAATCACCTGAACCAGCAGCAAAAAGGGCCGCCCAGCAGGCGGCCCTTTCCAAAATTGGTAAAAGCGTGAAACTTAGCGCTTGGAGAACTGGAAGCTCTTACGGGCTTTGGCCTTACCGTATTTCTTCCGTTCCACAACACGGCTGTCGCGGGTCAGGAAGCCAGCCGCTTTCAGCGCGCCGCGCAGAGCGGGATTATACAGCTGCAGCGCTTTGGAGACGCCGTGCTTGACCGCACCGGCCTGACCGGACAGGCCGCCGCCTTTTACGGTGGCGTAGACGTCGAATTCGCCTTCGACACCGGCAACCTGGAACGGCTGGCGCAGGATCATCTGCAGCACCGGACGGGCGAAATACTTGTTGATTTCCAAACCGTTCACTTCGACCTTGCCGGAGCCCGGCTTGATCCAGACACGGGCAACCGCGTCTTTACGCTTGCCGGTAGCATAGGCGCGGCCCAGTTCATCGCGAACCGGCTCACGTGTGATGGTTTCTTCGGCCACTGCTTCCACACCGGTTGCAGCTGCGAGCTCTTCAAGAGTGTTGATCTGATCAGACATCTACATTAGCTCCGGGTGTTTTTCTTGTTCATGGATGCAACATCCAGAACTTCGGGGGCCTGTGCTTCATGCGGGTGCTCGGCACCGGCATAGACACGCAGATTGGTCATGATCTGACGGCTCAGACGGTTGCCCGGCAGCATGCGCTTGACCGCTTGGGTCACAACGCGCTCGGGGTGCTTGCCTTCCAGGATTTCCTGTTTGGTGCGCGATTTGATGCCGCCCGGGTGGCCAGTGTGCCAGTAGAAGTGCTCTTCGCGCTTCTTGCCGGTCATCTGGACCTTTTCAGCGTTGATGATGATCACGTTGTCGCCCATATCCATATGCGGAGTGAAGGACGCTTTGTGCTTACCACGCAGGCGCATGGCGACGATGGAAGCAAGACGGCCCAGAACAACGCCCTCGGCGTCGATCAGGATCCACTTCTTCTCGATGTCTGCCGGAGTAGCAGAGAAGGTTTTCATGGCAGGTCAATCCTGTTTGTCGTGACGGCAGATTCCCCGAAAGGAAACGCCTGAATGCGATGGAGGGGGTTTACGGCGATCACAAAGCCACGTCAACAGGTGCAAACAACAATAAATGCAACATATTCAACAGCTTACAAATTAGGTACAATAATACCCCACAAATTCAGACGCTGATCTGCTCGGGCGGGTTGTCCAGCAAGGCACGCAGGCGCAGCATCGCCTCCTCAAACTGTTTCAGCGGCACATGCGCGTTGATGGCAATGCGCACCGCATGCGGCGCGCGGCCATCGCGCAGGGCAAATTCATCTGCCGAGCGGATCTGAACCCCGTTTGATTCTGCGGCGCGGGTGAAAGCGGCAGCGCGCCAGCCCGAGGGCAGCCGCAGCCAGACAAAGGGCACATCCGGATTCCAGGTCAGATCAAACCCGCCAAGCGCATTGACCGCGACCCGGACATAACGGGCCATTTCCCCGCGCACCGCCGCCACCAGATCAGGCAGCCGCGGATCGGTGAGCAGGATCCGCACCAGGTCCGCCAGCGGCTGCGCCAGGCCGAAATACCCGTGTTCCGCCACCCGCCGCAGGTCTGTGGTCCGGCCCTCCGGCGCCAGCGCAAAACCGACGCGCAGGGCTGGTGTCAGGATCTTGGAGATCGAGGACACATGCCAGGCAAGCTCCGGCGCCAGCGACCGGTAGCTGGGTGCGCGCGACTCGCCCAACCGGTAGCAATCATCCTCGACGATCTGCACCCCGTGGCGGCGGGCAATGCGGACAATCTCCTTGCGGCGCCCCAGCGGGGTGTGCAGCCCGGTCGGATTATGCACCTCAGGGCTGGTGCACAGTACCGTGGCGCCGGTCTTGCGGATCGCCAGTTCCATTGAATCCGGCCGGATACCATGTTCATCCATGGCAACCTCGACCACCTGCGCCCTCAGCAGTTCCGCGGCACGGCGGAACCCGGCATAGGTCAGATCCTCAACCATGATCACCGGCTGCGGCCCCTCGAGGATCGCTTGCAGAACCACCATCAGCCCGTTCTGGCCGCCATGTGTCAGGACAATGTCGTTTTCTGTGACCATGCCAACCGGCGACTGTCCCACCCAGGCCGCCGCCGCCTGGCGCACCGGCAGATAGGCGTCGCGGGTCGGATAATTCAGGAAATTGCGCGCCTCGCCTTCCGCCACCTTGTGCAGCGCCTCGCGCACCGCGGCCACCTGCCCCATATCCGCAATCCGCGGGCTGAACAGGCTGACATGACCGGGATCGCGCGCCTCCAGCAAATGCAGCTCCCGCGACCATACGTCATCCGGCACCGGCTTTTTCTTTTCGGCTACAAAGGTGCCGCGCCCGACCTCGGCCTCCAGCACGCCTTCATCGGTCAGAATGCTGTAGGCGCGGGCTACGGTGCCGGGTGTAATGCTCAATTGATACGCAAGATCGCGCACCGGCGGCAGCTTTGTACCAATTTTCAAATTGCCCAATTCGACAGCAGACCGGATTGTATCTGCTACTTTTTTATACTTGGGACCTTTTGTCTCACTCAGGCTTTGCGGCCAAATTGTACCCATTACAATCCATCCTTGGACAACACGCTTACCCCTTTGTATCAAAACATCACGACAAATCAACAGGATTGTATCAACACAATACAGGAAGCCTCCCATGGTACAGCACACGCAAATGGCACATTCGAACATGTCCTATCTGATCAGCCGCCCGGGCCTGCCGGTGCTGGCGCAATGGGCCGTCCTTTTTGCAGTACTTGTGACCAAGTGGAGCCTGCGCCGCCGCACAAGAACCCACTTGAAACACCTGAGCGAAGCGCAGCTTAAGGACATCGGGCTGAGCCGCCAGGACGCCCATTATGAAGCCACTCTTCCGTTCTGGCGCCCATGATCCCCTGGGCAATAGAACAACCTGACGGCCGGGGTTCGCCCCGGCCCTTTTTTTTGCCGGCCCTTGTGATCCGCAGGATGCAGGTCCTTGCGCGTTACCGGCCATGCAAAAATTAAAGGTTGATCGAATCTCCCCCCCGGCCTAAATGCCCCTCACTTTCGGTACCGATCCCAACCCCGGACCCTTATTCGGGGGGGCGCTAAGGAACCGGCTGGATTGCAATCTACTGGAACGAAGGGGAGTGTCATGAAAGACGCCAACCTCTTCCAACTGGGGATCGGTCTGGAGACAGGCGCCCATGAGGAAGATACCGCCCGCGGTGTAACAGCCGCGAATATCGACTCCGTTGTGGACTCGGACCGCGAAGACCATTTCATCCGCAAGGATGGCAAGGTGTTTGCTGGGACCCATCTGATCATCGAAGTTATGAAAGGCACCGGCCTGGACTGCGAAGCCCGCATCCAGAAGGCGTTCCGCGACTGCGTGGACGTTTGCGGCGCCACCCTGCTGCACATCCACACCCACAAGTTTTCGCCGCAGGGCGTCTCCGGCGTGGCCGTGCTGGCGGAAAGCCATATCTCGGTGCATACATGGCCTGAAATCGGCTATGGCGCCTTTGACGTCTTCATGTGCGGCGATGCCGAGCCGTGGAAAGCCGTCGACGTGCTGAAAGAGGCCTTCAACACTGACATGGTGGAAGTGCGCGAACTGCTGCGCGGAGAGGAACTGATCGCCAAAGAGGTTGCGGCATGAGCAGTGCCAGCAAACCGGAGTGGGTGACGGAAAGCCTGCATGCGCATTACGCCCAGGCCCTGCGCGTGGACGAGATGCTCTATGACAGCAACACCGAGCATCAGCGCCTGAAAGTGTTCCAGAACGGCCAGTTCGGCCGGATTCTGACGCTGGACGACGTGGTGCAGACCACCGAAGGCGACAACTTCATCTACCACGAGATGCTGACCCATGTGCCGATCCTGGCGCATGGTGCCGCAAAACGTGTGCTGATCATCGGCGGTGGCGACGGCGGCATGGCCCGCGAGGCGCTGCGCCACACGTCGGTCGAGCATGTCACCATGGTGGAGATCGACGGCGGCGTGGTGGATTTCTCGAAAGAGTATCTGCCGATGCTGAGCGACGGCGCGTTCGACGATCCGCGCCTCAATCTGGTGATCAACGACGGTGCGCTCTTCATGAAAGAGAACACCGGAAAGTTCGATGTGATCATCGTCGATTCGACCGACCCGATCGGCCCCGGCGAAGTGCTGTTCACCGATACTTTCTATGGCCACGCAGCGCGGTCGCTGACTGAGGACGGCATCATCGTGACGCAAAACGGCGTGCCGTTCATGCAAGGTGACGAGCTGACCGGCACCCTGCGCGCCTTCCAGGCGCTGTTCGCCGATGCGTCATGTTATCTGGCGTCAGTGCCGACCTATGCCGGCGGTCCAATGGCCTTTGGCTGGGGCAGCCATTCGGGCAAGGCCCGCAATGCAAGCCTTGCGGATCTGGAGGCACGGTTTGCTGCTGCCGGGATCGACACCGGGTATTATAATCCGGAGGTTCACAAGGCCGCCTTTGCCTTGCCGAACTACGTGAAAAAGCTGTTCCCGTAAGGAACATCCGGGACAGGGGGGCCGCGGCCCCCTTTTTCTTTTCTGGAAAAGCAATTCCGCCCGCAGAGCGGGCACGCGCCATGCATCCGGTGCTATGGCAGCTTTCGGCCGCAAAAGCTGCACTGGACGCATTTGCAAGACGGCTTCCGGCCCCTGAACGGTTCCTGCCCCAGCGTTGCGACGCAATTCCGGCCTTGGCCCCGCCGCCGCTTCTTGCTAGGCGCGGCGGAGCAGAAACCAGACGTGGCAGGCCCTATGAAGCGCGATCCCATCCTTGTTGTTGACCGCGACACCGGCGAGACCTTTGAAGAAGCCGTGCTCGGCGAGAAATGGATTCGCTGGGCCTATCAGAACGCCAGTGCCCGGCCCATCGAGAAACTGCTGTTTCGCTCGCCCCTCATCAGCCGTCTGATGGGCATCTGGTTCAACTCGCGGTTCTCCAAGAGCAAGATCAAGGCGGTGATAGAAGACCTGTCGATCGACATGACCGAAGCTTCTGCCGACACGGAGAGTTTCTCCTGTTTCAATGAATTCTTTGTCCGCCATTTGAAACCCGAAGTACGCCCCTTCAGCACCGACCCCAAGGAGGTTGTCTCCCCTGCCGATGGCCGGGTGCTGGTGTTCCCGGAACTTGCTGAGGACGTGTTTATCCCCGTCAAAGGCCACCCGATGTCGGTACGCACCATGGTGCCCGGCATTGCGGAGCGTTTCATCGGCGGCGCCCTGGCCATCGTGCGGCTGTGCCCGGCGGACTATCACAGATACCACTTCCCCGCGGCAGGCCGGATCAATGGCGCCCAGGACATTGCCGGCGCGCTGCATTCGGTGAACCCGATTGCGCTGGGGGCCGGGCCGGATGTGTTCGGCGAGAACAAACGCAGCTGGACCCTGATCGAGACCGAAACGCTGGGCACCTATTGCTTTGTCGAGGTCGGCGCCTTTGGTGTCGGCAGCATCGTCAACACCCGTACCGCTGGCGACGTGCAGAAGATGGACGAGAAGGGCTATTTCAAATTCGGCGGCTCCACCGTGGTGGTGGTGTTTGAGCCCGGCAAGGTCCGCTTCTCGGACGATCTGGTGGCAAACAGCGCCAATGGCCGGGAAACGCTGGTGAAGGCCGGCCAGCCCCTTGCCAACGCGCTTTAGCGCTTAGGCGGGATCGAATATGTCATGCTGGCGCGCGCCACCGGCTCTGCCAGCCCTTCGGAATACATCAGCACATCGGCGACCGCCAAAACCCGGCCCAGCTTCAACAGCCGCGCCTCGGCGATAATATCCGCGCCGGCCACGGGTTTGCGCATGAAATCCAGCGAACAATTGGTGGTGACGGCCAGCGCCTCGCGCCCCAATCGCGACAGAAGCAGCGCATAGATCGCGCAATCCGCCAGTGCAAACATCGACGGGCCCGATACCGTGCCGCCGGGCCGCAAATGCCGCTCGGCTGTCAAAAGCCGCATCCGAAGGCCCTGCTCATCCATCGCGTCGATGGCAAAGTCATCCTTCACCTGCGGAAAAATCTCATGCAGGTAATCCGTCAGACCTGCGACATCAAATGCCAGCGTCATGCTTTCCCTTTCCCCTATCCCTGCATAGAGTTGCCCCGAGAATTGCGAGGAGGGCAAGATGACAATTCTGGAACGTCACGACACGGGCGGCATTGCCCGGCTGAAGATGAACACGCCGGAAAAACTGAACGCCCTGTCGGACGGGATGCTGGCGGCCCTGCAAGAGCAGATCGACGCCCTGCGCGAGGACAGCAGCATCAAGGTGGTGATCCTGTCCGGCACCGGCAAAGGCTTCTGTGCGGGCCATGACATCAAGCAGATGACCGCAGGCCGCGCCGCGGCGGACGGCGGCAAGGCTTACTTCCAGGACCTGTTTGCCCGCTGCACCAGCGTGATGACAGGACTGCAGTCGCTGCCCCAGGTGGTGATTGCCCAAGTCCACGGTATCGCCACGGCAGCAGGCTGCCAACTGGTGGCTTCCTGCGATCTGGCAGTGGCGGCAGAGGACACCAAATTCGGCGTCAACGGCGTGAACATCGGGTTGTTCTGCTCCACCCCGATGGTGGCCCTGTCGCGCAACATCCCCCGCAAGCAGGCGTTTGAGCTGCTGACCACGGGCGAGTTCATCAACGCCGCCCGCGCGGTGGATCTGGGTCTGGCCAACCGCGCCGTGCCGCTGGAGGAGCTGGAGGCGGAAACCACCCGGCTGGCTGAAACCATCGCCGCGAAACTCGGCTCTGCAGTGAAAATCGGCAAACAGGCGTTTTACGAGCAGCTGCAAATGCCGCTGGATCAGGCCTATGCTTATACCAGCGGAGTGATTGTCGAGAACCTGATGTACCGCGACACAATCGAAGGCATGGCCGCCTTTATCGAAAAACGCGCCCCCGACTGGCAGGAAAATTGATGCGCCGGGAGGATTTTTCGGGAATTCCGGCCTGACCTCCGGAATTCTCTGAAAATTTTAGGCTTTGTTTACCATTCCGCACATATTGTTTCCTTAAGAAGCCAGCCAAACGCCTTTCAATTCGGGCGGAAAGATGGCAAAGATTGGGCACGGTCGCTGATTAGTCACTGACCGGCACAATTTGGGCTGCTGCTGCGGAAGGGTCCCTCCAACCGGTTCTCTCTCACCGGTGACCATTCCCGCAGCGGCGGCCCCAAATTTCTCTCCCTCCCGGTCAGATCACATACAGCCAACAAACTCTGTACGATTTTCGGCGGCGCTGCAGCGCGGGTTCGACCGCCAATCCTGTTGCGCAACCCCTTCCCCTGCCCTATGTGGCGGGCATGACAGATCATTCGGCACAGACATTGCATATCGTGGGCGGCGGCATGGCCGGGTCCGAGGCTGCCTGGCAGGCGGCGAACATGGGCGTATCCGTGGTGATCCACGAAATGCGCCCCAAGGTGGAAACCTTTGCCCATCAAACCGGCAACCTGGGCGAGATGGTCTGTTCCAACTCCTTCCGCTCGGATGATGACGAACAGAACGCCGTGGGCCTGCTGCATTGGGAAATGCGCGCAGCAGGCGGGCTGATCATGGCCACAGCAGACCAACACCGCCTGCCCGCCGGCGGTGCGCTGGCGGTGGACCGGGATCCCTTTGCCGAAACTGTGACGGCTAGACTGAAGGCGCATCCCAATGTGTCGGTCTCTTACGAAGAGATCACCGAACTGCCTGTGGACGGCCACTGGATCTTTGCTACCGGCCCGCTGACATCACCGGAACTGGGGCAGGCAATCCAGGCGGAAACCGGCGCCGAGGCACTGGCGTTTTTCGATGCCATCGCGCCGATTGTCTATGCGGAAAGCATCGACATGTCGCAGGCCTGGATGCAGTCGCGCTATGACAAGGGCGAGACTGAGGAAGAGCGCACCGCCTACCTCAACTGCCCGATGGACAAGGACCAGTACGAGGCCTTTATCGACGCATTATTGTCAGCTGACAAAACTGAGTTTCACGAAGGCGAGACCGCGGGCTATTTCGACGGTTGCCTGCCGATCGAGGTCATGGCCGACCGCGGCCGGGAGACGCTGCGCTTTGGCCCGATGAAGCCGGTGGGGCTGACCAATCCGCATCAGCCCGGCGTCAAAGCGCATGCCGTGGTGCAACTGCGCCGCGACAACGCGCTGGGAACGCTGTTCAACATCGTCGGTTTCCAGACCAAGATGAAATACGGCGCCCAGACAGACGTGTTCAAGATGATCCCGGGGCTGGAGAACGCCAGCTTTGCACGCCTCGGCGGCATCCACCGCAACACCTTCCTGAATTCCCCCACCCTGCTGGACGCGCAGATGCGGCTGAAATCCAAGCCCAACATTCGCTTTGCCGGCCAGATCACCGGCGTCGAGGGCTATGTCGAAAGTGCGGCCATGGGCCTGCTGGCAGGCCGGCTGGCCGCGGCGGAGATCCTCGGTCAACAGCTGCCGAATGTGCCGCAGGACAGTGCCATGGGCGCGCTGATCCACCACATCACCGGCGGCGCCGAGGCCAAGACTTTCCAGCCGATGAACGTGAACTTCGGCTTGTTCCGGCCGGTTGACGGTCTGAAGGGCGGCCGCCGCGGCCGCAAGGACCGCTACAAGGCCTATACCGACCGCGCCAAGGATGTCTGGCAAGAGTGGCTCAGCAACTTTTCCTAGACGGGCTGCGGCTGCCGGGCCTAAACTTACTGCATGAGCGAAAAGTTTCTGGACAAGGCCTACGACCTTGAAACACCGGAAGCGACCCTGGATCACTACAACCAGTGGGCCGCTTCTTATGACGCTGAGATCGCCGAGAACGGTTACGCCACACCGGGCCGTATCGCCGAAGCCTTGGCACAGTTCCAACCGGACATGAGTGTGCCCGTTCTCGACTTCGGCTGCGGCACCGGCCTGTCAGGCTTGGCGCTGCGGTTGCAGGGGTTTGACACTGTGGATGGTATGGAACCGTCTGACGAAATGCTCACCCAGGCCCGCAGCAAGGGCGTCTACCGCACATTGACACAGATTGATGTCAAGGACAGCAAGCCGATCCCGCAGGGCGCCTACCGCCAGATCACCGGCTGCGGCGTTCTGGGCACTGGCGCAGCCCCGCCAGCGGTATTCGACATGATCCTGCATGCCTTGCCGCGCGGCGGGCTGTTTGCCTTTTCCTACAATGATCACGCACTGGAAGACCGCGCCTATACCGGCAAACTCAATGAATGGCTGGACTGTTCGGCCGCCCGGCTGTTATTCCGGGAGCACGGCGACCACCTCCCTGGAATCGACTTGAAGTCCACAGTTTATGTAATTGAGAAAGCGTGACATTCACCACCAGATTTGCACCGTCGCCAACCGGACCGCTGCACCTGGGCCATGCCTATTCCGCCATCCTGGCGCACGATATGGCCATGGCGGAAGGCGGCACATTTTTGCTGCGCATCGAAGATATTGATCAGTCCCGCGCGCGCGCCGAATGGGAGGCGCAGATTTTTGAGGATCTGGAGTGGCTCGGCCTGACTTGGCCGCAGCCGGTATTGCGCCAGTCGGACCGCCTGCCCCGTTATCGCGCCGCACTGGACCAATTGACAGTGATGGGCCTGACCTATCCCTGCCGCTGCAACCGTGCCGATATCGAGACCGCCGCAGGCGCCCCGCAAGAAGGGGTTCCGCAATTCGGTCCCGACGGGCGCATCTACCCAGGCACCTGCCGCGAGCGCCCGGCATCCGAGGCCACGGACAAGGACGTGATCCGGCTGAACATGATGAAAGCCGTCCAGGCAGCTGATTTACGCAGCTTCACGGAAACCAGCCCGGAGTTCGAAGGCATCCATCCCCTGGACCCGGAACAATTGATCATGACCGTTGGCGACATCATCCTGGTGCGCCGGAATTTGGGCACATCCTACCATCTGTCCGTTGTTGTTGATGACGCGGATCAAGGCATCACACATGCAGTACGCGGTGCTGACCTTTTTGAGGCCACACAGATCCACGTGCTGTTGCAAAGCCTGCTTGGATTGCCCACGCCCGTTTACCACCACCACCGCCTGATCCGCGACGAGGCTGGCAAGCGCCTTGCCAAACGCGACGATGCCCGCGCCATCGCCAAATACCGCGCCGATGGGGCCACCCCGCAGGACATCCGCGAAATGGCCGGCCTGACCGCTTCTTCTGGCTAAAAGTATCCCCGCCAGGGCCGTACCCTTGTTCAGCCCATCGGCTTCATCAGCTCAATCTCTTCGCCGCCGCGCACCGCAGTATAAAAACAGGTCCGCCGGTTGGTATGGCAGGCCGCCCCGGTTTGACGCACCAGCGCCAGCAGGCAATCCCGGTCGCAATCCACCCGCAGGTCTATCAGTTCCTGCACGTGGCCTGAGGTTTCCCCCTTCACCCAAAATGCCTGGCGCGACCGCGACCAATAGGTCACGTTCCTGGTCTCCAGCGTGCGCGCCACCGCATCGGCATTCATCCAGGCCATCATCAGAACCTCGCCCGAAGCTTCGTCCTGCGCAATGCAGGGGATCAGCCCGGCGTCATTATAGGTCAGGCTGGCGGGATCAAAGGACGCGGCAATAGACATGGGTAAAAACCTTTTGCATCTGCTGTTCGGCTCCCTATGTATGGGGAAGAACCAAGCAGGGAAAGCCCGGGAAAGACATGTCTGGCGAAAGTGATCTGATCAAACTGTACTCCACCCGCATCCTGGCGCTGGCGGCGGATATTCCGCATCTCGACAGGCTCGAATCTCCCAGTGCCACTGTCAAGAAACGCTCGCCGCTTTGCGGCTCTGCCGTGACCGTCGACATTTCTGTGACAGACGGGCGGATCGCGGATTTCGGCCAGGACGTAAAGGCTTGCGCGCTGGGACAGGCCTCGGCGGCAGTGGTGGGTGCCCATATCATCGGCCGCTCGCTGGAAGAGGTTGAGACCGCCCGCGACCAGCTGAAGGCGATGCTGACCCAGAACGGCCCGGTGCCGGACGCGCCTTTTGACGGGCTGGAAGTGCTGCAGCCTGCGCGCGAGTTCAAGAACCGCCACGCCTCGATCATGCTGGCGCTGGAGGCAACGCTGGAAGCTATGCAGACCGCCGCCAAGGAGCACTGCGCCTGACGCGGCCTTTTGCACGCCTGCACAGATAGCCCGAAATATCGCCACGCGGCCTGCACCTGTGCAAAGCACTACGCTGAGTGATCACTCTCCCCTCAAATAAAAAACCGCCGCGCATCCGGGCAGGATGGCGGCGGCAGTCATGCTCTGCTGTGCGGGACCCGGGCAGGCCAGGCTGGATATTGAGGCAATCCAAGTTGGGGATCGGGACAGGCGGTTGATCCCTCGGGCAGTCCGGGACAGGAAAGGGCCGGCCCGGCACAGCAGATGCAATCAGGAATGGGAAAAGCGGATCAGAACAGCCCTGGAAGATGCAGTGCCGCCACCAGCATCACCATCAGCGAGGCCGCGCCGATGGCGTCCTCCAGCAGGGTCGAATGGGCGTTCTGCATGGTGGTTTTGATCTGTGCAATCATGGCTCGGGCCTCCTCCGGTCAGTCTCTTCGCTCTCTGGCAAGTTTGTTGCCCCTTTGTTCTCATTTTCAAGAACGCCTGTAAAGAACTTTTTGAGAACATTTGCGAACAGATTGGAACACCGTCAGAGAACACGCTTTGGAATGCGCGTTAACCCACTGTAATCAAACGGATTGCCTGATCCTGCTTCATCAGCCACAGAAGAACACGCGCAGCCTTACCGCGGGGGCTGTCCAGTTTGGGATCGGCGGCCAGCAGCGCCCGCGCGTCGCTTTGCGCCACCGCCATCAGCCCTGCCTGGCGTTCCAAATCGGCAATACGGAACCGCGGCAGGCCGGATTGCGCGGTACCGATCATATCCCCCGCGCCGCGCATCTGCAGGTCGGTTTCCGAAATGCGGAAGCCGTCCTCGGATTCGCGCAGGACCTCAAGCCGTTTACGCCCGCCCTCAGTCAACGGAGGCTGGTACATCAACAGGCAGGTTGACTGGGCACTGCCGCGCCCCACCCTGCCGCGCAGCTGGTGCAGCTGCGCCAGGCCAAAGATCTCTGCCCGCTCAATCACCATGATCGAGGCATTCGGAACGTTCACCCCCACCTCAATCACCGTGGTGGCCACCAGAACCTTGGTATCGCCATTTTGGAACACCGCCATGGCCGCATCTTTGTCCGCAGGCGGCATCTGGCCATGCACCAATCCCACAGTGCCCTCGCCCAAAATGGCGCGCAGATGCTTGAACCGTTCCTCGGCGGCGGTCAGGTCGCTCAGCTCGGATTCATCGACCAGCGGGCAAACCCAGTAACACTGACGCCCTTCAGATATCGCCTTGCGCAGATGATCGACCACCTCCTGCATCCGCTCGGTGCTGATCACCGCGGTCTTGACCGGCTTGCGCCCCGGTGGTTTCTCGTCCAGCACTGAAACATCCATGTCGCCATATTGTGCCAGTGCCAGGGAGCGCGGGATCGGCGTTGCGGTCATCACCAGGACATCAGCACCCTTGCCCTTCTCCGCAAGCTCCATCCGCTGGCGCACCCCGAAGCGGTGCTGTTCGTCGACAATGGCCAGCCGCAGATCGCGGAATTCCACATCTTGCTGGAACACCGCGTGGGTACCGACCAGGATGTGAATGTCACCGCGTTTCAGCGCCGCCAGCTTGGCCTTGCGCTCCGCGCCTTTGTCGCGTCCGGTAAGGATCTCAATCACCACACCTGCGTCCTCGGCCAGCGGTGCAAGCCCTTCCATATGCTGCTGCGCCAGAATCCCCGTGGGAGCCATCATCACACCCTGCCCGCCTGCTTCAACAGCAACCAGCAAGGCCATGAAAGCAACCAAGGTTTTGCCAGAACCCACGTCCCCCTGCAAAAGCCGGTTCATCCGGTTGCCAGTGGCCATATCCGCCGAAATTTCGTCAATCGCGCGGGCTTGCGCGCTGGTCGGCCGGTACGGAAGAACCTTGAGCACGCGGGATTGCAGCCGTCCGGTGGCCTGGCTTTGAATACCGCGAACTTTACGTTCGGTTTGGCGGGCAAGCGCCAGGGTCAGCTGATGGGAAAACAGCTCATCATAGGCCAGCCGCGCCCGAGCCGGCGCCTGCGGGTCCAAATCACCGGGACCCTGCGGTGCATGGGCCGTTTGCAACGCGTCATGCCAGGCAGGCCAGGCTTCCTTCAGCATCTGCGCCGGGTCGATCCATTCGGCCAGCTCCGGCATCCGCGACAGCGCGCTTTGCGCCGCCTTATACATGGTTTTCTGGGTAACCCCGTGGGTCAGGCTGTAGACCGGCTCATACTCCGGGATCTCATGCGCTTCCTCAACCGGCAGCATGTGGTCCGGGTGAACCATCTGGGCCAGACCGTCAAACAGTTCCAGCTTGCCCGAGACCACACGGCGCGCGCCCTCCGGCAGCTGAGCCTCAAGGTAACGGCTGCGGCCGTGGAAGAACACAAGCTGGAATTCAGTCTCCGCATCTTCCACATGGATCCGGTATGCGCCGCCCCGGTTACGGGCGGGGCGGTGACTGCCGATGGTCACTTCAACTGTAACGACGGCGGGCAGATCCACCCCGCGGATAGTATCGCGCCGCCGCCGGTCCACCACCGAATACGGCAGCGAAAACAGCAAGTCACGCGGTGTCTCGACCTCAACCTGGGTGAGGGATTGTGCAGTCTTCGGACCGACCCCCTGCAAGGTCTCGGCCCCGGCAAACAGCGGAAACAGGATTTCGGGACGTCCGCTCATGCCTCTGCAATCAGCTCCAGCCAGCTATCTTCGTCCATTGTTCTGATACCCAGATCAGCCGCCTTCTTGGCCTTGGACCCCGCGCCCGGTCCGGCCACCAGAATGTCGGTCTTTTTGGACACCGAGCCGGACACTTTGGCACCCAAAGCTTCGGCCCGCGCCTTGGCTTCGGCGCGGGTCATCTTTTCCAGCGTGCCGGTAAAGACCACGGTCTTGCCCGCCACCGGGCTGTCCGCCGCAGGCGCGTCCGGCGGCACAATGGTCAGCTTGGCCACCAGCCGGTCAAAGGCCGCGCGTTCTTCGGGGTTGGCAAAGGCATCTGACAGGGACAGGCCCAGCACCGCGCCAATCCCATCGACACCGATAAGGTCCGCCCAAACGGACGCAGCCCCGGCAGGAACACCGCAAGCGGCAATCGCCGCATCGCGGGCGTCCTTGATGCGGGCACGGCGGCCTTCCCGAGCGGCAGACTGGCGTTCAGCCTCCTCAGCTTCGTCCGCTGCCCGGTGCGCCAGCGCAGCGGGTCGTGCGGCGTCAACCGCCTCCGCCATCGCGTGCCAATCCCGGTAATGCAATGCCAGATCCCGGCCGGCAACTTCGCCCGCGTGGCGGATGCCCAGGGCAAATATCAGTTTGGCCATCGGGATGGTGCGTTTTTCAGCAATCGCAGCAAACAGGTTATCCGCAGATTTTTCACCCCACCCTTCGCGGTTCTTCAGCTGCTGTAGTCCGGATCCATAATTTTCTTGCAAATCAAAGATATCAGCGGGTTCCTTCACCCACTCGTCTGCATGAAACTGCTCCACCTGTTTGGCGCCCAGACCCTCAATGTCAAAGGCTGCGCGGGACACAAAATGCTTCAGCTTTTCCACCGCTTGCGCCGGGCAGATCAGGCCGCCGGAACAGCGCCGCACGGCATCGCCTTCCTCGCGCACAGCCGGGCTGGCGCATTCCGGGCAAGTTTGCGGGAACTGATAGGGCGCGACATCCGCGGGCCGCTTGGTCAGATCCACATCGGCCACTTTCGGGATTACGTCACCGGCCCGGTATATCTGCACCCAATCACCGATGCGGATGTCCTTGCCGCCCCGGATCTCCTCGCCCTTTGAATCGCGGCCCTGAATGTAATCCTCGTTGTGCAGCGTCGCATTCGACACCACCACCCCGCCTACGGTCACAGGGGTGAGGCGGGCCACAGGGCTGAGCGCGCCGGTGCGTCCGACCTGAATGTCGATGGACTCCAGCCGGGTCCAGGCGAGTTCCGCCGGAAACTTATGCGCGATCGCCCAGCGGGGCGTGGTGGAGCGGAAGCCCAGCCGCCCCTGCAAGGCCAGATCATTGACCTTATACACAACGCCATCAATGTCATAGCCAAGCGTTGCGCGCTGTTCTTCGATACTGCGGTAGTGGCTGATCATCTCTTCAAGAGTTGCGCACAACCGGGTCAGCGGGTTTGTTTGAAACCCCAGGGAGTGCAGCCGCGCAATTGCCTCCATCTGCGTTTCTGCCAGAGGTTCACTCAACTCACCCCAGCTGTAAGCAAAAAACCGCAAAGGCCGGGCCCGGGTGATTTCCGCATCCAGCTGCCGCAGCGATCCTGCGGCGGCGTTGCGCGGATTGGCAAAAACCTTGCCGCCGCGTTCTTCGTGCCGGGCATTCAGCGCCTCAAAGTCAGCGTGGCTCATGTAGACTTCGCCGCGCACTTCCAGAACATCCGGCGCGCCGTGCAGCTGCTGCGGAATGTCGGCAATGGTTCGGGCGTTGGCGGTCACATTTTCACCAATGCTGCCATCGCCGCGCGTTGCCGCCTGGATCAGAACGCCCTGTTCATAGCGCAGTGACAGCGATAGCCCGTCGATCTTGGGTTCGGCGGTAAACGACAATCCATCAGAAGGCGTGAGGCCCAGGTATTTGCGGATGCTGCGGTCGAAATCGGCGACGTCCTCATCTTCAAACGCGTTGCCCAGCGACAGCATCCGCACCGAATGGGGGATCTTGCCAAAGCCAGAGGCAACCGGAGCCCCCACCGCATCAAGTTGAGTGGCATCTGCCGCTAGATCCGGATACGCCTCTGCCAGCGCACGATAGCGCCGTTTCAGCGAATCATACGCCGCATCGCTGATTTCTGGCGCATCGGCCTGATGATAGGCCAAATCCGCCGCACGAAGCTGTTCTTCCAGTCCGTGAAACTCGGCCTGCGCTTCTTCAGCCGACAGGTTGGCCACGTCTTTTTCTGTTTTCTCTGCCACGCGCGGTCCCTCTTCGTTCTCCCTTTTGGTGATAAGCTGCCGCGCTGGCCGCGTCCAGCGCATCTGACAGCCCGCATGCTGCAGGCGTCAAAAAGCAAAAAGACCCGCCAACCGGCAGGTCCTTGCAACCGGCGGCACATTATCATGTGCCGCCCGGGTGATCATCCTTTCAGGCGCCGACAGCCATTCGCTGGCCGCCTGACAGGTGGTCTTCCTGCGGATCACGCAGCACATAACCGCGGCCCCAGACGGTTTCGATGTAATTCTCGCCGCCTGTTGCGTTGCTGAGCTTCTTACGCAACTTGCAGATGAAAACATCAATGATCTTCAGTTCAGGCTCATCCATGCCGCCATAAAGATGGTTCAGGAACATCTCCTTGGTCAGCGTGGTGCCCTTGCGCAGCGACAAAAGCTCCAGCATCTGGTATTCCTTGCCGGTCAGATGCACCGCCTTGCCATCGGTCTCAACCGTCTTGGCATCCAGGTTGACCGCAATCTTGCCGGTCTTGATGATGGACTGCGAATGCCCCTTGGAACGGCGGATGATCGCATGGATCCGCGCCACCAGTTCCTCACGGTGGAAAGGCTTGGTCAGATAGTCATCCGCGCCAAAGCCGAAGCCCTTGATCTTATTGTCGGTATCATCGGCACCGGACAGTATCAGAATCGGCGTTTCGATACGGGACATGCGCAGCTGGCGCAGGACCTCGTGGCCGTTCATATCGGGCAGCCCCAGATCCAGCAGGATCAGGTCATAGTCGTAAAGTTTAGCCAGATCGATCCCTTCTTCCCCCAAATCCGTCGAGTAGACGTTCAGGTTGGCATGGGTCAGCATCAGTTCGATGCTTTTGGCCGTGGTCGGATCATCCTCAACCAGCAGAATGCGCATATTATTTTCTCCGCCTGTACACTGTTTCCCTCAGGTCGCGTTAACCTTGGTGGAAAAAAGTTAATGCCTCGTTACCATGATGGTTAATTTACAAATGCAACTCAAGGGCGGGCTTGTTTATTTTGCGTCAGGGCTGCGGAATTTCTTGAGACGCGTGGTTTTCAGGGCCTCTTCGCCATGGTCTGCAACCGCTGCAACCCAGCTTCGGAACTCTTCCTCGCTCAACCCGTAACGTTGCATGGCCTCCTTCTGAGGCAGCAGCCCGTACAGAACACCGCGCACCACCGCGGCCTTGCGAGAGGCAACCCAGCGCCTGGTGGTTGCCGGCGGCAGATCCGCCCTGGTCATGATGGTGCCATCCGGCAGGGTGACGGCCCGCGGCCCGTCAACTTTCTTCAAAAACATCTTTCTTCCCTCGAAGATCTTTTTCGTTGAGGTCTGGCACAAGAATTTCCGATCAGGCTTAACGGCACGTGAACCACGGCCCTTGAGAGTCTGTAGGATTTTCCTATATTCTGCGGCGCCTGCCCCCTTGCCTTCAGGAGCTGCCCCATGGCGCTGGATCACGACTCAAAACTAAACTCGCTCGGCTTTGCCAAACCGCCCTCGGAAACCCGGGTGGTGGTGGCCATGTCAGGCGGTGTCGACAGCTCTGTCGTCGCTGCATACTTGGCCGATCAGGGCTATGACGTGGTCGGCGTGACACTGCAGCTCTACGATCACGGCGCGGCGCTGGCCAAAAAGGGGGCCTGCTGTGCGGGCATCGATATCCACGACGCGCGGCGCGTCGCCGAGGAGCGCGGCTTCCCGCATTACGTCCTGGATTATGAGAACATTTTTAAGGATGCGGTGATTGACGAGTTCGCAGACAGCTATCTGGCCGGTGCAACCCCGGTGCCTTGCATCCGCTGCAACGAGCGGGTGAAGTTCAAGGACCTGCTGGAGACCGCCAAGGATCTGGAGGCCGACTGCATGGCCACAGGCCACTACATCCAGCGCATGATGGGGGCAAACGGGGCAGAGCTGCACAGCGCCGAGGATGCAAACCGCGACCAGAGCTACTTCCTGTTCTCGACGACGCCGGAACAACTGGATTATCTGCGCTTTCCGCTGGGCCACCTGCCCTCCAAGGACGCAACGCGGGAGATGGCGGCGCAGTACGGGTTGGCGGTGGCCGACAAGCCGGACAGTCAGGACATCTGTTTTGTGCCGGACGGAAACTATGCCGGGGTGATCGAAAAACTGCGCCCCGGTGCTGCGGAGCCGGGCGACATCGTTCATTCCGACGGACGGGTGCTGGGCCGCCACGACGGGGTGCTTCATTACACCATCGGCCAGCGCCGCGGCCTGGGCATCGGCGGGCTTTCCGAGCCGCTGTACGTGGTGAAGCTGGACGTAGACACGAAACAGGTTGTCGTCGGCCCCAAGGAACTGCTGGCCACCCGCACTATCCCGGTGCGCGAAATCAACTGGCTGGGTGACACGGCCTTCACCTCGCAGGATGAATGGCATGTGAAGGTCAGGGTCCGCTCCACCCGCCCCCCGCGTGAGGCGATTATCCGTCCTCTGAGCGAAACAACCGCCGAGGTCGAGCTGTTGACACCGGAGGAAGGCGTCTCTCCCGGTCAGGCCTGCGTGTTCTACGCCAGCGAAGGCTCCCGCATCTTTGGCGGCGGCTGGATCTGGCGCGGTTACTGAGAAACGCAGCCAGCCAATTGCGCCTTCCCTGACCCGGCAATTCCCATAAGATTGCAAAAGCGCCTGAGGCCGGTCCTGCCCTCAGGCGCTTCTCCGCAGAATCAAACCCACCGCATCATCCTGCCGGTCCGCAGATGTTTTTCTGTGCGTAGGCGGCACGCCCCGCGCGGGGGCGCAGCGCCCGCGCTACCGAAAGCCGCGCGGCGGAAGCGTCAGTCTCCGCCGCGCTCTGACCTTACATCTGGGGGAGACGGTCCAAGACAGCCCGCGCCGCCCGTAGGCCGGGCTCTTCACCGCCCTTGCCAAGACGTTGCATAGTTACGTCCATGGCACCCAGTTGCGCGCCGGGATCTGCTGCCACCGCAGCCAGCCGGGCAGCTATATTGTCCGGTGTGCACTCCGGCCCCAGACATTCCGGCACCACGCGGGTATCGCTCACCAGGTTGACCAGCGTCACAGTGTCGATCAGCGCCATGCGTTTCATGATCTGCCAGGTCAGCCATTGGAATTTGTAGGCAATCACCATCGGCGTGGCCGCGGCGGCCAGTTCCAGCGACACCGTGCCAGAAGCGGCCAGCGCCAGATCCGCCGCAGCAAAGGCGGCGCGTTTGTGGGCCTTGGCCGAGGCGGGATCAAATTTGTTCGGGTCGATCAGGACTGTGCCTTCGGGCCAGCCTTGCAAAGCCTCCGCAACCAGCCCTGCCACCGGTGCGGCAGCAGGAACGACCACCTTATAGTCCGGGTGCGTCTCCAGGAACCGTTTCAAGGCCGCCCCGAAGTCCGGCGCCAGCCGCGATATCTCAGAGCGCCGCGAACCTGGCAGCGCCAGCACAAAGGGCGCATTCCCCAGACCAAATTCCTGCCGGAACGCAGCAACCTCTTCGCGCGTGGCCTGCGGCTCGGCGACCACCGGGTGGCCGGCAAAGTCGCAGGCCATCCCGGCCTTCTCCATAAGGGGCGGCTCAAACGGCAGCAGCGCCAGCACATGGTCGATGACCTCAGCCATTTTGCCTGCCCGTTTGGGCCGCCACGCCCAAACCGAGGGCGCCACGTAATGAACCGTGCGGATATTGCTTTGCTCTTTGACCAGCCGCGCCACCCGCAGCGAGAAATCCGGGCTGTCGATAGTGATCAGCACATCCGGCCTGGTTTCCAGAACCGCATCGGCAGTTTCCCGGATCCGGCGTTTCAGATGGCGGTACTTCGGCAGCACCTCGGCCAGCCCCATCACCGAAAGCTCATCCATCGGAAACCGCGAGACCAGCCCCTGCTCAGCCATCAGCGCGCCGCCGATGCCGTCGAAAACGGCCTCCGGCGCCAGCTGTTTCAATCCCGCCATAAGCGCCCCGCCCAGCCGGTCGCCCGAAGGCTCGCCCGCCAGAATGAACACCCGCAGGCTCATCCCTTGCGCAGCCACAGGAACAGGCCCAGCCGGTTACAGGCCGAAATCACCGCCTCCTGATCCAGCACGATCACGCCGCCTGCTTCCAATGCGATGCCGGACAATCCGGCCCTGGCCGCGGCTTCCACTGTCCCGGCACCAATGGTGGGGAGGTCAGCACGGCGGTCCTGCGCCGGTTTCGGCGCCTTGAACAGCAAACCGCCCTGCCCATCCGGGCGGTGCAGCAGCGAGGCCAGCATCCAGTCGGTGCCGAAGATGTTCTCGACCGCAATGGCCTGCTGCTTGCGTACTGCACAGGACTGGCCGATATCAGCCGCACACATGGCGGCGACAATTTCAGCGCCCCGCACAGCATCCGCCTTGTCCAGTTCCCCCGGCTGCACCTTGGTTGGCACGCCCTCTGCCATCAGCAGATCCGGCGCCACTTCATGCGCGGCGCGGACAGTGAACCCGGCCTGTTCAAAAATGCCAATGATCGCCCGCAATGCCCCGTCATCGCCAGCGGCCAGCGCCGCCTGCAGCACCGGAACCAGCGGCATCGTCGCGGCATCAATGGCCGAAGGGTCGATATTGGGACGGCGCACCGCGCCTGCCATGCAGATCTCGGTCACGTCTGCGGCCTTCAAGCGTTCCAGAAAGGATCCCAGCTGTTCAAACCGGAATGTCACTTCCGCATCCACCGCATCAGGTTCCGACCCTGCCATCGCACAGATCAGCGGCCGGCCGGCAACACGGGAGACAACTTCAGCCGGCAGTTCACCGGTACCTGCAATCACTGCCAGCATGGTCTCAGCCCCCCGGTGTCAGGAAAGAGCGGTCGCTGCCGCCGGTGATAAAGGCGACGATCCGCTGCACGTATTCGCTGTCGCTCTCGTCCCCCAGCCGCTTGGCGCGCTCCTGAAAGGTGCCCTCGCCCTGGGCCAGCATCTGGAACGCGGCACGCAAGGCTGTGATGTCGCTGCGGGCGACACCGCGGCGTTTGAGGCCGACCAGGTTCAACCCGTCCAGCTCGCCCCGCTGCGCCTGGACCAACCCGTAGGGGATCACATCATTGGTCACCATGGTGACCGCGCCGATGATGGCGCCGCGGCCGATGCGCACCCATTGGTGGATGCCTGACAGGCCGCCGATGATCACGTCATCCTCCAGCACGCAGTGGCCCGCCACCGCGGCGGAGTTCACCACAATCACCCGGTCGCCGACCTGGGCATCATGGGCGATGTGGCAGCCTGCCATGAACAACCCGTCGTCGCCGATACGGGTCACGCCGCCGCCGCCGCCGGTGCCGGCATTCACCGTCACATGTTCGCGGAAACGGTTGCGCTTGCCGATCACGGTCTTGCACTTCTCGCCCTTGAACTTCAGGTCCTGCGGGATCTCGCCCAGCACCGAAAAAGAGAAGACAACGGTTTCATCGCCGATCTCGGTGTCGCCAGTGACCACCACATGGGATTTCAGAACAACCCGGTCCCCCAGCACAACGTCAGGTCCAACCAGGCAGAACGGGCCGATCTCGCAGCCCTCGCCGATTTTGGCACCGTCTTCAATAATGGCGCTGGGGTGGATGCTGCTCATTTCAGGCGCCCTCCACCTGGCGGTCTACCATCGCAGTGAATTCGGCTTCTGCGGCGACTTCGCCGTCCACCGTGGCGCGACCCAGGAACTTGAAGATCTTGCCGCCCGGTTTGCCGCGCAGCGTCTCCACATGCATTTCCAGCACGTCGCCAGGCACCACCTTGCGGCGGAATTTGCATTTGTCGATGTTCATGAAATAGATCAGCAGGTCGGTATCGACCATGTCCATGCCAACGCCCAGCATCACGCCTGCGGTCTGCGCCATCGCCTCGACGATGGTAACACCCGGCATGATCGGCGTTCCCGGGAAATGGCCCTGGAAATGCGGCTCGTTCATGGTGACATTCTTGATGCCGCGCGCCGATTTGTAGCTGTCGATATCAACCACCTTGTCGACCAGCAGGAACGGGTAGCGGTGCGGCAGAATCCGCTGGATCAGTTGAATGTCAGCATTTTGCAGCTCGGTGGTCATGCGTGGTTTCCCATTATCGTCAATTATGCTGCGCCGTCCCTAGCAAGCAGAGGGCAGTTGGGCAAGTTCGCACACTCAGCGCTCACTCTCCTCATCTGCTGCGCCATCGCCAAGAACCTCGTCTATCCGGCCGATTGCCAGGCTGGTGATATCAGCGGCATTGGCGCTCAGAAACACCGAGGCATGATCCAGAATCGCCCCTGCGCCGGTCTCCCGCATGATCTGCTGCAGTACCGGCAGTGAGGCGGCGATGAACTCCCTCCGGGCTTCCTCGCCCATCTGGTTGATTTCACGCAACTTCTGGTCCTGGCGGCGCCGGGTTTCCTGCACCTTCTGATCAAAAGCATCCGCTAGGGCGCGGAAGGCGTCCGGCGCCATGTCGCTGCGGCGTTCGGTCAGCTCCAGTTCCTCGGCGCGCAGTTCAGCCTCGATGCGGCGGTTTTCCGCGGTCAGCACCGCGCCCTCGGCCTCAATCTCGCGCTCCACCCGCTTGCCAAAGGCGCTTTCGGAAAACAGCCGGTCAGGCTGGATGGTGAGGATGCCGCTTTGCGGCAGGCCCAGCTGGAATTCCGCGCCCGTATTGGGGGGTGGAGAAGCCGGCTCCTGGGCCAGGGCCGGCACCGTCCCGGACCCGGACAGCGCTATGGTTAGACCAAGCGCTGCCCAATAACTGGGCGCAGGCCGCCGCACCAGATCAGAACCGCGCCTGCAAGGTCAGGTCGAAACTCTGCTCCTGGTCAAA
The DNA here is from genome assembly GCF_004123675.1 of Leisingera sp. NJS204. NCBI lineage: Bacteria > Pseudomonadati > Pseudomonadota > Alphaproteobacteria > Rhodobacterales > Roseobacteraceae > Leisingera > Leisingera sp. NJS204. Next base: position 1,809,948 of record NZ_CP035417.1, on the reverse strand, counting down.
GTCCTCTTTCTGGAGGGCTTTCGAGAAGTTGAAGCGCAGCGGGCCGATCCCGGTGGTCCACAGCAGAGAGACGCCAACGACGTGGCGGAACGATCTGCTGGACCCCACGACACCGTTGCCGCTGGTGCCAGAAGTATCAACGTTCTGCGTTCCCCAAAGGCTGCCAACATCATAGAACAGGGCGCCGCGCATCCCCAATTCTTCCGGCAGACCCAGTGGGAATTCCGCATCAAAGCGGGCCACCGCATAATAGTTGCCGCCTAGGAAGTCATTGTAGCTGCCGTTGCCTGGTGCGCCGTCGGATTGATCCCGCGGGCCGATACCGCCGGGCTCAAAGCCGCGCATAACCGACGGCGTCAGAACAAAACGGTCAATCGAACGGCTGGAACCGCTGCCTTCCCATTGGAACGAACCAGCCTCGATGGTCGCACGGATTGTGACTTCCTCGTTCAGGATCCGCTTCTGCCCAACCACCTTGGTTGTCGTTTTTATGTATTCGGAATCACCGCCCAAGCCCGCATAATCAGCACCGATTTCAACCAAGAAGCCGGCATTCGGATCAAGACCAGTCAAACGGCTGTCATAGCGGTAGGTGAATCCGATGGCACTGGCCGAACGTTCGCCTTGCTTGATTTCGTTCTGGATAACCGGACTCGCCAGGAAGGTAGCCGGATCGTCTTCCTCGTTTTCGGTGAACAGCATCTCGTCCGAATCCCACGTGTAGCGGACCTGCAGCGAGGTATCTTCGCCTGTGTTGAAGGTCAGTGCAGGCTGGAAGAAGATCCGTTTGGTGCGGTATTCCGAGAAACTGGAGTCGGTTTCATTCAGACCCAGGTCCAGATCAAACCGCAAATCCCGGCCCAAAAGGTAAGGTTCGGTAAAGCCCAGCACATAGGAATCCGATTCCGTCGCCGTGGCGACATTGAAAGACAGCCGCTGGCCACGGCCCAGGAAGTTGTTCTCGGACAGGCCGACGCTGACCCCGAAACCATCCGTGACCGAGTATGCACCGCCAAGGTTCAAGGACCCGGTCGGCTGTTCCTCGACGTCGACGTCGATGATCACCTGATCGGACGAGCTGCCCTCGCGGGTTTCAACATCCGCGTTGGCAAAATAACCAAGCGCCCGGATACGCTCTGCACTGTTGCGGATGGACCGCGGATTGAAGGGATCGCCTTCCACCGAGCGGAATTGCTGGCGGATCACCCGGTCCAGCGTGGTGGTATTGCCTTCGATATCGATGCGTTCGACAAACACCCGCGGGCCGCGGCGCAATACGAACTCAATATCCAGGGTCAGGTCCCGCTCATTGCGGGTAACCCGCGGTTCGACCCGCAAAAAGTCGATCTCATTGCGGACAGCCAGCCCTTCCATCCGGTCGATTGCATTCTCGACCAATGTCGGGGAATAGACCACGCCGGGCTTGATCTTCAACGTGGAGCGGAACAGGTCGGCATCCGCTTCCGGCATTTCGCTGGTCACCGAAATGTTGCCGAACTTGAATTGCTGGCCTTCGGTTACATCGACCACCAGGAAGACCGCATCGCGTTCGCGGGTGACTTCGGCGTTGGAACTGTTGATCCTGAAATCCACGTAACCGCGCGACAGGTAGAAATCACGCAGTACCTGCTTGTCGAATTCCAGCCGGTCCTCGATCAACGTGTCCGAGTTGATGAAAGCGCGCAGAAATCCAGCCTGCTTGGTCTGCAGGATCCGGCGCAGACGGCGGTCGGAATAGACCCGGTTGCCGGTGAACGAGACGCGCTCCACCTCGATGGTGTCGCCTTCGGAAATCTCGAACACCAGGTCGACCCGGTTGTTGTTGCGGCGGATGATCCGCGGGGTCACGCGCGACGCCAGACGGCCTTGAACGCTGTACGCCTCGGCAATTGCGGCGGCATCGCGCTCGGCCTGCGAGGGGCTGAACACCCGGCGCGGCGCAGATTCGATAATCTGGCCCAGGGAATCATCCTTGAGACGGCGGTTGCCCTCGAAGCTGATCTGATTGATGGTCGGGAATTCGGTGACTTTGATCACCAGCGTATTGCCGCGCGGCACCAATTCCACTGTTTCAAATACGCCACTGTCAAGGATGCGCTGATAGGCGTCGTTCAACTCGCCCGCACTGACAGTCTGCCCCCGTTCGATCCCGGTGTAGGCAACAACAGTGGACGTCTGGATCCGCTGATTGCCCTCGACCTGGACCGTATTGAAACGGAAGCTTTGCGCCTCAGCCGGCAGCGGAGACAATGCATAACCCAGCGCAACCGCCAGAGAAATAGCCGAAACTTTACGGTACAAGATGTTGATGCCCGACTTACGCTCACCACAGGACTTGCCTGCGACTTTCCCCCAAACCATTTTTCAAAACCCGATTATTATAGCAGCTTTGGGATGTGCGTACCGGGTTTGAAAGCGCTTGTCAAAACCAACAAAGCGCAGTCTGGCAGCAACCGGCACGGCGGGCTTGCGCGCCGGTTGCAGGAATCACAATGCGGCGAGCCAGGCGCCTGCGGTCAATGCGCCCAGGACGGCAAATCCCGTCAGCGCACGGTCCCAATTCAGCCGGACCAACAGGCCCAGGCCCTGGTAAGATTGCGAGAGTGTCTGCATCGGTCGTCCCCCAGTTATCGTTCACCAATCCGCAAAGCGCCTATCCGGCACAATCTGCGGGTTGATAAAAAGTTAACGGGAGAATGTGGCAGCACTTGGGCGGCAACATGGCCGCCCGAAGTCATCCTTTCCGTGCCGGCTTCTCAGCAGAACAAATCATTGCCAAGCGCGAACACCATCAGCGACAGCACGATGGCGATACCAAGCGACATCAGCACCCGCACCGCCCGGTCACTGGGCGGACGGCCTGACACCGCCTCGTAGGCGTAGAACATCAGATGGCCGCCATCCAGCGCGGGCACCGGGAACAGGTTCAGCAGGCCCACGGCGGTCGACAGCACCGCAATGAAGCGGATAAAGCTCTCGGCCCCCTGGCTGGCCATCGCGCCCGAAGTTTCGGCAATGCCGATCGGCCCGGACAGGTTGCAGGTGCTGATGGCGCCGGTGATCATATGTTTCAGCCCCGACAACGAGGTCTCCACCACAGCCCAAACCTGATAGGTGCCCGCCGCCAATGAGGCGCCGAAGCCTGCGGATACTGTGGCCGGTTCAAAGGCCAGGCCGCCAATGATGCCGATCCGCCAGCGGGTGGCAAAACCGCCATCCGGCTGCGGCTCATCCGTGCGGCGCGGCGCCAGAGCCATTTCGACCTGCTCGCCGTCCCGCCAGACGTCCAGCACCAGCACTTTGCCGTCCGCGGCCTCGACGTGCGTCTTGAGCTGGTCAAAGGACACAACCGGCGCGCCGTTCATCGCCAGGATCACGTCTTCCGGCTGCAATCCGGCATCCGCGGCTGCACTGCGCGGCACCACACCGCGCACATAGGGAGGGTAAAGATACGGTCCGTTGACGCTGATGTCTCTGCCGTCGCGGCGCACTTGATATTCCAGCGGCTGCTCTTGCGGCAGGGCTTCGCGAAAGGCCTCCCAGGCATCGGGATCGGTATAGCTTGGCACCGCAATGCCACCCGCTGTGATCAGCTCATCCCCCTGCTGCAGGCCGCTCTCGACCCCAGGCAGCGGCGCCAGCGCGCCAATCGTCAGCGGGTCGCGCATGATGCCCTGAGACATCGCAACCGCGGTAAAGATGATCGCCGACATCACAAAGTTGAACACCGGCCCGGCTGCGACAGTTGCGGTCCGGGCCCACAACGGCGCGCCATGCATGGTCCGGCGCAGCGCGGCCGGATCGTCAGCGGCGGCTTGCATTGCCCCGGCATCCTTGCCCGAGGCCGCATCGGCATCACCCAGGAATTTCACATAACCGCCGAACGGCAGCGCGGCGACCTGCCAGCGGGTGCCGTGCTTGTCCACACGGCTCCACAGCACCGGGCCGAACCCCAGCGAGAACACTTCGGCGTGAATCCCCGACCAGCGGCCAACGATGTAGTGGCCGTATTCATGCACGGCCACTATCACCGACAGGGCGATGACAAAGCTGGCAATCGTATAAAGAAAACCGCCAAACTGCGGGACAAAAGCAAGTACGTCCAAAGATCTACCCTATGCGTTCTTCTGCGGCGCGTGCCGCCTGTTGCCGGGCGAGATGGTCAACCCGGGTCACGTTATCAAGTGTCATTGCGGCATCAATGAGGTCACGTTCCGCTGACATGCGCTCCAGCGCGGTCTCGGCGACAGCCGACATATCAGTGAACCGGATGCGGCCTGCGATGAAGTCATCCAGCGCCTGTTCCTTGGCCCCGTTGAAGGCCGCGCCCATCATACCGCCGCGGTCCATCACATCATAGGCCAGGCGCAGCGCCGGGTACCGGGCCGGGTCCGGCGCACGGAAATTCAACTGGCCGATACGGGCCAGATCCAGCCGCTCCACCGGCAGTTCCCGGCGTTCCGGCCAATGCAGCGCGTATCCGATGGCGTGCCGCATGTCCGGCGCGCCCAGATGCGCCATCAGCGCTCCGTCCTTGAAACCAACCAGTGCATGGACCAGCGATTCGGGATGCACCAGCACCTCGATCTGTTCAGGCCGGACACCAAAGTATTCACGAGTTTCAACAACTTCCAGTGCTTTATTGAACATGGATGCGCTGTCGATGGTGATCCGCTGACCCATATCCCAATTGGGGTGCGAGGACGCCTGCGCCAGGCTTGCACTTGGCAGGTCCTCCAGCGGCCAGTCCCGGAATGCACCGCCGGACGCGGTGATAATGATCCGTTCAACCGCTTCAATATCTTCGCCTGCCAGCCCCTGGAACACCGCCGAATGCTCGCTGTCCACCGGCAGCAGCCGGGCGCCGTGCGCCGCTGCGGTCTCCAGCAGCAACCGGCCGGCGCAGACCAGCGATTCCTTGTTGGCCAGCGCCAGGGTGGTGCCGTGTTTCAGCGCCTCCAGCCCCGGAGCCAGACCAGCCGCGCCCACAATGGCCGACATGATCCAATCGGCAGGCCGTGCAGCAGCCTCCACCAGCGCCGCCTGCCCTGCTGCGGCCTCGACGCCGGTGCCTGCCAGCGCCGCGCGCAGATCCGGCAGGCGGTTGTCATAAGCAGTCACAGCAACATCAGCCCGCAGCGCAACAGCGTCTTCGGCCAGCCGCGCGATATTGGCGCCGCCGGTCAGCGCCACCACGTCATAAGCATCCGGCGCGCGGCGGATCAGATCGATGGTGTTCTGGCCAATCGAGCCCGTCGCGCCGAAAATCGAGACTTTCCGCATAGCTTTTCCTGTCTGGTTATCCCCAGAGGGCGGTCACGGCCAGGAACATCGCCGCAGCCCCCAGCATCCCGTCGAACCGGTCGAACAGGCCGCCATGGCCGGGAATCAGCCCGCTGGAATCCTTGACGCCCATCTTCCGCTTCAGTGCGCTCTCGGCCACGTCACCCGCCTGGCTGGCCATCGACAGCAGCACCGACAGCACCACGATGCCATAGCCCAGACCTATCTGCCTGGCAAAAACCGCCCCCACGATAACCGCCGCAAGCCAACCCGCCGCGGTGCCGCTCCAGGTTTTCTTGGGACTGACACGCGGCCAGAACTTTGGCCCGCCGATTGCCTTGCCAGCGAAGTAGCCCGCAATGTCGGTGGCCACCACAATGCCGATCAGCCACAGCATCCAGGCCATTCCCATCTGGCCACGCAGCCAGATAAAGCCGAAACCCGCCAGCAGAACCCACAAGGCAAAGCCGGTGAAATACTGCCGCCGCTCGCTGATCTGGCTGAACCCTGCCGCCACAGGGGCCGCCAAGACCGGCAGCACCCAAAGCACGGGCAGGAACGACGCCAGCAGAACCGCAACGGCAGAGATTGCACCAAGCTGCAGCGCAGTGCCGCTGCGCGCAGGCTGAAGCATCCGCACCAGTTCCCACACCATGCCGCCGCTGCACAGCGCAATCAGCACATCAAACACCAGCCCGCCGGCCCATACGGCATATCCGCCCGCAGCCACCATCACCACAGCAGACAAGGCCCGCGGCAGCAGGTCGGCCCAGCGGCCCTTGGCGGCACTCATGTTTTGACGGCCCCGAACCGGCGGTCGCGGCTGCCATAGCTGTTGCAAAGCCGCGCCAGCTCCTCGCCGGAGAAATCCGGCCACAGCGTGTCGATGAACTCATATTCCGCATAGGCCGATTGCCACAGCAGAAAGTTCGAGATCCGCGCCTCGCCGCTGGTGCGGATCACCAGATCCGGATCCGGCAGCACATGGGTGTCCAGATACCGCGGCAGGGTTTCTTCATCGACTTTAGCGGGATCAAGCCGGCCATCCGCTACATCCTGCGCCAGCCGCTTGGTGGCACGGGCAACCTCGTCACGGCCGCCGTAGTTCAGCGCAATAGTCAGCTGAGTGCCGTCGTTGCCTTCGGTCTTCTGTTCCAGCTTGTCCATCAGATCGATCAGCTTGGCATCCAGCCGAACCCGGTCGCCGATAAAGCGCACCCGGACATCTTTTTCGGCCAAAGCGTTCATTTCCTTGGAAATGTAACGCCGGAACAGGCTCATCAGGCCTGCGACCTCGGTCTGGGTGCGTTTCCAGTTCTCGGTCGAGAAGGCAAAGATAGTCAGGTATTTCACGCCCAGACTTGGGCAGCACTCAACAACTTCACGCACCCGGCGCGCGCCGGCATGGTGGCCGAACAGCCGCGGCCGCCCGCGGGCCTGGGCCCAGCGGCCATTGCCGTCCATGATGATGGCCACATGGCGCGGGCCGGAACGGACCGCCGGAGACTCCCCGGCGGCGCTCAATTGCGGATTTGCATCTCCTGGCATACTGCCGGTCAGACCTGCATGATTTCGGCTTGCTTGGTCTCAAGCGCCTCATCCACAGCTTTGATCATCTTGTCGGTCAGCTCCTGCACTTCGGCTTCCCAGAACTTCTGATCGTCTTCCGACATGCCGTCAGCCTTGGCCTTCTTGATCTGGTCCATGCCGTCGCGGCGCACGTTGCGGATCGAAACCCGGCCATGTTCGGCATACTGCCCGGCCACTTTGGTCAGCTCGCGGCGGCGTTCCTCGTTCAGCTCGGGAATCGGCAGCATGATGATGGTGCCGTTAAGCTGCGGGTTGATCCCCAGCCCGGATTCGCGGATTGCTTTTTCAACTTTGCCGACCAGGCCCTTGTCCCAGACGTTGATTGTGACCATGCGCGGTTCCGGCACGTTCACGGTGCCGACCTGGTTGATCGGCGTCATCGAGCCATAGGCATCCACCATCACCGGCTCCAGCATCGAGCCAGACGCCCGGCCGGTGCGCAAGGACGCGAATTCGGTCCGCAGGTTGGCCATGGCACCGTCCATACGGCGCTTCAGGTCGTCGGTATCCAGTTCAAAATCATCAGACATTCTGCTCTCTCCCCTTATCTGAGGCGGTCTTCCCTTGGCTCATAAGCCATTGGAAGGCTGATGTATAGCGATGTTGGCCAGGATTTGCCGCCGCCGGGACTGCATCCTGCCCCCTTGCCGGTCTCTCCTGTCATCCAGGAAATTTAGCCTGCGTTCCGGTGATTTCACGGAAATGCCCTGCCCCGCCAAGGGATCTGCCCCGGCCGGAAGCAAAAAAAACGCGGGCCGCAATGGGCCCGCGTCTTTCCTCAGTCCCGGATCAGGGCTTAGCCGTGAACCTTGGTATAGGTGCCTTTGCCGGCCAGGATGCCGCGGAAGCCGCCCGGCTCATCCAGCGGGAACACGATCAACGGCAGATTGTTGTCCCGCGCCAGTGCAATGGCCGACGCATCCATCACCTTCAGGCGTTTGGCAAAGACTTCGTCATAGCTGATCTCGTCATAACGGACGGCGTCGGCATGTTCCTTGGGGTCTTTGTCATAGACGCCATCAACCCCGTTCTTGCCCATAAAGATTGCCTCGCAGGCCATTTCATTGGCCCGCAGGGTGGCGGCGGTGTCGGTGGTGAAATACGGGTTGCCGGTGCCTGCCGCAAAGATGCAGACCCGCTTTTTCTCCAGGTGGCGCACGGCGCGGCGGCGGATATAGGGTTCGGCCACCTCATCCATGCGGATTGCCGAAATCACCCGGGTGAAAACCCCTAGCTCTTCCAGCGCCGACTGCATGCCAAGCGCATTCATCACGGTTGCCAGCATCCCCATGTAATCAGCGGTGGTCCGTTCCATCCCCTGAGCCGAGCCGGACAGGCCGCGGAAGATGTTGCCGCCGCCGATCACCATGCAAATCTCGACGCCCATCTCCTGCACCGATTTCACTTCGCGGGCGATGCGCTGCACGGTCGGCGGATGCAGGCCGAACCCCTGATCGCCCATCAGCGCCTCGCCCGAAATTTTCAGCATGACGCGTTTATAGGCGGCGGCCGGATGCAGCTCCGGCTTGTCTTGCGGTTGAGGCATGTTGCGCTCCAGAAGATGTGAGGGTTAGTTTGCGCGCAAAATGAAGCAATTCGCCGCCGGTTTCAATCCGCGCTGCGCGCTTTCCGCACAGTTTTGCGGAACTGGACTTAAGAGACGGATCACGCCTGAATGAACCTGCCCGACATCAACCCGGATCTGCCTGTACTGATTGCCGGCCCCACCGCTTCGGGAAAGTCCGCGCTGGCGCTTGAAATTGCCGCGCGCCAGGGCGGCATCATCGTTAATGCCGATGCCAGCCAGGTCTATGATTGCTGGCGGGTGATCACCGCCCGTCCTTCGGCAGAGGAAGAAGCGCAGGCCCCCCACGCGCTCTACGGGCACATGCCCTATGATGCAGATTATTCCGCCGGCCATTGGCTGCGCGAGGTGCTGGAGCTTCTGAAAGGGCCTGAACGGGTGATCATCACCGGCGGCACCGGGCTTTACTTCACCGCCCTGACAGACGGCATGGCGGACATTCCTGCCACCCCGCCCGAGGTCCGCGCCGAAGGCGACAGCCTGCCCCTTGAGGCGCTGCTGGCAGAGCTGGACCCCGAGACCGCATTCCGCATCGATCTGCAGAACCGGGCCAGGGTGCAGCGCGCCTGGGAAGTGTTGAAGGCCACCGGCCGCCCGCTGGCCGGCTGGCAGGATGACACCCCCGCCCCGGCGCTGCCGCTGTCCGGCTGCACCGCACTGGTGCTGAACTCAGAGAAATCCTGGCTGGAGGCCCGCATCCGCAAACGCTTTGGCCAGATGCTGGATCAGGGCGCCATGGAGGAGATCGAAGCGATGCAGGACCGCTATGACCCTGCCCTGCCCTCCTGCAAGGCGATCGGGGTTCCGGAATTGATGGCCTATGGCCAAGGCCGGATTTCGCTGGCCGAGGCAGAAGAACGCGCGGCCATCGCCACCCGCCGGTTCGCCAAGCGTCAGCGCAGCTGGTTCCGCGCCCGCATGAAAGACTGGCAGCAGGTGGCCCTGGCCTGACCGCCGCCGGGGCAGCCAGCCGGCATAAACCCTAAATATTTAGACGTTTTCGGCGCTGGCCGGCGGAAACTTGCCAGAATCAGCGATTCATGCCCTGTTGCAGCAGATCGTATTTGTTCCTGTGCCTAAGATATCTGATGCCATTTGATCCGACCCTGTCCGGCGACATTCACGCCGCCCCTTTATCCCGGCTTGCCCCAGATGGCGCCTGGCAGACCGGGCTGGCACATACCCGCCGCGAACACCTGCTGATCTGGATCACCCGCGGACAGGGGCGCATTTGCGTCAATGGCGCACAGCGCGGCTTTGGCCCCTACAGCGCCATCTTTCTTCCGGCCGGCACGCTGTGGTCCGCCGAATTCACCCGCCAGTGCCTGGGGCAGGTTCTGTCAGTATCCGGCCCGCTGCCGCTGCCGTTTCCGGAAACGCCGGTCCAGAAGCGGTTCGCCAGCCTTCAGGACCAGGCCAGGCTGACCGCCCTGTTCGAAGCCATCAGCCGCGAGCAGAATGAGCAGAAGCTGCTCTGGCACCGCTCCGTTCAGGCCCATTGCGAATTGGCCGCCATTGCCTTGCACCGGCAACCGGAGCCCGCCGGACGGGCTGCCCGGCAGACCGCAGCGCAGCGCCTGTGCCAGGCCTACTGCCTGCGCATTGCCGAACTGCCCGGCACCCAGACCGCCATGGCCGGTCACGCGGCCGCGCTGAATGTGACGCCAACCCACCTGACGCGGGTGTGCAAGGCCGAGACCGGCAAGACCGCCGCAGCCCTGCTGACCGAGCGCCAGCTGCACACCGCGCGCACGCTGCTGATCAGCTCTGAGCTGCCCATCCGCGACATTGCTGCTCATCTGGGGTTTGGCAGCGCCGCCTACTTCACCCGCTTCATCTCCCAGCACGCCGGTCAAACCCCCAGCGCAGTGCGCAAAGCCGCCCGCAAGAAGTCACAATAGTTTGATCCGCTTGCAGATTCTTGCATGTTTTCCAGTAAGTGCGGATTTCACACCGGTTACTGGGCAGTTTTGAACAGTATTCAGTAGCATACCGTTTCAATTCGGGAAAACGACACCCCGAATGTCGTAATTTTACCTTCAAACGCCGAAACTGTGCATTGACGAAACGGCATATCTCTGCCCGAATACAGCCATGGGGAAACTTTAATCCAAAACGCTAAACAAAAACGCCCGGCACGCCGCCGGGCCAAAATCCGTTTCGCAAGACAAATGACCAAACGGGATAACAGGGAGACCTAAATGACCAACGACACAATCAACGGAGCACCGGTACACTGGGCCGCCAAGATGCACGCCGAAGAAGTGCTGGATGGCAAGCTCGACCGCCGTGAATTCCTGACCCGCGCCACCGCGCTTGGTGTGGCTGCCAGCGCTGCTTACGGCATGATCGGCATGGCCGCACCGGTGCAGGCTGCTGAAGAGAAAAAGCAAGGCGGAACCCTGCGCATCCAAACCGAGGTCCGCCCGCTGAAGGACCCGCGCACCTTCGACTGGTCGCAGATGGCCAACAAGACCCGCGGCAGCATCGAATACCTGGTTGAATACAACAATGACGGCTCTATCACCGGCATGCTGCTGGAAAGCTGGGAAGTCAATGAGGACGCAACCGTTTACACGCTGAACGTCCGCAAAGGCGTCAAGTGGAACAACGGCGACGACTTCACCGCCGAAGACGTGGCCCGCAACATTGCAGGCTGGTGCGACAAGTCGCTGGAAGGCAACTCGATGGCCGGCCGCTTTGCGACCCTGATCGACACAGACGCCGGCCAGGCGATTGAAGGCGGCATCGAAGTGGTCGACAGCCACACCGTGAAGCTGAACCTGCCGAATTCCGACATTTCGCTGATCGCGGGCATGGCGGATTATCCGGCGGCGATTGTTCACGCGTCCTTCCAGACCAATGATTTCCTGACCAACGTCGGCACCGGCCCGTTCCTGCTGACAGAACTGGAAGTGGGCGTGAAGGCGACCCTGGAACGCAACGATAACCACACCTGGTGGGGAGAAGCGATTTACGGCAAACCTGCGTTGGACCGTATCGAATACGTCGATTTCGGCACCGATCCGTCGTCCTGGCTGGCCGCTCTGGAATCCGACGAAGTCGACATGCTCTATGAATCAGTGGGTGAATTCATCGACGTGATGGACGGTCTTGGCTACAAGAAGTCCGAAGTTGTGACCATGTCCTCGATTGTGATCCGCACCAACCAGCTGGCGGAATTCGATGGCAAGAAGCCCTATGCAGACAAACGCGTCCGCAAGGCGATTCAGATGGCTGTCGACAACTCCGTCTGTCTTGAACTCGGCTATGGCGGCCGCGGTGAACCCGCGGAAAACCACCATGTCGGCCCGATCCACCCGGAATACGCCGAACTGCCGCCGCAGAAGGTCGATCCTGAAGGTGCCCGCGCGCTGATGGAAGAAGCCGGCATGATGGATTTCGAACATGAAATCCTGTCGATCGACGACGACTGGCGCCGGAACACTACCGATGCCGTGGCCGCACAGCTGCGCGACGCAGGTTTCAAGGTCAAGCGGACAGTTCTGCCCGGCTCGACCTTCTGGAACGACTGGGTGAAATACCCGTTCTCCTCGACCAACTGGAACCACCGCCCGCTGGGCGTTCAGATCTGGGCACTGGCCTATAAGTCCGGCGAAGCCTGGAACGAATTCGGCTGGGAAAACGCTGAATTCGACGCCCTGCTGGAAGAAGCTCTGTCGATCGCCGACGCCGACAAGCGCCGCGAGATCTCTGCCAAAGGCCAGGCGCTGATCCAGGAAGAAGGCGTTACCATCCAGCCTTACTGGCGTTCGCTCTACCGCCACATGCGCGAAGGCGTTGTCGGCGCGGACATGCACGTGTCCTTCGAACACCACCACTACAAATGGGGCTGGGCGGCGTAAGCCACGCCCTAACAGGCTCCCGGCACCCGCACCGCCCCGGATGGGGCGGTGCTTTCCAGCTCATACGATAAGAGACCCGCACCTGCAGCCGGGTCCGATCCGCCAGACTGACAGGGGACCCCATGGGACTTTTCATTCTCCGACGTTCAGGCGTGATGCTGCTGACGGCCTTGTGCCTGACGTTCATCGTGTTCTTCCTGACGAACCTCTACCCAAACCTTGAGAAACTCGCCAAAACCCAGGGCAACTTCCGGATGTCGGATGAGGCCGTGGCCAGCTGGCTGGATGCCAACGGCTATGGCGGCTCCATGGTCTCAAAATACGGCCAATGGCTGGGTGTCCTGCCCGGCTGGACCCGCGAAACTGAAGACGGCTACAGCGGCCGGTGCATGACAGGCACCGTTTCAGCCGAAGTGGCCGCCGAAGCCTCAACCTTTTGCGGTATTCTGCAGGGCGACTGGGGCTATTCCACCCGTTTTAAAGACGAAGTTTCCTCCATCGTGGCAGTGCGTTTGGGCAATACCGGCCGCCTGATGTTCTGGGTGCTGGTCCTGATGATCCCATCGGCACTGATCATCGGCGTCCTGGCGGGGATGCGCGAAGGATCGGTGACGGACCGAAGCCTTTCGACGGCCTCAATCCTGACGACGGCAACGCCGGAATATGTGTCCGGGGTGATCTTTATCGCTGTCTTCACATCTTCCACCGTCGGCCTGAAATGGTTCAAGGGCACCGCCACCTCGGCGATGGATAATCCGAATTTTGAAAACTTCTTCCTGCCGGTGCTGACCATCGCGCTTTACGGCATGGGCTACATCGCCCGGATGACCCGCGCCTCAATGACCGAGGTGATGACTGCGCAATATATCCGCACCGCCCGCCTTAAGGGTGTGAGTTTTCACAACATCGTTCTGAAACACGCGCTCAGGAATGCGCTGATTGCGCCTTTCACCGTCATCATGCTGCAGTTCCCCTGGTTGCTGAACGGCGTGGTGATTGTCGAAACCCTGTTCAACTACAAGGGCTTCGGCTGGATCCTGGTGGAAGCCGCAGGCAACAACGACATCGAACTGCTGCTGGCCGTCTCTGTGGTCTCAGTTGTCGTGGTTCTTGTGACACAGCTGATCTCGGACATCGGCTATGTGTACCTGAACCCGCGTATCCGGATCTCTTAAGGAAGGCAGCAGAGAATGGAACCTCTTAGCGCAATTGAAATTGCAGGGCGTATTATCTACCAGCTGTCTCCGGTTTGGATTTCCCTGGTGATCCTCTACGCTTTCTCGATCGGCTTCAAACGGCGGCTTGGCCTGTACGGCAAGCTGTTTGACAGCCCCATCGGCATGATCGGCTTCGGCCTGGTGATGTTCTGGGTGTTCACCGGTGTCTACGGCGCCATGGACATGATCATCACCCATGACCCGCTAAGCCAGCTTTCGGGCATGAAGAACAAGGTGCCTGGCACCCCGCTTCGCAACCCCGAAGAAGGCCAGTATGAATGGTATCTGCTGGGCGGCGACAACCTGGCCCGCGACGTCTTCAGCCGTCTGGTCAAGGGCGCCTGGGAAGTCATCAAGATTGCCCCGATGGCCGCGGTCTTTGCCTTTATGGTGGGGATCACCCTGGGCCTGCCCGCGGGCTATTACGGCGGCCGCCTGGACACGATCCTGTCGTTTGCAGCCAACCTGATCCTGGCCTTCCCGGTGATCCTGCTGTTCTACCTGCTGGTGACCCCGGAAATCGTCGCCACCGGTGTTCCGAACTATATGGCTATCGTGCTGTTTGTGTTCCCGATCATCTTTGTCGGGGTGCTGCTGAACTCACGCTACTACACCCGGCCCAAGCTGCGTAACTGGCTGCTGCCGGTTGTGCTTGGGACCATCATCTGGTTCTACCTGCAGCTGGTCTCCAACGGCGGTTACCTGATCAAAACACCGGAATACGCGATCTGGGGCCTGCCCCGGGCGATGGATATGTTCGACATTCCCGGCGGTATCCTGGTGGTGTTTGTCTCGGTGGTCTTTGTCAACTCGCCCACGGTGTACCGTATCGTGCGCGGCCTGACGCTGGACATCAAAACCCGCGACTATGTGGCCGCAGCGCAAACCCGCGGCGAAGGCCCCTGGTACATCATGCTGTGGGAGATCCTGCCCAACGCCCGTGGCCCGCTGATCGTCGATTTCTGCCTGCGCATCGGCTACACCACCATCCTGCTGGGCACCCTGGGCTTCTTCGGCCTTGGCCTGCCGCCGGAAAGCCCGGACTGGGGATCGACCATCAATGACGGGCGCAAGCTGCTGTCGATCTACCTGCACCCGGCGCTGCCGCCTGCCTTTGCCCTGCTGACGCTGGTTCTTGGTCTGAACCTGCTGGCGGACGGGTTACGCGAAGAGAGCCTGAAGGATTGATGCGACAAACCCGGGGGGCCAGCCCCGCCGCCAGCTGGTCTTGAACCAGTGGCGCCACAGCAGGCAGCCCCCCCGGGATACCTGAGGCCAGAAGAAAGGGGTCTTTCCCTTCCAGCCTCAACAGGGAGACAAAAACATGAGCAAAATGGAAGAATACGACGGCCCGATCCTTGAGATTGACAAGCTGTCGATCTCCTTCTTCACCCGCCTGCGCGAAATTCCGGCGGTGATGGACTTTTCCGTAGCCGTGCAACCGGGTGAAGCTGTCGGGCTGGTCGGCGAGTCCGGCTGCGGCAAATCCACTGTGGCGCTGGGGGTTATGCAGGACCTCGGCAAGAACGGCCGCGTTGTCGGCGGCACCATCAAGTTCAAGGGCCGCGACCTGGCCGAGATGAGCGCCGAAGAGCTGCGCGACATCCGCGGCAACGAGATCGCGATGATCTATCAGGAGCCGATGGCCTCGCTCAACCCGGCGATGAAAATCGGCAAACAGCTGATGGAAGTGCCGATGATCCACGAGGGCGTCAGCGAGAAGGAAGCCTACAACCGGGCGATGGAAGTGGTGACCGACGTGCGCCTGCCCGATCCGGAGCGGATGCTGAACTCCTTCCCGCACCAGCTGTCGGGCGGCCAGCAGCAACGCATCGTGATTGCGATGGCGCTGATGTCGAAACCGTCGCTGCTGATCCTGGATGAACCCACTACCGCGCTCGACGTGACGGTTGAGGCTGCGGTGGTTGAGCTGGTGAAGGATCTGGGTAAGAAATACGGCACCTCGATGCTGTTCATCTCACACAACCTCGGCCTGGTGCTTGAAACCTGCGACCGCCTCTGCGTGATGTATTCCGGCGAAGCGGTTGAGCGCGGCTCGATCGCGGATGTGTTCGATGAAATGCAGCACCCCTATACCCAGGCGCTGTTCCGCTCAATCCCGCTGCCGGGTGCCGACAAGAACTCGCGCCCGCTGGTGGCCATTCCCGGCAACTTCCCCCTGCCCCACGAACGGCCCAATGGCTGCAACTTCGGGCCGCGCTGCGACTACTTTGAACAAGGCCGCTGCGATCAGGAAATGATTATCCCGATGTCGCCGGTGCATGGCAACGACCGCCATGAAACCCGCTGTCTGAAGTTCCAGGAAATCGACTGGAACGCCCCGATCACCTTGGCTGAGACGAAGGAAAAAACCGCGCCTGGTAAGGTTGTTCTCAAGATGGAAAACCTCAAGAAATACTATGAGGTCGCAGCCAACGCCCTTTTCGGCGGCGGCGAGAAGAAGGTGGTAAAAGCCAACGAAACACTCAGCTTCGAAGCCCGCGAATCTGAAACATTGGCCATCGTCGGTGAATCCGGCTGCGGCAAGTCCACCTTTGCCAAAGTGCTGATGGGCCTGGAAACCGCCACCGAAGGCCAGATCCTGCTGGATAATCAGAACATCGAACAGATCCCGATCGAGGAGCGCGACACCAGGACCGTCTCGGACGTGCAAATGGTGTTCCAGAACCCCTTCGACACGCTGAACCCGTCAATGTCGGTTGGCCGCCAGATCATACGGGCGCTGGAAATCTTCGGCATCGGCAACTCTGAAGCCGAGCGCAAAAAGCGGATGCTGGAGCTTTTGGACCTGGTAAAGCTGCCCCGCGCCTTTGCCGACCGGATGCCGCGGCAGCTGTCAGGCGGCCAGAAGCAGCGCGTGGGTATCGCCCGCGCCTTTGCTGGCGGTGCACGTATTGTGGTGGCGGACGAACCCGTCTCGGCGTTGGATGTGTCGGTGCAGGCGGCGGTGACAGACCTCTTGATGGAGATCCAGCGCAAGGAGAAAACCACGCTGCTGTTTATCTCTCATGATTTGTCGATCGTGCGCTACCTCAGCGACCGGGTGATGGTGATGTATCTCGGCCATGTGGTGGAACTGGGCGACACCGATCAGGTGTTCTCGCCGCCTTACCACCCCTACACCGAAGCACTGCTGAGCGCGGTTCCGATCGCTGACACCTCGATCGAGAAAGAGCACATCGTGCTGGAGGGCGACATCCCTTCGGCGATGAACCCGCCCCCGGGCTGCCCGTTCCAGACCCGTTGCCGCTGGAAGTCCGAAGTGCCTGGAGGCCTGTGCGATAAGGAAGTGCCGCCTGTGCGCCAGTTGGAAGACGGCCATCAGATCAAGTGCCACCTCAGCGACGAGGTGCTGGAGCGCATGACACCTGTGATCAAAATCGCAGCGGAGTGAAGCCTTCAAGCAAACCACAATATAACGCCGCCTCTGGCTGTCTAAGGCCGCGGCGGCGTTTCTTTTGAGTGCAGTAAACACTTCAGTTCGAAAGATATTCCTGCGTTCCAGGCTGGGGACTAAGGCCGCGGCCAGCCAGTCCTGCCCGGCATGCTGCAGCATATCCCGGATCAATGTCACAGGTTCGCTGATCAGAGCCTGGTAGGATTGTGCCTGCAATGCATCTGACCTGCCACTGAACTTTCATCCAGCCGTGACCCGAGCCCGCTTGGTATTTACGCCGATTGGCGCAGGTTGAGAAATCGCCCGGCGTGCGGAGCTTTCATCTTTCGCAGCAGGGCGGGCGCTTGCGGTGATCAGGATTCGCGCATAGCCAGCCGGAGCCTGATAATCCAAGGCTGAACGGGCGCGTTCGGTGTTGTAGCCGACGGACCAGGCAGCGATCATGATCCGCCCGCGTGCCAAGTTTCGGAACATGGTTTCGTTCAGATGGCGTAATCGGGGCTCAGCTCCCGGACTCGCCGGTAGTCTTCTTGCCGGTAAGCCCATGACCCGGAGAACGGCCATGACTAGAGTATTGTATGTGGGCCTCGACGTCTCACTCGAGATGACCAGCATCTGTGTTGTCGATGCCGAGGGCGGAATGATCCTTGAGGCAAAGGCGGTCCCGACATCGGCAAAGTGCTGGCTGGTATCGACGCCACTTTCGGGCGAGTTGGTTTCGAAGCCGGGCCATTGCCGCAGTGGCTTTACAACCGCCTCACGAGCGCAGGCTTGCCCGCAGTCTGCATTGAAGCGCGACATGCCAAGGCGGCGATGGCGGCCATGAACCGCAACAGGAATGACCTGTGTGGATGGCTCCTGCATTGCAAGATATTTTCGTGGTTTCAGCGGCGCTTTGGTCAGTACAGTTGTCTGTCCGGCCTGTTTTCGTGGCGGTCTGCCACTGGCCCTGATAATTTCCGCAAGCGAGGTTCCAATCGGCTCTACGGCCTCATAGGGCCACGGACATTCCCGGAGTTTCCTGGCTCTTGGTTGACTTGATTCCGCATCATCACGTCATTCGTCTTGCATCTCTGGCAGGTTATCCGGTCAAGCGGCCGGCTGCCGGTAGTCTTCCAGTCGCGTCAGCATTACCCAGCTTGCACGAGCCGCCTTGTTCGCCATGGCAACGGCCGCAAGACGAACCGGTTTTTCGGCCAGCATTTTGGCGGTCCAGGTACCGGCGTTTTCAGGACTCCGTTTGGCCATCAGCATGCGGGATGTCATGCCAGCGATCAGGAGTTTCCGGGTGCAATGGCTCCCCTTCTTGGTGATGTGTCCGAGGCTCTCCTTGCCGCCACTGGTTTTGTTGAGCGGAGTGAATCCCAGCCAGGCGGCCAGATAGCGTCCGGTTCTGAACTGGTTGGCATCGCTGATCGCCGCCGCGATTGCAGATGCCGTGATCGGACCGGTCCCTGGCACCTGCATCAATCGCCGCGCATCGGCATCGCGCCGGGCGTGGCGTTCAATCAGCCTGGAGAAACCGTCAATGCGGGCGTTGAGCCCGAGGAGTTGGCAGCACAGCGTGCCGAGGCCCCCACTCGCCAGCTCAGGCATACCGGGATGACCGCCTTCGAGATGGCGTTTTGCAAAGGCAGTAACAGCCCCGGCACCGGTCGGAAGAACATGCCCGAATTCACGCAGCAAGCCGCGGATCATGGTCGCGGCCCGGGTTCTCTGACGGACAACAAGGCCGCGGGTGCGGTGGACCGCCAACAGGGCCTGTCGGTCTTCCGTCTTTATCTCGGCAAATCTCATCGCCGGGCGGCGCACAGCTTCGCAGATTGCCTCCGCATCGGCTGCGTCCGGCTTTCCGCGCTTCACATTTGGCTTGACGTAAGTCGCTGTCATCAAAAGGACTTCATGCCTCAGCTTGCGAAATTGACTGCCCCGATGATGAGCCGAACCGCAGGCCTCCATGCCGGCCATGCATGACGGCAAGCTCTCAAAAAATGCCAGCAGTCTGGCGCGCTTTTTTTTGCGGTTGAAAACCTTGCGGCCCGTCTCGGAAATTCCATGAACCTGAAAAACATCCTTGGCCAGATCGAGACCTAGGGTTTTAACTGTCATTGGGAGGCTCCTGTCCCAGCAGTTCATGACAACTGCATGATGGCGCATCACGACGCCGGTGGAGCAGGAGCCATCCACTCCATCGGCAATGACGCCCGGTCTCTGGCGCAATTCATCCGCTCGGGCTGGTTCAAGCCTGTCCACGTGCAGTCGACGGTGAGCCAGGAGATGCGCACGCTCCTGATGTCGCGCGAGTTTTTCGTCAACAAGCTGCACGACCACGAGAACGAGATCCGCGGACTTCTGCGCCCATTCGGGCTGAAGGCCGACCGTATCGCGGCGGGGGACTTCGAGGCCCGGGTGCGTGAACTTGTGGAGGGGCGCCCGAACCTCGAGCTCTGTATGTCCGCATTGCTTCGCCGGTGCACCGAGATGCAGACGCAACTTGCCGAACTCCACAGGGCGCTTTTGCGTCTCACCGCCAACGACGAACTCTGCCGCGGGTTCATGATCATCCCCGGAGTTGGCCCGGTCACGGCTCTGGCCCGGTCACGGCACTGGCCTTCAAGGCGACGATCGACGACCCGGGGCGCTTCCGGCGCTCGAGTGATGTCGGAGCTCACCTTGGCCAGACACCGAGACAATACCAGTCTGGAGAGACCGGCGTGAGGGGGCGCATCAGCCGGTCCGGCGATGCCTTCACTCGCACGGCGCTCTTCACTGCGGCCCACGTCATGCTCACCCGCTCGCGCCAATGGACGTCGATCCGGGCCTGGGGCTTGAGGATCGCAAAGCGGAGCAGTCTGAAGAAGGCGAAGATTGCGGTGGCGCGCAAGCTCGCCGTCGTATTGCATCGCATGTGGCGCGACGACGCCCCTTTCCGCTGGGGAGCCGCTGCATGGTCTGACCCCGAAGCCCTGGCGCCAGTTCGCCCAGGGCTTTGGCAAGGGTCCCATCAGGGACGGGGATCAGGCGAAGGCCGCACGTATGCCTGGCGCTGCTTCTGCGCGCAATCTCGCAAGCCCGCCGATTAGCATGGTCCGCCTCACCTTCGACCGCCAACATGCGGCGCGCCCTGCGACGGGCCGGCCGCGGACAGAAGCATGGCCCCATGACGGAACCGAAGCCGATCACACTTGACCAACAGCCCCCGATTACAGATCGCACTCCAGGCGAAGACGGCCTTTGAATCTTTCCACGAAGCCGTTTTGCACAGGCTTGCCGGACGCGATGCTATGCAATTCGATCCGCTGTTCGGAACACCACGCAGGATGGCGTTGGAAGCCAGCTCCACTCCATGGGACCATCCTGAGTTTTGTGCCCTGGCGTGATAGCTCAATTTTGAGGAGACCCACGGCTGCGCATAGACAAAGACCTGTTGGACCGGCTGATTGAAGGGCGTTCGCCCGGAGACCTTTTTCGGCAAGGAAGGTATTCTTTCCGAACGGACTAAGGCGATTGCGGAACGTTCGCTGAGCACCGAGTTGGACGAACATCTGAGCGAAGAGCGGGCGCAGGAGCCGACTGAAAGCCAGAACCAGCCCGCCAGTCGCCGCAATCACTGCCCGGCAGTGCATGTTTACATGCACGAGAGGGGCAGCAGCCAGAAGACTGTGACCACGGACGCCGGCAAGGTAGTTCTGGACTTTCCGCGCGACCGGAACGGGACTTTTGACCCGGTTCTGATCGCCAAGTATCAGTGCCGCTTTCCGGGGGGCGACACCAAGATCATCCACTGCCAGGCAGGGCACAGCGCAGCAATGTCCCGCGAGGGAGCGTGCCCGTCCGCGGCATGACGACCCGGGAGATCCAAGGCCACATCGAGGAGATCTACGGCTTTGAAGCGTCACCCAGCCTGATTTCGGCCATCACCGACACCGTGATGCAGGAGGTGACGGCCTGGCAGAACCGCCCGCTTGAGTCCTGCTATCCGGTGGTGTTCATGGATGCGATCCGGGTCAACATCCGCAGCGACGGCGCGGTCTCGAACAAGGCGGTCTTCGTGGCCCTGGCAATCTTGCCGGACGGCACGCAGGACGTTCTGGGCTTGTGGTTCCAGGCCAATGAGGGGACCAAATTCTGGGCCAAGGTGCTGAGCGGTCTGCGCAACCCAATCGTCAGGGAAACGATCCCTCAGATCGTTTCCTGACCCTCCTCATACGTTCAGGACATTCTGATCGCAATCATGCCCGCCCATGGTTTGCAGGCAATCCACTGGCGGGGAATAGACGGCCCCAAGGGCTCCCCCCAGACCATCCGCTGCCGAGAGGAGAGGCGGCCTTCCCCCGAACCCAGGTCCAGACCTGTATTGCCAATCTGCTGCGCCATTCCAAAAGCTTTGCCAGCTACAAAGACCGCAAGGCCGTCGCCGCGGCTTTGAAGGCGGTCTATACGGCCGTTGATGCCGCGGCGGCCGAAGCCGCGCTAACCGAATTTGAAGCGAGCGATTTGTCAAAGCGCTATCCGGCCATAGCGCCGAGCTGGCGGCGGGCCTGGAACGAAGTCATTCCATTCCTCGACTATCCGTCCGAGGTGCGCAGGCTGAGTTACACGACCAACGCCCCTCTCGGCAAATTTGCTTCGCAAACCGCTTGCCGGGCAATGATTGAAGCGCTGAACTCGAAATTCCGCCGTGCGGTTCGAACCTGCGGCCATTTCGCCAGCGATGAGGCGGCGGCCAAATTGATCTATCTGGTGCTGAATGCTGCCTCAGCGGAGTGGAAGCGCTCAGTGCGCAAATGGCATGCGGTGAAAAGCCAGCTCGCCATCATGTTCCAGGAACGCTTCCCATTGGCGTAAAAAAAGGCGCCAGGGCACAAAATTCCGCACAGTCTCCGCTCAATTGTTGCTGACGATCATACCGGACTTTCCGCAGCGCCTGATCAGGGCCGTCAGCTCACGCGCCGCACGGCGCCCCGTGATCGAAGTGTCCGGGATCGCCACGAGGCACTCCCGGGTGCCTTGCCTGTCAATGGCGACGTCAACATGGGGTGCTTTGTGAGTGTCAACGCCGATGATTACTGGATGAGTGGTCTTCATAGTGCCCTCGTTACTCAGAATGGCCAGGCACCGATCCGAGGGGACAGGACTGTGATGGGGCGTCCCCGTCAAGCTCCTATAAGGGCACATCCCGCCAGTTACCGGGGCGACTTGACGGTCGACACGTCGCCACAATGACACGCAGTCAATCGTAGTATGGGTCAGGCCATCAAACCGCAATACCATATTCACAGTCGCAGCAGTTTCCCTTACCGCTCATCCACTGCCCGGCGGTGCATGTTTACATGCATGAGAGAGGACACTTTGACGCCATGCTGGCGCAGCAGCATCTGGTAGTCGTGCGAACAGTACTGGGCGGATTCAAACGGTCGTTGCAACGGTTCCGAATTGGAGGTTGTGATGACAAACCGCAAACGCGCATCAGAGCGCAGCACACGAGGTGAACTGCATTCACCGGGACGGCCACGGGCGGCACTGCGTTCCCAGCAAGTCATGTTTTGGCAACTCGTCAAGCAAGGCGTTTCCAGCGAGGAATCTGGCGTGCAAGCTGGCGCGTCTGCCCCAGTTGGCAGTCGTTGGTTTCGGGAGGCCGGAGGCATGCCGCCATCCAAGTTTGCAAATGCATCTCAGCCGCTTTCCGGCCGGTATCTGTGTTTTGCTGAGCGCGAGGAGATCGCCTTGTACAGAGCGCAAGGCTTCGGTGTCTGTGCGATTGCAAGGAAGATTGGACGATCCGCCTCGACCGTTTCCCGGGAACTCCGGCGGAATGCAGCGACACGCTCAGGGGGCTTTGAATATCGCGCGGCAACAGCGCAATGGCATGCAGATCGCGCGGCACGCCGGCCAAAGCTAACAAAACTGGCGCAGAACGACGCCTTGCGGCAGTATGTTGAAGATCGGCTCTCAGGTCAGCTCTCAGGTCAGCTCTCTGGTCCAAACGGGAACATCGTGGCCGGTCCTGACGTGTCTTGGACGAAGAGACGGTCTGTGCGCCGGCAACATCGCAGATGGGCAACGGCCTGGAGCCCTGAGCAGATCGCCCGCCGTTTGCCTTTTGATTTTCCGGATGACCCGATGATGCGTATCAGCCATGAGGCCATCTATCATCCCTTGTTCATTCAAGGCCGTGGTGCGCTGCGGCGGGAGTTGGTTGCCTGCTTGCGTTCCGGACGGGCGCGACGTGTCCCGCGCGCGCGGCGAAAGGGCAAAGGCAAACCGTTTGTGTCTGATCAGATCATGATCAGCGAACGCCCCGCCGAAGCAGAAGACCGCGCTGTGCTAGGTCACTGGGAAGGCGATCTGATCCTCGGCCTGAAGAACTCGGCGATCGGCACTCTGGTGGAACGCAAAACACGGTTCACGCTCCTGCTGCATCTGTCCCCGATGCCCGGCCATGGTGCAGCTCCGCGCAAAAAAGAACGGCCCCGCGCTTACAGGTCGCGGTGCTGAGGCTGTTCGAGGCGCCATTGCCAAATCAATTCAGAGCCTTCCAAGCCGCTTGTGCAAATCACTCACATGGGACCAGGGGGCTGAGACGGCACAACATGCGAAGCTGAAGACAGATACGGGCATCCAGGTGTTCTTCTGTGATCCTCAAAGCCCCTGGCAGCGCGGCAGCAACGAGAACACCAATGGCCTATTGCGTCAGTACTTTCCCAAGGGCACGGATCTCAGTGTACATGATGAGAATACCCTTGATGCCGTCGCATACGCCCTGAACAACCGGCCTCGAAAAACGCTCGGATGGAAAACGCCCGCAGAGGAGTTGGAAGAAGTCCTGTCATAAAATATCAATCAACCGTTGCGACGACCGTTTGCATCCGCCTTGCACGCCGCGGTCGCTATGGCGGATGCAGCCTTTTGGTGGCGCACGAAAGGCAATGGCCATGTACAGGGTATGGATTGCCAGATCGCGCTTCATCCGATTGTTCACAGTCCAACCGACGAAACGGCGGAAATGTAAATCCAGGATCACGGCCAGATACAGCCATCCCCCCGCGTCCAAACATAACTGATGTCACCAGCCCATTTCCGGATTGGCTGGCCTGCTATGAGAGGTTGCCCCTATTTTTGGGCCAGTTTTCCGCCTGGCTAAGCTAGATCATTGGTTTCATGTCAGGCGGCGTCATTCAGGTTCTGAGGCGGCGTATCTTAGGCCGCGCCCGGCGTCAGCAGCCTATATTGATGAGTGCGGGCGCTTTTCGGCGCAGTATCTGATCCAGGCGCCGATCCCGATGCGGGCCTCCGAGCCGGTCTCGAAGGCATTCAGGTAGGCGCATTTGTACTTCAGCGAGCGCCAAAGCCGCTCGATCAGGCGATTTTCGATCCAGCGGCCGTGCCCATCCACCGGGATCTTTACCTTGGCAGCCCGCAGCACGCTGGTGAAATCTGAGCTGGGGAACGGGGAGCCCTGATCAGAGTTGAATTTCTCGGGCGGGCAGCGCCGGGCCAGTGCTTCCTTCAAGGCCTCGATGCAGAACCCGGCGATCCTCGTGCCGGATAGCCGCCAGATCAGCACTTTGCGGCTGTGCCAACCCATTGCCGCGGCCTGTAAAGGCCCCGGCGCATGGGTATGCAGGTTGCATCAGTGCACCAGACCTGATTGGGGCGGTGATCGCCAAGCCTTTGGACGCCGTACTTTTTGGCCAGTTCAACCGTCGTCAATTCTTCACGGATAGCTTAAAGTGCAACTTTGGCTTCGAACTCTGCCGAAAAGCGTTTCCGCTTCGTCCACTGTGGTCGTTCCTTCGTCAGTCGCTACAGCTTGGCCACTGGTCCAAAATCCTGCGACCATCTCTTATAGCAAACCCCATGTGCTGCTTAAAAAAGCACCACATGGGGCTCCACTTCCGTCCCCCACTCCCACAGGGGCCGTCTTGTTCAGCTGAGCAGCACCACCACGATCATCAGCAGGTTCATCGAGGCGAACTGCATCAGCCGCGGCGCCTCATTTCCTTTGGCCGCAGCCATCAGGGCAGCCGATACCGAAGCGGCCAGACCAGCCAGCGCCAGGCTGCCGCCGATAGCTCCGGCAAGGCCGGTTTCCGGTCCCCAAGGAGATCCGGCCAAAGACATTCCCTTGAGGCCGGTGCCGATCAGAATACCAACAATGGCGCCGGCCAGGCTCAGCACAGCACTGCGCGGCTGCCGGGGCAGACGGCTGGCCAGGACACTGTCGATCATCTGACGCGTCGGGACCGCGCTCGGCTGCCAGTCAATCCGGTTGATCCGCTCATCAAAGCTGTTGGTGTACAAGTCATTCCCTCCAGAACTTGAGGGAAGATTCACAAAAATTTAAGGCAAATGCGTGACACTAGCGCGGAGTTAACGGGGCATTAAGGGAACTTACCCACAAGTTAATGAAACGGCGCGTCAGCTGCCCCAGATCTTCTTTACATAGTTCTGGGTTTCCTTATAGGGCGGCACCCCTCCGTATTTCTTCACCGCGTCCGGACCCGCGTTATAGGCCGCCAATGCCAGCCGCCAGGACCCGAATTTGCGGAATTGCCGCGCCAGATACCGCGCGCCGCCCTCCAGGTTCTGCTGCGGCACCGCGGGGTTGACCCCCAGCGCCCTTGCGGTTGCAGGCATCAGCTGTGCCAGGCCCAACGCGCCTTTGTGCGATTTGGCGTTCGGGTTCCAATTGCTTTCCTGCTGCACCAGGCGCAGGAACAGGTCTTCGGGCACACCGTGCTGGCGCGCAGCGTCCCGCGCCAGCTGCAGATACTGGCCGCGGTACTTGCCGCTGTAGGGCAGCGTGCCCGCGGCTGAAGGGATCTGATATGTCTTGGGCTGCAGCCGGGATGAGTTCTTGTACTGGGTGGCCGCGCGGCCATCCAGCAACCTGGTGTGGGCGGAAAACAAATCCCGCCGGTTCTTGGTACTCAAAACATCGGCGGCGGCAGGCTGCCCTGCCCCGACCATGGCAATCACCAACCCCGCAACGGCTTTGCGCATTTCCGCTGTCCCAACACTGTCCCACTTTGCGCAAATATAACCAATACAGAAGAAATTTAAAGCAACACCGGCGCAATCCGTCATCATTGCCGCGCAAACTCCTGCAAAATCATCCCCAGAGAGCTGCTTTCCTCACCTTGCACAGGTCTGTACTGTGCCAATCAAGCAGCCCGGACGGATTCGCGCCGGACCGGTGCTGGACAGGACATTCAGGAATAAAAGGACGGAACCCTATGGCCGGCTCTCTTAACAAAGTCATGCTCATCGGCAATCTGGGCCGCGACCCGGAGGTGCGCAGCTTCCAGAACGGCGGCAAGGTTTGCAACCTGCGCATTGCTACCTCGGAAAACTGGAAGGACCGTAACACCGGTGAACGCCGCGAGCGGACTGAGTGGCACTCTGTGGCCATCTTCAGCGAAGGTCTTGTGCGCGTTGCCGAGCAGTATCTGCGCAAAGGCTCCAAGGTCTATATCGAAGGCCAGCTGCAGACCCGCAAATGGCAGGACCAAAGCGGTCAGGACCGGTATTCGACCGAAATCGTCCTGCAAGGCTTCGGCTCCACCCTGACCATGCTTGACGGCCGCGGTGAAGGCGGCGGCGGCCAAGACGGTGGCGGCGGCGGCGGTTATGGCGGCGGCAGCCAGGGCGGCGGTTACGGCGGCGGTTATGACAGCGGCCAGCAAGGCGGCGGCAGCGGTGGTGGCGGCGGCGGCAATTTCGGCGGCGGCGCGTCCCATAACATCGACGACGACGAGATCCCGTTCTAACAGGCTAGGCTCTCGGAATGTGAAGTTCCTCCGCTTTAGAAACAAAAGCAAAGGGTTGGCATTTGCCAGCCCTTTCACGTTAGGACACCACTGTTTCGTATTTCCCTTTTCATGGAGATGTGCACAATCACCATGACGATCCGCAGTTTGCCCTGTGCACTGGATCAGCCACTTCCTTGCTTGTCGCACAAGATGGCAAGCCATTGATCGCACCAACAGTCTACATCTCTGCCTTTGTGGACCTGCCACGGTTTGATGCCGCTCCTTAGACAACATTTATTGCAACAAAAGAGACAAACTCTGGGTTTGAAACGGACGGACTTATTCCGCCAGGATGAGGTGCCTATTGCACTGACCAGCGGGCTGCCGCGCCTGCCGGTAGTGCAAGAATCGCCTGCCGGGCAGCGCGGCACACGCAAATACCATGATGCAATCGCCGCGCGAGACATCCATGCCGTCATACTGCCCCGAAAAAGTGCCAAGCCTTGGAAGCCCGCGAGCGCCGGAATCTTCACCTGAAACGAGGGGGTACATGCATCGCGATACCTTGACCGCGCCCTATGACGGCGATGGCACGGATATCACTGCCGAAGGCCGCGCCGGGGATAGGAGCCGGGCCGGAAAACGACCCGGGCGATCGTCTCCCGCCGGTTGGACGACTGCATCGGCGGCTCAGTAAATCTGTCATGGCCAATCCGTCATGGCGAGAGATATTCAGCGGCAGGTTGCGAAAATTCACATCCGTATTACCGTTCTAGACCGCAAGACCGCGCTTGGCCTACCTGTCACAGAACTTGTAGAAAAAGTCTGTCCGGGAACAGGGAAAGCACGGCTACACAATCAGGCGCTGCGCCGCCGCCTGCCAAGCCGGTCTGTATCGGTGTGTCCTGAGCGCCCGTCCTTATCCCGCCAAGGACGGCAGGTAGAGAACAATTCCCGGGAAGGCGACCAGCAGCGCAATTGTCACGGCGTCGGCAATGAAAAACGGGGTCACGCCCTTGAACACATCCTGCACGCTCAGATCATCGCGCACGCCGGCCACCACAAAACAATTCAGCCCGATCGGCGGGGTGATCAGGCAGAATTCGGCCATCTTCACCACCAGGATGCCAAACCAGATCGCGCACATGGTGCCGCTCATGCCAAAGGCGCTGTCTGCGGCGGCCACGCTCTCGCCGCCGTTCAGCGCCATCACGGCAGGATAAACCACCGGCAGCGTCAGCAGCAGCATCCCGATGGCATCCATGAACATGCCCAGCACCGCATAGGCCAGCAGGATGCAGATCAGGATCACCATCGGGCTCATCTCCAGCGCAGTGATCCAGTCGGAGAACGCCCCCGGCAAGTCCGCGAAGCCGAGGAAACGCACATAGATCAGCACGCCCCAGATGATGGTGAAGATCATCACCGTCAGCTTCGCCGTTTCCAGCAGTGCCGACTTCAGCTCGGCCCATTTCATACCCTTCAGGACGGCCATGCAGAACACCACAAAGGCCCCCAGCGCGCCGCCCTCGGTCGGCGTGCCCCAGGCGTCGCCGCCAAAGGGGTTGTAGACAAAGCAGATGATGATCACGACGACAAAGATGATCGGCAGCGCACCGGGCAATGCGGCAAAGCGCTGGCCCCATGTAAAGCCTCTGACCGGCGGGCCGACGGATTTGAAGATCACTGCGATGCCGACAATCAGGAGACCATAAACCAACGCCGAGAAGGCGCCGGGAATAAACCCTGCCAGCAGCAGCTTGCCCACGTCCTGTTCGACAATGATGGCGTAAATCACCAGGATTGCCGAAGGCGGGATCAGCGAGGCCAGTGTACCGCCAGCGGCCACAACACCGGCCGCGAATTGTTTGTTATAGCCGATCTTCAGCATTTCAGGGATGGCGATACGGGCAAAGACGGCAGAGGTCGCCACGCTGGCACCCGACACGGCAGCAAAGCCTGCGGTGGCAAACACGGTGGAGACCGCCAACCCGCCCGGCAGCCAGGCGATCCAGCGCTTGGCGGCCTCGAACAAGGCGCGGGTCAGGCCAGCATAATAGGCCAGATAGCCGATCAGGATGAAGGTGGGGATCAGCGACAGCGCCTGTGACGACACTTTGGAGTGCGGTACCTGCCCTGCGATCTTTACCGAGACGGTCAGAGCCTTGCCAAACCGCGCCGGGTCATAGCCGAATTTGGCCCAGAAGATCCAGATCAGGCCGATAAGGCCCGCAAGACCGGCGGCAAAGGCCACCCGCATCCCCAGCACAACCATAGCCAGCAGGCCGCCGGTGACCCACAGGCCGATTTCAATGGGTTCCATCTGCCTTACCCCTGCCCGCTGCCATTGGTGTCATGGCCTGCCAATTGATCCGCCTCTGCCGCCGCCTGTTCCGCTGCGCTGAGCACCAGCGGCACCGCCACAGGCGTTTCCAGCCCCAGTACCAGCGCCCGGCCATAGCCCCAGATCTGCAGTATCAGCCGCAGCCCCAGAACTGCAAAGGCCACCGGCGCCAGCAGTTTCGCAGGCCAGATCGGAATGCCGATGTCGATAGAGCTGTCACGGCTCCACCAGGGGGCGGCAAAATCAAAGGAACGCAGGAAATGCGACCAGCTGCCCCAGACCAGCGCCAGGATCAGCAGCAGGATCAGCAGGACCGAGATCAGCTCAAACAGCCACATGGCCCGGCCCCGCAGGGCACCGACAACAATATCCATACGGATGTGGCCGCCGTCGCGCTGCACATAGGCAATGCCCATGAAGGCGATCAACGGCATGATCTGTTCGATCCAGTCCACATAGCCGGGCAGCGGCGCGTTCATCGCATTGCGTCCGCCAACCGAGACCACCGCCAGGATCATCAGGGAGAACACCGCGATGCCGCTCAAAAGCGCCAGCAGGCGCTCCGCTTTCACTAACCGCTGGTCCAGCCTGCTGATCAAGCTGCCGTCCTCCAGCACTGCTGCGCTGCCTGCCATGCCCGCCCCCGTCTCTATGTACAATCAAAGACAAAAGGGGCCGGACCTGATGCAGCCCGGCCCCTTTTGTGTTGCGTCAGGATCAGCTGCCCGAACGGTGATCGCTGAGGGTCTTTTGCACCAGGTCATAAAGTTCCTGCGCCGGAAGGCCCTGCGCGCTCATGTCTTCGATCCACTGGGCGCGGATCGGGTCGGCAGCGACCTTGCGGAACTCGGCCAGCTGGTCGTCGGAGATGGTGACTTTCTCGACGCCTTTCTCGGCCAGTACGCCGTCCCATTTCTCCAGCAGTGCCCCGTAATTGGCCAGATAGTGGCCGATCGCCTCCTCGACCGAGCTGTCGAGCGCTTCGCGTTCAGCGTCGCTGAGGGCGTCATAGGCATCGGTGTTGACCACCACTGGGCAGTTCACGGTGCCGGGGTTCAGGTTTGCGGTCCACCAGTCTGCGCGGTTGATGGTGCCAAAGGCCAGATGCGCGTGCTGAGCAAAGGCGACCGTGTCCACAACGCCGGATTCCATCGCGTTATACGCTTCGGTTGCCGTCACCGAGGTCGGCACCGCACCAACGGCCGAGAACGCCTTGCCGATGCCGCCGGTGGCGCGCACGCGCATATCCTTGAACTCACCCAGCTCATCACGCGGCTCACCTGTGCCGACGATATTGTACTGCGGCATCGGCGAGGTCATCAGCAGCTTGGCATTCCAGCGCGCCAGATCCGCCTGCACCGCCGGGTGCGCGTAGACCGCATTGGCCACAGCCACTTCTTCGTCCAGCGTGTTCACGCCCAGAAACGGCAATTCCAGCACGGTGATCGACGGGTTCTTGTCGCGGTGGTAGCCGGCACAGAACTGCGCCATCTCAAACGCGCCGATAGAGATCCCGTCAAGGTTCTCCTTGTTCTTCGAAAGCCCGCCATAGCTGATGTTCAGGGTAAATTCGCCGCCGGTCTTTTCACTGACCAGCTCAGCCAGTTTTTCAACATGCTCGGTGAACGCCCTGCGCTTGCCCCACAGCGACACGTTCCACTCGGTCGCGGCGGCCTCGCCTGCCATTGCAATGCCCGCGGTTGCCGCCACAGCGGCGGTCAGAATTCTGTTCATAATGTAACTCTCCCGAATTGCGCCCTTTTCGATCCGGCATCTGACCGGAGTGGTGCGCTTGACGGTCAGGCTAGCGGCACAGATACGCTCTGCCAAGCCCCCCGGAGGGAAAGGTGACGCAGCGACTCGCAGCGCGGTGAAACAGTGGTTCCCAGCTCATGCCGGCACAATATGCCGCAGGTGCAAGGCCGCCGGAAGCTGCGGCAGTAAGCCGCTGCCAGGCCGATAACGGGGATGGAAGCCGTAAACGGCCAATGGTGGAATTTACAGAAAAGCTTATGAAAACATGCGGTGGTATGCGTTTGCATGCGCTATCATTTACAAGCACCTCTGAAAGTCTGAAATTCGTTTACAGATAAACTCTTTGATATCGGTGTTTTATTCACAAATTTTCAATCTGCGGTATTATCTAGCCCCAGGAGGAAACGGTTTGACAGCCACGGCACAGCGTTGTCGTTTGTCTTGCCAATAAAATTTCTGGGAGGAAACCGAATGAACGCGTTGCACGCAGACGCTGTCTATCCGCCGTCCGACGAAACCGTTGCCCGCGCGCATGTGAATGCCGCCAAGTATCAGGAAATGTATGACGCCTCGCTGACTGACCCGGACGGGTTCTGGGGCGAACAGGGCAAGCGCATCGACTGGATCAAGCCTTTCACCCAGGTGAAAGATGTGAACTACAGCTTCGGCAACGTCTCGATCAACTGGTACGCCGACGGCACCCTGAACGTTTCTGCCAACTGTATCGACCGCCATCTGGAAACACGCGGCGACCAGACCGCAATCATCTGGGAACCGGACAGCCCCGAAGAAGAAGCCCAGCACATCACCTATAAGGAACTGCACCGCCGCACCTGCCGGATGGCCAACATCCTGGAATCGATGGGCGTGCGCAAAGGCGACCGGGTGGTGATCTACCTGCCAATGATCCCCGAGGCAGCCTATGCGATGCTGGCCTGCGCCCGCATTGGCGCCATTCATTCGATCGTGTTTGCCGGCTTCTCCCCCGACGCGCTGGCGGCCAGGATCAACGGCTGCGACGCCAAGGTTGTGATCACCGCCGACGAGGCTCCCCGCGGCGGCCGCAAGACGGCGCTGAAATCCAACGCCGACGCAGCCCTCTTGCACACCAAGGACAGCGTGAAATGCCTGGTGGTCAAGCGCACCGGCGGCCAGACCACCTGGGTTGACGGGCGCGACTACGACTACAACGAGATGGCGCTGGAAGCGGATGACTACTGCGCCCCGGCCGAAGTAAACGCCGAAGATCCGCTGTTCATCCTCTACACCTCCGGCTCCACCGGCCAGCCCAAGGGTGTTGTGCATACCTCCGGCGGCTATCTGGCCTATGCCGCGATGACGCATGAGATCACATTCGATTACCACGATGGCGACGTCTACTGGTGCACCGCGGATGTGGGCTGGGTGACCGGCCACAGCTATATCGTCTATGGTCCGCTGGCCAATGGCGCCACCACCCTGATGTTCGAAGGCGTGCCGACCTACCCCGATGCCAGCCGCTTCTGGCAGGTCTGCGAAAAGCACAAGGTGAACCAGTTCTACACCGCCCCCACCGCGCTGCGCGCCCTGATGGGCCAGGGCAACGAATGGGTCGAGAAATGCGACCTGTCCTCCCTTCGCACCCTTGGCACCGTGGGCGAGCCGATCAACCCCGAAGCCTGGAACTGGTACAACGAGGTTGTCGGCGGCGGCAAATGCCCGATCGTCGACACTTGGTGGCAGACCGAGACCGGCGGCCACCTGATGACCCCGCTGCCGGGTGCGCATGCGATGAAACCGGGCGCAGCGATGAAGCCCTTCTTCGGCATCCAGCCGGTGGTTCTGGACCCGCAATCGGGCGTCGAGATCGAGGGCAACGGCGTCGAGGGCG
Organism: Leisingera sp. NJS204; assembly: GCF_004123675.1. NCBI lineage: Bacteria > Pseudomonadati > Pseudomonadota > Alphaproteobacteria > Rhodobacterales > Roseobacteraceae > Leisingera > Leisingera sp. NJS204. The sequence continues at coordinate 1,777,265 of NZ_CP035417.1, read as the reverse complement.
TGCTGTGCATCAAGGACAGCTGGCCGGGCCAGATGCGCACCGTCTGGGGCGACCATGAACGCTTCGAGAAGACATATTTCTCGGACTACAAGGGCTACTACTTCACCGGCGACGGCTGCCGCCGCGACGAGGATGGCGATTACTGGATCACCGGCCGCGTTGACGATGTGATCAACGTCTCCGGCCACCGCATGGGCACCGCCGAGGTCGAAAGCGCACTGGTGGCCCACGCCGCCGTGGCCGAAGCCGCCGTGGTTGGCTACCCGCATGAGATCAAGGGCCAGGGCATCTATTGCTATGTTACCCTGATGAACGACCGCGAGCCGTCGGATGAGCTGCTGAAGGAGCTGCGCACCTGGGTGCGGACCGAGATTGGCCCGATTGCCTCGCCGGATGTCATTCAATGGGCACCGGGCCTGCCGAAAACCCGTTCCGGCAAGATCATGCGCCGCATCCTGCGCAAGATCGCCGAGAATGACTTTGGCAGCCTGGGCGACACCTCGACCCTCGCCGATCCGTCGGTGGTCGATGACCTGATCCAAAACCGTGCGAACAAGGGGTGATTGAGCAATGAATATGGCAGTTCTAACCCGTCCCGCCGTTCTGATCCTGCTGGGCCCTCCGGGGGCCGGCAAGGGCACCCAGGCGCGGATGCTGGAAGAAAAATTCGGCTATGTGCAGCTGTCGACCGGCGACCTGCTGCGCGAAGCGGTTGCCGCAGGCACCCCGGCAGGCCTGGCGGCCAAAGCAGTGATGGAAGCAGGGCAGCTGGTCAGCGACGAGATCGTGATCAACATCCTGCGCGACCGTCTGGCAGAGCCGGATTGCACTAAGGGCGTGATCCTCGACGGCTTCCCTCGCACCACCGTGCAGGCCGCAGCACTGGACGAGCTGCTGGCGGAAACCGGCCAGAAGATCAACGCCGCGATCAGCCTTGAGGTGGATGACGCCGCCATGGTGACACGGATCTCGGGCCGCTACACCTGCGGCGGCTGCGGCGAGGGCTATCACGACAGTTTCAAGCAGCCCGCCGAAGCCGGGAAATGCGACAAATGCGGCAACACCGAAATGAAACGCCGCGCCGACGACAACGCGGAAACCGTTGCCAGCCGTCTGGAAGCCTATCACGCGCAAACCGCGCCGCTGATTGACTATTACGGCGGCAAGGACGTGCTGCAGACAACTAATGCCATGGGCGATATCGCGGATATTGCCCGGGACATGGCGGCCATCGTGACCGAGGCCACCGCCTAACAAACAAGAAACGGGGCCTGCGCCAAACCCGCAGGACCCCGTCTCCCGGACATATGAATACCCGAAGGCACCGCCTTGGCGGACCAGAGGAATTATGCCTGCACGCCCGTGAACCCGGCGGCAGGCAAACGGAGAGAGTCTGCCCGGCGCCCCGTGCGCAAAGCAGCTCAGGAGGAAGAAGGAGGAGCCGCTCATGGCGGACCAAACCACAAATGCGGCAAAAACCGCCGAGGCCGATAAAGGCTATTGGGCGGCGAACGTGCGCATCATTCTTGTCAGCCTGGTGATCTGGGCTGTTGTTTCATTCGGCTTCGGCATTCTGCTGCGCCCTGCCCTGTCGGGCATCAGCGTCGGCGGCGCCGATCTTGGCTTCTGGTTCGCCCAGCAAGGCTCGATCCTGGTGTTCCTGGGGCTGATCTTTTTCTACGCGTTCCGGATGAACAAGCTGGACCGCGAATACGGCGTGGAGGAAGAATAAGATGGACCAGTTTACCATCAACCTGCTGTTTGTGGGCGCGTCCTTTGCGCTGTACATCGGCATCGCGATCTGGGCCCGCGCGGGTTCCACATCTGAATTCTATGCCGCCGGCCGGGGTGTTCACCCTGTAACCAACGGCATGGCCACTGCAGCCGACTGGATGTCGGCAGCCTCGTTCATCTCGATGGCGGGCCTCATTGCCTTTACCGGCTATGACAACTCCACCTTCCTGATGGGCTGGACCGGCGGCTATGTGCTGCTGGCGCTGCTGCTTGCCCCCTACCTGCGCAAGTTCGGCAAGTTCACCGTGTCCGAGTTCATCGGCGACCGGTTTTATTCCCCGACCGCGCGCATCGTGGCAGTGATCTGCCTGATTGTGGCCTCGACCACTTACGTGATCGGCCAGATGACCGGCGTCGGCGTCGCCTTTGGCCGCTTCCTGGAGGTCTCCAACACCACCGGCCTGCTGATCGGCGCCTGCGTTGTGTTCGCCTACGCCGTGTTCGGCGGCATGAAAGGCGTGACCTACACCCAGGTGGCGCAATACTGCGTGCTGATCATGGCCTATACTATCCCGGCCATCTTCATCTCGCTGCAGCTGACCGGCAATCCGGTTCCGGCACTGGGCCTGTTCGGCGATCACGCCGCATCCGGTGAACCGCTGCTGGCCAAGCTGGACGCCATTGTCCGCGAGCTGGGCTTTAATGAGTACACCGCGCATCATTCCGACACTTTCAACATGGTGCTGTTCACCCTGTCGCTGATGATCGGCACCGCGGGCCTGCCCCACGTGATCATGCGCTTCTTCACCGTGCCCAAAGTGGCTGATGCCCGCTGGTCGGCCGGCTGGGCGCTGGTGTTCATTGCCCTTCTGTACCTGACCGCACCGGCAGTTGGCGCCATGGCGCGTCTGAACATCACCGAGATGATGTGGCCCAATGGCGGCATTGAAGGCGGTGCTGTGACCGTGCAGCAGATCGAAAACGATCCGCAGTACGACTGGATGGCGACCTGGCAGAAAACCGGCCTGCTGGCCTGGGAAGACAAGAACGGCGACGGTGCGATCCAGTACTACAACGACAAATCCGAAGACCTGCAGGCAACTGCTGCGGCAAACGGCTGGGCCGGAAATGAGCTGACCAAGTTCAACCGCGACATCCTGGTGCTGGCCAACCCGGAAATCGCCAACCTGCCCAGCTGGGTGATCGGTCTGGTTGCTGCCGGCGGTCTTGCGGCTGCGCTGTCGACCGCGGCGGGCTTGCTGCTGGCAATCTCGTCTGCGGTATCGCACGACCTGATCAAAGGCTCGATCAACCCGCAGATTTCGGAAAAGAATGAGCTGCTGTCGGCCCGTATCGCCATGGGTGTGGCCATCGCGGTGGCCACCTATCTGGGCCTCAACCCTCCTGGCTTTGCTGCGCAGACCGTGGCGCTGGCGTTCGGCCTCGCTGCAGCCTCGATCTTCCCGGCGCTGATGATGGGCATCTTCACCAAGGTGAACAACAAGGGCGCCGTGGCCGGCATGCTGGCGGGTCTGGGTGTGACCCTGGTCTACATCTTCCTGCACAAAGGCTGGCTGTTCATCCCGGACACCAACTCCTTCACCGACGCAGACCCGCTGCTGGGCACCATCAAATCCACCTCCTTTGGTGCGGTTGGCGCGATGGTGAACTTTGCAGTCGCCTTCATCGTGTCGAAATCGACCGCAGCGATCCCCACCGAGATCGAAGAGCTGGTGGAAAGCGTCCGCATCCCGCGCGGTGCCGGAGTTGCGCAGGACCACTGAACCTCCCCTGGGCGGGCTGCCCTGCGGCCCGCCTTTTTCCTCATGGTCCCGTCCGGTTCTTACTGGCGGGGCCATTTTTTTCCTGATTTCATGCAGGTATGCCCATGCCCCTATCTGACGCCGCCTTGCTCCGCTTTCTGACTTCGGTTCACCCTTATGATAGCCTGGAGCCCGCGCTGCTGCAGGATCTGGCCTTCAAGTTCCAACAGATCGAGGCCGCCGCAGGCGATCCCGTCTATGCGCTGAACGAAGAGCTGGAAGGCCTTTACCTGGTCCACACCGGCGAAGTCGAAGTGACGGATGAAAACGGTATTCCCGTCTCGATCCTCGGCCCGCGCAATTCCTTCGGCGAGCGCGGGCTGACCCGCAGCGGCCGGGCGGTGACCTCAGCCCAGGCCACCACAGAGACGCTGCTGCTGTTGCTGCCCAAGGCAAAATTCCACGCCCTGATGGCAGATCAGCCGCAAGTCGCCAAATTCTTCGATCGCCGCCGCCCCGGCGCACAGGAGACCAGCAACCTGGCCACCACCCGCGTCGAGGCAATCATGGCGCGGGCGCCAGTCACCTGCTCCAACGGTATTACCTGCCAAAGTGCGGCACAGCTGATGCGCGACCACTTCATCTCCTCAGTCTGCGTGACCGACGGGGACAGGCTGCAAGGCATCCTCACCACGCGCGACCTGACCGGCAAGATCCTTGCCGCGGGCAAACCCATCTCCACCCCGGTCTGTAACGCGATGACCCCGGACCCGCTGACGCTGGCGCCCTCTGCCATCGGCTCGGATGTGCTGCACATGATGATGGAACACGGCATCGGCCATGTCCCGGTGGTTGAGGCCGGAAAGCTGGTCGGGATCGTCACCCAGACCGACCTCACCCGGTTTCAGGCGGTCAGCTCAGGCGAGATGGTCTCAAGCATCGCCCGTGCCGGAAATGCCGAAGACATGGCCAAGGTCACCGCTGAAATCCCGCGGCTTCTGCTGCAACTGGTCGCAAGCGGCAACCGGCATGAGGTGGCGACCCGGCTGATCACCGACATCGCCGACACCGTGACCCGCCGCCTGCTGGCGCTGGCCGAAGACACGCTGGGGCCTCCGCCTGTCCCCTACCTGTGGCTGGCCTGCGGTTCACAAGGGCGGCGCGAGCAGACCGGGGTGTCGGATCAGGACAACTGCCTGATCCTGTCCGACGATCTGGCGCCCGGCGATGAGACCTATTTCGAAGCGCTGGCCCGGTTTGTCTGCGATGGGCTGAACACCTGCGGTTACGTCTACTGCCCCGGCGACATGATGGCATCGAATGCGCGCTGGCGTCAGCCCATGCGCGTCTGGCGTGACTATTTCCGCGGCTGGATCGCCAAGCCGGTTCCAGAGGCGCAGATGCTGGCCTCGGTGATGTTTGACCTGCGCCCGATCGGCGGCGAGGCTGCGCTGTTCGAGGATCTGCAACAGGAGACCCTGAAGGCGGCCGGCGGCAATACGATCTTTACAGCACATATGATCGCCAACTCGCTGAAGCACACGCCGCCCTTGGGCCTGTTGCGCGGGCTGGCCACCATCCGCTCGGGCGAGCACCGAAACACCCTGGACATGAAACACAACGGCGTGGTGCCGGTGGTGGATCTGGGCCGGATCTATGCGCTGCAAAGCCGGCTGGACGCGGTCAACACCCGCGCCCGGCTGGAGGCGGCAGAGACCGCAGGGGGTCTCAGCCCTTCCGGCGCGCGCGACCTGCTGGACGCTTACGACCTGATCGCCCAGACCCGGCTGGAGCACCAGGCAGCACAAATCCGCAGCGGTCAGGCTCCGGACAACTATCTGGCGCCCTCGGATCTGTCGGATTTTGAGCGAAGTCATCTGCGGGACGCCTTTGTTGTGGTAAAGACTATGCAATCGGCGGCAGGCCACGGCAAAGCCATGCTAAGCTGACGATTGTGCCTGCGGAGAGCGCGGGAGCCTCCGGCGGGAGTATTTTGAGAAAGATGAAAGGGCCGGAGGCCCGCTGGGAGAGCATATGTTTCTGGAACTGATTGCGGTGATTTTTGCGGGTATTGCCGCCGCGGGCGTGGTGATGCTGCTGGGCAAGTTCCTGGGCGGGCGGCTGCCGCGCTGGCTGGCGCCGGTGGCGGCAGGGCTGGCAATGATCGCAGCCACCATTGCCTCGGAATACGGCTGGTACCCGCGCACGGCTGCGGCCCTGCCCGAGGGGCTGGTCATCGCGGACACGGTGGAAAACCAAAGCTTTTACCGGCCCTGGACCTATGCCGTGCCCTATGTCGACCGCTTTGCCGCATTGGATACCGCAACGATGAAAACCCATGCGGATCATCCGCAGATCTATCTTGGTGAACTGTATTTCTTTGGCCGCTGGGCCCCGGTCAGCAAATTGCCGGTCTGGCTGGACTGCGGCAGCGGCCGCCGGGCGCTGGCGGCTGGTGATGCGGGTTTTGCCGGCGGTCTTCCTGAAAACCTGGATTGGGTCGGCGGCGGCGGCGATGACCCGATCCTGGCAACTGCCTGCGGAGGGTAAAAGATGCTGGCACGCCTCAGCCTGCGTTTGCGGATTTTCCTGTTCTTCTGCCTGCTGGCGCTTGGCAGCATTTTTGTCACCGGCGGCGCATTGTGGCTTGGCTACAACCGGGCAGATCAACCTCTGCTGGCGGATGCCTTTGTCTTTTCGGGCCTGCTCAGCACATTCGCCATCCTTGGTCTTAGTGCCGCAGTCTGGCTGTTGTTTGACGAAAATGTCGCCAAGCCGATAGAGCGGCTGGCGGCGGGCATGCGCGCCCGCGCCCATGCCGGCGTGACCAAGGAACTGGACACCCGCGGCGCGCGGTACCTGGGCGATCTGGCAGCCGCCGCCGAGGGGCTGGCCGGGCAGTTGGGGGACTCGGCGCTGTCCGCGGCTGAGGCCATCGCCCGCGAAACCGAGCATCTGGAAGCCGAGAAGTCCCGCCTTGCGGCGCTGCTGACCGACATTCCCATTGCCACCGTCATGGCAAACCCCGCTCATCAGATCGTGCTTTATGACGGTCAGGCCGCCGCGGTTCTGGCGCAGGAAGCTCCGCCGCGGCTAAACGCGCCGCTGTCCGATTATCTGAACCTCACCGGGCTGGAGGCCGCCTATGGCCGGCTGGTGCGCAGCGGGCTGGAGGTCAAGGCCGAAGTCAAAAGCGCCAGCGGCACCCAGGTGTTCGATCTGCGGCTGAAACCCTTGGGCGGCGCGCCGGGCTATATCATCCTGTTCGAGGGCAGCCATGCCGGTCTGGCGCCTGAAGACGCGCGGCCGCTGGTCTATGATTTTGCACTGCTGGAAACCGATCACGCCGGGCTGGACAGCCGCAAACTCAGCCACCTCAGCTATGTGGTGTTTGATACCGAAACCACCGGTCTCTTGCCGCATAAGGACGAGATCGTGCAGATCGGCGCGCTGCGGATGGTGCGCGGCCGCATCATCGGCAGCGAGACCTTTGAAACCCTGGTCGATCCGGGCCGGCCGATCCCGGCGGCCTCAACCAAGGTGCATGGGGTCAGCGACGCCATGGTGCAGGGCGCGCCGGACATTGCCGAAGCTGCCCGTGCCTTTCACCGCTTTGCCTCGGACGCCGTGATCGTGGCCCACAATGCGCCCTTTGACATGGCCTTTCTGCACCGCCATGCCAAACGCACCGGCGTCAGCTGGGATCAGCCGGTACTGGATACGGTACTGCTCAGCGCGGTGCTGTTCGGCGCCTCGCAGAACCACACGCTGGACGCGTTGTGCGAACGGCTGGACGTCACCATCCCGCCTGCTTTGCGCCATACCGCCATGGGCGATGCCCGCGCCACAGCTGAGGTGTTCAGCAAAATGCTGGCGATGCTGGAGGCCCGCGGTCTCAGCACCTTTGGCGCGGTGCTGGAACAGACCCGCAAACACGGGCGCCTCATTGAAGACATGAACTAGGTAGACAATCGCCCCTATGCGTGGCAGGTCACTGCCCGGAACGGATAAAAGGCGCGCGACATGGCCGAAACCAGCTTTATCCCCGGGCCCGAGACCGCCCGGGACTACCGCGATGCGCTCGGCTGCTTTGGCACCGGGGTGACCGTTGTCACCACCATGACAGCGCGCGGCCCCCTGGCCATTACGGTCAATAGCTTTACCTCCGTGTCGCTGGATCCGCCGCTCTTGCTTTGGTGCCCGGCCAAAGCGTCCCTGCGCCATGATGCATTTGTTATGGCTGAGAATTTCGCCATTCACGTGATGGCAGAGGATCAGCTGGGCCTGGCCAAGCACTTCGCGGCCCGCGGCGAAGATTTCAGCGCTGCAGCATGGCAACTCAACGATCAGGGGGCGCCGGCGCTGGACGGGGTGATTGCCCGGTTTGATTGCCGCCGCTTTGCCGCCCATCTGGCGGGTGACCACACCATCATCATAGGCGAAGCGGCCAGCGTCACCACCCGTCCCGGCAAGGGGCTGATCTTCAAGCGCGGCCAGTATGGCGGGTTCCTGGAGCAAAGCTGAACAGCGGTGTCTCAGGCCAGGCCGCCTAGCCCCGGGCTTGCCCCAAGGCCTGCACCGCGGCGCTGGCGCTGCCCAGAACTGCAATCTCCTCCACCAATCCAGGGGTTCCTGCCTCATCTGCATCTTGCCCCGCCAGCAGATGCGGCAGCACGGCAGACGCGGACAAATCCATACCCGGTTCCATGCCGAGCGCCCGCTGCGGACAGATCGAAATGCACAAGCCGCATTGAAAACACAAGGATTCCACAAAGCTCAGTGCGCCGCCGTCTTCCGTCAGGCTCAAGGCATCCGACGGGCAAACCCAGACACAGCTGCTGCACTGATTGCACAGGTCTTCGTCCAAGCTGACGGAGCCGTATGGCGCCTGTTCCGGCAAGGCGACATGGTCCGCACTGGGTGGCAGAAGCGCCGCGGCGCTGGCCCTTGCGGTGTCCCTGCGGCTGCCAACCGCCAATATGTCCGGTGCGACCGAGGGAAACGGGAAAATGCCTGCCGCCAGCCGCATTGCCAGGGCCTCAGCCCCGTCAAACAGCAAAATCCGGCCTAACCCGCCCAGCACCTGCACCAACTCAACCTCCTGCTGCTGATGCAGCCTGCCGGCAGAGCTGGCGCAGGCCTGCACGTGAATGACATCGAAACCGCAGGCCAAGGCGTGCAGCAAATCAGTGTGCGTGATCTGCTGCAAGCAGCAGACCGAAACCGGTATCACGTCGCTCTGATGGGGCGCCGTCAGTTCCAGCCCCAGTGGTACTACTTCGTAAAGCAACAGAATTTGGACCCGCCCGGTCTCCAGCTTGCGCTGGTGCGCCGCCTGGCAGAGGTTCATCAGCGGCAGCTCGCAGCTTCTGCTGGCGACATCCAGTAACGCAGCCCGACCGTGCGCTGCGTACCGAGCGTGGCAGGCAGTGTCGTCTGGCTGAGGGCAAAGACACAAGTATTGCGGCGGGTAACCGGATTGCTTTTGCCGATCAGGGATATGAACACGTATCTCTCCCATAAGGAGAGACTATCACAATATCAAACACCTCAAGGGAGTAATTTTAAATTACCACCGAATTGTTGAAATTTTAACAATATTGCGCGGAAATCAAGCGGAAGACCCGCCGGTGTCCAGGACCCGGCGGATCTTCAATGCCTAAGCGCTGCCTATTTCAGCGCCGCATCGGTGATGGCATGGGACCAGGCGCCTTCCGGGGTCTTGGTGATTACCGGATCCGAACCGCCGCCCATCAGCGTTGACACTGTCCGCTCATAATCCGCCGGATCCAGCGCGCCGTTGCTGCCAGCGGTCAGCTTGGCAATTTCACCCATCATCCGCTTCTGGTGGGTTTCGGTCTGCGCACCGGAGGCATCATTGTCGAGAACGATCCCTGCCGCCTCATCCGGATGCTCCTCAGCGTATTTCCAGCCCTTCATTGAAGCACGCACAAAGCGCTCCATCTTGCCGGTGAACTCCGCATCGCTGAGGTTTTCTTCCAGCACGTACAGGCCGTCTTCCAGCGTCGCCACGCCCTGATCTTCGTATTTAAACGTGATCAGCTCATCGGCGCCGACCCCGGCATCAATGACCTGCCAGTATTCATTATAGGTCATAGTCGAGATGCAATCAGCCTGGCGCTGCAGCAGCGGATCAACGTTGAAGCCCTGCTTCAGAACTTCAACACCAGCCTCGCCCTTACCCTCGGTGGAAATGCCCAACTGGCTCATCCAGCTCATGAAGGGGAACTCATTGCCAAAGAACCACACACCCAGGGTGCGGTTGGCCAGATCGGCAGGCGCGGCAATGCCGGTGTCCTTCCAGCAGGTCAGCATCATGCCCGAGGATTTGAAGGGCTGCGCAATATTAACCAGCGGCAGGCCTTTTTCCCGTGCTGCCAGCGCCGCGGGCATCCATTCCACCGTCACATCCGCACCGCCGCCGGCAATCACCTGGGTCGGGGCAATATCCGGCCCGCCGGGCAGGATGGTGACATTCAGGTCCTCTTCCTCATAGAACCCCTTGTCCAGCGCCACGTAATAGCCCGCGAACTGTGCCTGGGTTACCCATTTCAGCTGCAGCGTCACATCATCCGCCGCCTGCGCCGCCCCCGCAGCGCCCAGTGCCAGCGCTGCCGCCGTCATCAGATGTTTCATGTCTCGTTCTCCCTATTGATTATGACTTGAAGCTTGCCCGGGTTTGACCATTCGTTCAAAGTTTTTTCTTTATAAGGCCGGCCGTTGACGGCACCCCGCGCAAGTTTTCCGCAAAACCGCCCCGCATCTGGCGGGGCGGCCCAATCTTCAGCCCCTCTGCGACGGGTGCCAAAAAGTCAGTGTTTTCTCAATCAGCGCCATCAGACCGTAAAAGGCCGAGCCTGCCAGTGCAGCCACCACAATCTCGGCCCAGACCATGTCCAGCGCCAGCTGGCCGACACTGGTAGAGATGCGAAAGCCCATGCCGACAGTAGGCGAGCCAAAGAACTCCGCCACAATCGCGCCGATCAGCGCCAGCGTGGTCGAGATTTTCAGCCCGTTGAACACAAAGGGCAGCGCCGCCGGCAGGCGCAGCTTGAAAAACGCCTGCCAGTAACTCGCCGCATAGGTCTGCATCAAGTCGCGCTGCATCGCTGAGGTCTCGCGCAGGCCCGCCACCGTATTCACCAGCATTGGAAAGAATACCATGACCACCACTACAGCAGCCTTGGAGTGCCAGTCAAAGCCGAACCACATCACCAGGATCGGTGCGGTGCCGACAATCGGCAGCGCTGCAATGAAGTTCCCCACCGGCAGCAGACCCCGGCGCAAAAAGTCGCTGCGGTCCACCAGGATCGCAGTCAGAAACGCCGCGCCGCAGCCGATCACATAGCCGCCAAGCGCGCCCTTCAGGATGGTCTGGGCAAAATCCGCCCACAGAATTGGGATGCTGGAGACAAAGCGCACCGCGATTACGGAGGGAGCCGGCAGGATCACCAAAGACACGTCCATCCCGCGCACCAGCAACTCCCAGACCACCAGAACAGTGGTGCCGAAGATCGCGGGCACCAACAGCTGCACTGCGCGGGTTTTCGCGGCTGGACTGTTTGCCAGACGGCTGTTCAGCCACCACCCCAAACACCAGACTAGCACGGCTAGAACAACCATCACCATGACAGCACCCCCTTGTTCTTCTGGCCAGAAACGTCCCGGGTGAGCCGTGCAGCGGCAAGGGCTGAGCCCTCTGTCCATCGCTTGATCATGCGCTTACCCCCATGCGTTTCAGAACCAGCCGCTCGATCAGCCCGAGCAATGCCACCAGCGCCGCGGCCAGGATCGCCGCCGCAAACAGCGCCGACCAGATCTGCACGGTCTGCCCGTAGTAGCTGCCGGCCAGCAGCCGCGCGCCAAGCCCCGCAACCGCGCCGGTCGGCAGCTCTCCCACGATGGCCCCCACCAGCGAGGCGGCAATGCCGATCTTCAGCGAGGCAAACAGATACGGCATCGAGGACGGCAGCCGCAGCTTCCAGAACCCCTGATTTGTATTGGCGTTATAGGTTTTCAAAAGGTCCAGCTGCATCGTATCCGGCGCCCGAAGGCCCTTCACCATGCCAACAACCACCGGGAAGAAACTCAGATAGGCCGAGATCACCGCCTTTGGGATAATCCCCTGCACTCCGATGGAATACAGCACCACAATGATCATCGGTGCCAGCGCGATGATCGGGATGGTCTGGCTGACAATCGCCCAGGGCATCACCGACATATCCATAACACGGGAATGCACAATCCCCACCGCCAGCAGAATGCCCAGCCCGGTGCCGATGGCAAAGCCTAAGAGCGTGGCGCTCAGCGTCACCTGCGCATGATAGATCAGGCTGCGTTTCGAGGTGATCTTCTTTTCCACTGTGGTCTGCCACAGCTCGACCGCCACCTGATGCGGGGCCGGCAAGCGCGGACGCTGCTGCACCCAGGTTTCGCCAATAGCAAATGTGTTTTTCGCCACCAGCCCGATTTCGCTCATGTACCGGCGCTCTTTGGCAGTAGCCGGTGTGACCTCTGCCCCTGTCCGCTCTGCCTGATCAAGCACACCCTTGATGTTCATCGGGACGCAAGCGGCGTACCAGAGTGCGATGATGGCAGCGAGCACAGTAAAGACTGCAACAAAGCTCTTCATGACCCGCCCCCGCCCCGCGCCAATTTTCTGCGCAGAAAATTGACCGGATAATTGGAATTTTCCGATGCCGCAAATGATGCCCCCGCCTGTGTACAAGCAGTGTTCAGGGGCTGCATGTCCGGTGCCGCCGTATTTGGCTGGTTGATATCAGTCATCGCCATGACCCGCCCGCAGACCTTCGCGCACCCGATGCGCAATTTCGATGAACTCCGGGCTGTCCCGGATATCCAGAGGACGGTCTTTCGGCAGGGTGCTATCTATCACATCATGGATACGGCCCGGCCGCGGCGACATCACCACGATCTTGGTCGACAGATACACCGCTTCAGGGATGGAATGGGTGACAAAACCGATGGTCTTGTTGGTCCGCGCCCAAAGCTTCAGCAGCTGCTCATTCAGATGGTCACGCACGATCTCGTCCAGCGCCCCGAACGGTTCATCCATCAAGAGGATATCAGCATCGAACGCCAGCGCCCGCGCTATGCTGGCCCGCTGTTGCATCCCGCCCGACAACTGCCAGGGAAACTTACCGCCAAACCCTGTTAATTCAACAAGTTCCAGCACCTGATTAACGCGTTTTTCCTGCTCCGCCCTGGAATACCCCATGATCTCCAGCGGCAGCTTGATGTTCTTGGCAATGGTCCGCCACGGGTAAAGCCCCGCCGCTTGAAACACATAGCCATAGGCGCGGTTGCGGCGCGCCTCGTCCGGTGTCATGCCATTAACGCTCAGGCTGCCGCCGGTGGGTGTCTCCAGTGCCGCGATACAGCGCAAGAACGTCGTCTTGCCGCAGCCTGACGGCCCGATAAAGGAGACAAAATCGCCCCTGTTGATCTCCAGGCTGATGTCCTTCAGTGCATGCACTGGACCGTCGTTTGTCTCAAACGTCAGATCCAGGTTCCGGGCCTTGATCACACAGTCTGCGGGGGCTGGATCGGAAGCGGCGGCCTCGGGTAAGATTGCCTGGGTGGTCGGTTCCATATTCATATCTTCGCCTTGATTTCACACAGGAAAACGGGCCGCCGATACCGGCAGCCCGCTCCTGGATTTAAACACCTGTTGCCGGGATTCCGGTGCGTTCCACCGGGCGCGGCGCTGTTAGCTCTTTCCACGTGCTAAGCGCCTTGTTGACCGTTGTGTTCGCCTCCCGCGAGACGAACTTGCCGTGGCCCTCCTGGCACTTGATCTCGCCGTCATGCACCGCCACATGGCCGCGGGTCAGGGTAAAGCGCGGCAGGCCCTTCACCTCATGTCCTTCAAACACGTTGTAATCAATCGAGGACTGCTGAGTACCGGCCGTGATCGTCTTGGTCTTCTTCGGATCCCAGACCACCAGGTCCGCATCGGCACCAACCAGAACCGCACCCTTTTTCGGATAGCAATTCAATATCTTGGCGATGTTTGTAGACGTTACAGCGACAAATTCATTCGGAGTAATCCGCCCGGTTTCAACGCCATGGGTCCACAGCATCGGCATCCGGTCCTCCAGCCCGCCGGTGCCGTTCGGGATCTTGGTGAAATCGCCCATACCTGTCCGCTTTTGCTCAGTAGTAAAGGCGCAGTGATCGGTGGCCACAACTGACAGAGAACCCGACTGCAGGCCGGCCCACAGGCTGTCCTGATGCTGCTTGTTGCGGAACGGCGGCGACATCACCCGGCGGGCAGCGTGGTCCCAATCCTTGTTGAAATACTCGCTTTCATCCAGCGTCAGATGCTGGATCAGCGGCTCGCCCCAAACCCGTTTGCCCTGCATCCGGGCGCGGCGGATGGCCTCGTGGCTGTCCTCGCAAGAAGTATGCACCACATAGAGCGGCACGCCTGCCATATCGGCAATCATAATCGCCCGGTTGGTGGCCTCACCCTCAACCTGCGGCGGCCGGGAATAGGCGTGTGCCTCGGGGCCAGTATTGCCTTCTGCCAGCAGTTTGGCCGACAGTTCTGCCACCACATCGCCGTTTTCGGCATGCACCATAGCAATGCCGCCCAGCTCTGCCAGCCGCTGGAACGAAGAATACAGCTCGTCATCATTCACCATCAGCGCGCCCTTATAGGCCATGAAGTGCTTAAAGGTGTTGATGCCGCGCTCCTGGATCACCGTCTTGATGTCGTCAAAGACCTGCTCGCCCCACCAGGTCACCGCCATGTGGAATGAGTAATCGCAATTGGCGCGGGTCGATTTGTTGTCCCAGCGCTTCAGCGCATCCAGCAGGCTCTCGCCTGGATTGGGCAGCGCAAAATCCACCACCATAGTGGTGCCGCCCGCCAGCCCGGCACGGGTGCCGCTTTCAAAATCATCCGTGCTGTAGGTGCCCATGAAAGGCATCTCCAGGTGGGTATGCGGATCAATCCCGCCCGGCATCACAAAACAGCCGGTGGCATCCAGCTTCTCGTCGCCTTTCAGGTTCGGGCCGATCTGCGTGATCACCCCGTTTTCAACCAGAACATCCGCCTTATAGGTCAGATCGGCGGTCACGATAGTGCCGTTCTTGATGACTTTACTCATGGCTATAACTCCCTGAATCGGGGCGTTTATTCACGCCTCCCGTTATTTCTTCCGCTGTCTGGCGCAGCTCTTTTCATCTTTTCCGGAAATACTCCGGGGGAAGCGGCCCAACGGGCCGCGGGGGCAGCGCCCCCTACTCCACGATCCCCGCCGTCTCGACCACCGCATGGAACAGCACATTGCCGCCGGCCTCCGCCCAGTCCTTGCTGATCTCCTCGGCCTCGTTGTGGCTCAGACCATCAACGCAGGGGCACATCACCATCGCGGTCGGTGCAACCCGGTTGATCCAGCAGGCATCATGGCCCGCGCCGGAAATCAGATCCTGATGTGAATAGCCCAGCCGCTCTGCCGCACTGCGCACAGCAGTGACGCAGCCCTCGTCAAAGGTAACGGGATCAAAGCCGCCTACCTTCTCAAACTCGACCTCCACGCCCATCGCTTCGGCAATCTGGGCGCCCTTTTCGTGCAGCTGATTTTCCATATCGGTGATCACGTCCAGTTCCGGGCTGCGGAAATCGACGGTAAACACCACCTTGCCGGGGATCACATTGCGCGAGTTCGGATAAACATCGATATGACCCGCTGCCCCGACAGCATGCGGCGCGTGGCCCCAGGCAATTTCGTCCACGGTTTCCAGGATCCGCGCCATTGCCAGCCCCGCGTTGCGGCGCATCGGCATCGGGGTGGAGCCGGTATGCGCATCCTTGCCAGTCACCGTCACCTGGGTCCAGCTAAGGCCCTGGCCATGGGTCACCACACCGATGTCCTTACCCTCGGCCTCCAGGATCGGCCCCTGTTCGATGTGCAGCTCAAAGAAGGCGTGCATCTTGCGGGCGCCGGTTTCTTCCTCGCCGCGCCAGCCGATGCGTTTCAGCTCATCCCCGAATTTCTTGCCCTCGGCATCTTCACGGCCGTAAGCCCAGTCCTGGGTATGGATGCCCGCAAAGACACCCGAAGACAGCATTGCAGGCGCATAGCGCGTGCCCTCCTCATTGGTGAAATTGGTGGCCACGATCGGATGCTTGGTCTTGATGTTCATGTCGTTGAGCGAACGGATCAGCTCCAGCCCTGCCAGCACCCCCAGCACCCCGTCATATCTGCCGCCGGTCGGCTGGGTGTCCAGGTGCGAGCCCACATAGACTGGAAGCGCGTCCGGATCGGTGCCTTCCCTGCGGGCAAACATATTGCCCATCTGATCCAGCCCCATGGTGCAGCCGGCATCTTCGCACCATTTCTGAAACAGCGCGCGGCCCTCGCCATCTTCGTCCGTCAGCGTCTGACGGTTGTTGCCGCCCGCGACGCCCGGGCCGATTTCGGCCATCTCCATCAGGCTGTCCCACAAACGGTCGCCATTGATCTTCAGATTCTGTCCAAGCGACGTCATCTCAGCTTCCTTCCCTGTGCGCCCGTCTTTGCAGGCTTCAATCGGCTTTGCGCCGTTAGGTGGCTTTGAGTGCTGGCCAGGTCAGAGCGCCGGTTCTCTCGAGTCCGGGCAATGATTTGACCAACTGGTCAAACTCACGCTATCACGGGTTCACTATCAGTCAAGAAATTGCCGCACAGCCCTTGAAAAAATCGGCTCTTTTGCCGGAAACAGGTGAAATTCCGCGCTTCAGCTGGCAGAAGGCGGCAGAAACAGACAGGGACAGACATGCCTGCAGACCGCGCGCCAACCCGAATTCAGAAAAAGAATCGCGCCGCCATCCTGGAGGCTGCGCTGGACGTGTTTTCCAGCCACGGATTCCGCGGCTCCACAGTGGACCAGATCGCTAAGGCCGCCGGCCTGTCAAAGCCGAACCTGCTTTACTACTTCCCCTCCAAGGAAGCGATCTTCAACGAACTGATGTCAGGCTTGCTGGATACCTGGCTCGACCCATTGCGGGCATTGGATCCGGAAGGCGAACCATTGGACGAAATCCTCGCCTATGTGCAGCGCAAACTGCAAATGAGCCGGGATTTTCCGCGCGAAAGCCGACTGTATGCCAATGAGATTGTACAGGGTGCGCCCCGGCTGCAAGATGTGATCGCCAGCGACCTGAACGGGCTGGTGGAGGAAAAGGCACAGCTTTTGCAAGGCTGGATGGATGGCGGCCGGATCAATCGCGCGCATCCCAAACATTTGCTGTTTTCGATCTGGTCGCTGACCCAGCATTACGCGGATTTCGATGCCCAGGTGCGCACATTGATGGGGGACGAGGACCCGTTCGATGCAGCGCCGCAATACCTGGAAACCTTGTACCGGCGGATGCTTACACCGCAAAGCTGACCCTTGACTGCCAAACGTGACAAAGCGCTCCCGCCTCCGCAGAAACCATCAGCCTTGCTGATGTTTACTGAACGGCGTTGGGCCCGGCACCGCGCCTTGCGCGGTGCCGGGCCCAACGGGAGGAGCGCCTCCGGCAGGAGGCCGACGACGGGCGGGAGAACACCCGGAGCCAGCTCAGGCGGCGGATTACTCCGCAGCCGTGGCTGCCGGGTTGTTCGGATGTGTTGTCCAATTGGCGTAATCGTCCGAGACAACCTCGCCGGTGCGCTCGTCAATCCGGCCCGCGGCCACTTCTTCCATGGTGATACAGCCCTCGACCGGGCAGACATTCACACAAAGATTGCAGGCGACGCATTCGTCGTCCTTAACTGTGAACACCCGGTCCTCGCTCATCGCAATCGCCTGATGCGAAGTGTCCTCGCAGGCTGCAAAACAGCGGCCGCAACTGATGCAATCGTCCTGATTGATCTTGGCCTTGGCCACGAAATTCAGGTCCAGATACTGCCAGTCGGTCACATTCGGAACCGCCATGCCGATGAAGTCCTGGGTAGAGGTGTAGCCCTTTTCATCCATCCAGGTGGACAGGCCCGAGATCATTTCCTTGACCACATTGAAGCCATAGGTCATCGCCGCAGTGCAAACCTGCACGTTGCCGGCCCCCATCGCCATGAACTCAGCCGCATCGCGCCAAGTGGTAACGCCGCCAATCGCCGAAATCGGCAGGTTGCGGGTTTGCGCATCGCGGGCAATCTCTGCCACCATATTCAGCGCAATCGGTTTCACCGCCGGGCCGCAATAGCCGCCATGGGTGCCCTTGCCGCCAATCGTCGGCTCCGGCGCCATGCTGTCGAGATCCACCGAAGTGATCGAATTGATGGTGTTGATCAGGCTGACCGCATCGGCCTTGCCCGCATGTGCCGCCCGCGCCGGCTGGCGGATGTCTGCGATATTCGGCGTCAGCTTCACAATCACCGGTTTGGAGTAGTATTTCTTGCACCACTCGGTGACCATCTGGATGTATTCCGGCACCTGCCCCACAGCAGAGCCCATGCCACGCTCGGCCATGCCATGCGGGCAGCCGAAGTTCAGCTCAATCCCGTCCGCGCCGGTGGCCTCGACCTGCGGCAGGATGTCTTTCCAGGCCTGTTCTTCGCACGGCACCATGATCGAGACGATGATGGCGCGGTCCGGATAGTCTTTCTTGACCCGGGTGATTTCCTCCAGATTGGTCTGCAGGGGGCGGTCTGTGATCAGCTCAATGTTGTTCAGCCCCAGCAGCCGCCGGTCGGCACCCCAGATCGCGCCGTAACGCGGGCCGTTCACATTGACCACCGGCGGGCCTTCGGCACCCAGCGTCTTCCAGACCACACCGCCCCAGCCGGCCTCAAAAGCGCGGCGGACGTTGTATTCTTTGTCGGTTGGCGGCGCCGAGGCCAGCCAGAACGGGTTCGGGGATTTGATCCCCAGAAATTCTGTTGTCAGATCAGCCATTTGATCTCTCCTCTTCAGGCTAGCTTGGCGCAATCAACTTGCGCCGCGCTGGCTCAGCCCATCAGGCTGGAGTGAATATCCATTGCAGCGTCGCGACCCTCGGCCACGGCAGTCACGGTGAGGTCCTCGCCACCCGAGGCGCAGTCGCCCCCGGCCCAGACCCCGGCCATAGAAGTCCGTCCGGTCTCTGAGACCTTGATTTTGCGGCCCTCAAGCTCCAGCGCGTCAGGCTGGCCTTCCAGTGTCTGGCCAATGGCCTTGAACACCTGATCTGCAACCAGACGCACGGTCTCGCCGGTGCCGGAAACCTTGCCGTCCGCAACCGCAGTATACTCCAGTTCGATCTCAGCAGCAGCACCGTTGCCAAGAACCGCCTTGGGCATGACATTGAACATCAGTTTCACCCCCTTGGAGGCGGCCAAATCCTGCTCGAACCGGCTGGCGCCCATGTCCTCACGCCCGCGGCGGTAGGCTATGGTGACGTTTTCAGCGCCCAGCAGTTTTGACTGCACAGCAGCGTCCACTGCGGTCATTCCGCCGCCGATCACCACCACATTGCGGCCCACGGGCAGCGCGGTCAGGTCCTCCGCCTGGCGCAGCTCAGCAATGAATTCCACAGCGTCGCGCACGCCGTCCTTATCCTCACCAGGCGCACGCAGGGCATTGACCCCGGCCAGACCGATTGAAAGAAACACCGCGTCATAGCCGGACGCCAGCCCGTCCAGCGACAGGTCCGCGCCCAGCTTCTTGCCGTAATCCATTGTAATGCCGCCGATTTGCAGCAGCCAGTCTACCTCGCGCGCAGCAAAGCCGTTGGTGGATTTATAGGCCGCAATGCCAAATTCATTGAGGCCGCCGGCCTTGGATTTGGCATCATAAACCACCACGTCATGGCCAAGCATCGCCAGCCGGTGCGCCGCAGAAAGACCCGCCGGACCTGCCCCGACAACAGCGATCTTTTTGCCGGTTGCTTCGGCGCGGGTGAAAGGATGCACGCCCTTCTCCATCAGCGTGTCGGTGGCAAAGCGCTGCAGGCGGCCGATCTCAACCGGCTTGCCTTCGGCGGTTTCACGCACGCAGACTTCTTCGCAAAGCGTCTCGGTCGGGCAGACCCGGGCGCACATGCCGCCAAGGATGTTCTGGTCCAGAATAGTCTTGGCCGCGCTTTCGGCATGGCCCGCCTGGATTTCCCGGATGAACTGTGGAATGTCGATACTGGTCGGACAGGCCGTCATGCAAGGCGCGTCATAGCAGAAATAGCAGCGATCCGCCGCCACTGCTGCCTCATGCGCGTCATAGGCTGGGTGCAGGTCCGAGAAATTCTCAGCAATTCCAGCAGCGTCCAAACGCGCTGCCTGAATGCCGGATGCCTGATGGCTGGTCGCCATTGGGTGTCTCCCTGATTATTACATTCTTCTTGCCTATTAGACTGCCACAGTCTGATTTTTTATCAACTGGTAAAATTTTTACTTGGCGAAAAAAAATGCCGCCCCAGCAGGAACGGCATTCAAAGATTTGATTTCAGGGCAAAAACGCGTTGCCGGCCTAGGCTGTCATTTGCGCAAGATGGCCGGTTTTCACCCAGACATGTGCACCTTCAGCGCCAGCCGTGGCCACTAAGCGGCTGCCCGGCGGCAGCCGAAGCCAGTCCCAGCGCGTGAACGCTTCATCGTTTTCGCTAAAGCTGCCATGCACCACAAACACCTCTACGCCGCCAGGGGCATCCAGGTTAATCGCCTGCCCCGGCGCCCAGATTTGCAGGGTCACCGTTTCAACACTGTCCTGAAACAGCTCTTGCTGCGCTGCAGTGCCGGAGATGCGGGTTTTCACTTCGGTCCGGTCGGCTGGATCGAACTGGTGCAGCTTCACCAGGATCACTGCCCCTTCGGCCGCAGCAGGCGTGTGGCTGGTGGTCGGCGGGTTCCGGATGTAGGAGCCTTCGGGGAAATCCCCGTGTTCGTCCTGGAACACACCGTCCAGTACCAAAAATTCCTCGCCGCCGTCATGCACATGCGGTGCAAAGGCAGAACCCGGTGCAAACCGGACTATGGTGGTGGCGCGGGCCACTTCCTCGCCAACGCGGTCCAGCATCTTGCGCTCTACCCCAGGCGCCGGGCTTGCCACCCAAGGTGTTTCATCGAAATGCACCGCTGCCCGTTTGGTGAAAACGGCGTTGATCCGCATGTCGCTCTCCCCTGGCTCTGCGCCTTGGAATGTGGCGTCCGGCACGGCCCATGGAAAGAGCGCTCACGAAACCGTGTGACGCATCGCGTCAAGCGGACAGTACGGCCGTGGCTTCGATTTCCACCTTTGCCTCATCCTCGACCAAAGCCGAAACGACCACCATAGTCATCGCCGGAAAGTGATAACCCATCACCGCACGGTAGGCTTTTCCGACTTCTGCCTGATGGGCGAGATATTCGGCCTTGTCGGTCACAAACCAAGTGAGCCGGGTGATATCCTGCGCAGACCCGCCTGCGGCTTCGACCACTTCCAGAATATTCTGCAGTGCCTGGCTCATCTGGCCGATGAAACCCTGTGCCTCAAACACCTGATCCGCGGTCCAGCCGATCTGGCCGCCGACAAACAGCAGCTTGCCCTCGGCCACCATGCCGTTGGCATAACCTTTGGCGGGCTTCCACCCTTCGGGATGCACGCTGATGGCTGGCATGACGGGGCTCCTTTGCTGATGCGGCCTGCCAGCGACCATACCGTTGCCACCGTATTTATTTCAAGCTTAAAACTTATCGCACTGAAGTTCATTACCCTAAGGCCATTGGCCGCACGGGGAGACGCCCGCACAGCCAAGGCCCCAATTACAGCAGCACGCCGTATTCTTCCTGTGCAAACAAGGGGACCGCCCCGGCGTCCGGCTCATCCAGGCCGCCGACCAGAATGGTCACCGTCGCCTCGGAGGTGCCGCCCTGCCCATCGAAAATCGTGTAGGTAAAGCTGTCTTCCAGCACTTCACCGTCAGAGAGCGACTGGATGCCGCCGGCAGCGGTCGGATCGTAAAACAGGGTATCCGTTTCCGCATCATAGGACACCAAAGCACCGTATTCACTGGTACTGGCAGCAAGAGCAAACGTCAGAGCATCTGCATCCGGATCGCTGTCATTGGCCAGCAGATCAAGCACTGCAATTTCAGCAACTTCATCTTCAAAACCATAAGGCAGTTCAACGGGGGAGCCATCGCCTTCGAATACAGTGTACTTTAACGAGTCACCACTATGGTGATCCCCCCAGGTGATGATGAACCGTCCGCCCTCAAGCGCCTCGATTTCGTAATAGCTTTGTGTATCCATGGTTTGCTGGTTGACCACGAATTCATCACCTTGCGGCTCGCCTTCTGAACTGAAAACCCGCGCCCAAACACCTGGATGCCTGGCCCATGCAGCCTCTGCCGGATCGCTGTCTCCCGGTGCGCCCCAGACAATAACGAAATTGCTATCATCAAGCCACGCAACTTTTGGAGGGCTGTCGCCGGACCCGCCGGCCGCATCTTGATGGACCTGAAATTCATCGACCAGTACCTTTCCCTCGTGGTCGATGATTTTTGCAAAATAGGCAGTACTGCCGGAAACATCCGGGTCATAGAACTTCCAAACAACAAGCAACTGCCCGTCCGGCCCTTCCGTTATGTCCGGGAAACTGTCCAGCTGGCCTGCGGGCTTGGTGACATCAAATTCAGCAGCAGCGGTGTTGCCGGTTTCATCGAACAATTGAACCTTGATCGTCTTTGAACCTCCGGAACGGTAATAAGGCTCATAGTCAGGCTGAGACCAAGCAACTGCATACCCGCCGCTTTCAAGAGCGATCACCGAAGGAACGATAGGGGCGCCAATATCAGGCAGATTGTAAACAACCTCGTCCCCGATTTTTCTGCCGTTGTTGTCAAACAAAGCTATGCGAAAATCGGTCTCCTGAGCAGAAGTCGTCCAAACTGCGACGAAGCCGCCACCTTTCAGTGCGGTTATCTCTGCGTCTTTGACAGTTTCATCAGAAGCTTCATTGACCGCCAATTCCTGACTTACTGCATTGCCTTCTTTGTCAAAAATACGGACCGAAAACTCATTTTTGGCATCATCAGTGTCATAGTTGCTGCCCCACCCGATCACAATATTACCATCGCTGAGAACTGTGACTTCCGGATCAACCTGATAACCCTCAGTGAAACTGTTCACGAGGAACGTTTCAGCAATTACACTGCCGTCGGCATCATAGATTTTGGCCCAAATGTCTGATCTTTCATCGGTTCCTGTGACCTCATGCGCCTGCCAGACAACAACAAAGCCCCCATCCTTCATCCCGGCCACGGTTGTCCCCCCAGGAAGAATGGCCCCCACCCCTTGGACAGTCCATTCAGGCGAAGGAGTATAGCCGCCGAAAGGCCTCAGACCGCCGTTCAGGTCGTCGTCATCTGCGACAGGCACATCATTTTCACCAGTGAGGGTCACATTTACCGTGGCCTGAGAACGGTTCCCAAAGGCATCTGTTACGTAGTAAGTGAAGCTGTCCTCAAAGACATCCCCCTCTTTCAGGCCTTGCAGCAGGTCATCGGCGTTGTAGGTGACGATACCGCCGTCGAAGTCCACCCGAAGACCGCCGGCGCTCACGTCATCGACGCGAACGCGGGAGGTACCGGCGAGCGTTTCTGCGTCGTTCTCCAGCAGTGTTTCCAGCGATATTGCAAGCGGGCCTTCGCCTTCTGCCGTGATCTGATCATCCTGCAGCTGCAATCCGACTGGCGCATTCAGATCAAGGAGAAGCCCGTCTTCTTCAAACAGAAGCGCCTCGACCCCGAGAAGCGTGTCAGTCCCCTGCCCCCCTCGCTGCCCGCGCGCGATGTGATATACGCCTTGCCGCGGCCGCCGTTGTAGCGGCTCAGATCAAGGTCGTAGTCCTGAAAGCTTCCACTCAGCACCACGGTGTCATAGCCACGCCCGGCGTTGACATAGTCATCACCCGCGCCGCTGCTGATCCGGTCATCCCCGTTGCCGGTCTGGATGCGGTCATTGCCACCGCCGGAAGAAATATCATTGCCGCCGTTCCCGGTTTTGATGCTGTCGGCGCCGTCCCCGGTTTCAATTGCATTTTGCCCGTGTCCAACCTTGATCTTGTGTTGCCGCCAAGTGACGTGATCGTGTTGTTGCCGTCTCCAAACTGGATTGCATCCTTGCCGGCACCAGTCTGAACTGCGTTGTTGCCGTGACCCGCTTTGACCGCATTGTCACCGCCGCCTGCGACAATCATGTTATCGCCGTCACCGGCCCTGAGATTGTCCTTTCCGGTACCGGTTTCGACTGTGTTGCTGCCATCGCCCAGTTTGACGCGGTTGTTCCCGGCCCCTGCATGAATACGGTTGTTGCCGTCGCCAGCCTGGATAACATCGTTCAATCCAGCGGTAGTGATCTCGTTATCGCCGCTGCCGGCCTTGATCTGTGCGCGGCCGTCCAGCAGCTGGAAAACGTTATTGCCATCGCCGGCCGTGATTTTGTTCGCGCCCCCGGCAACGGTGATACTGTTGTTACCTTCGCCGGTTTGGATCCTGTCTTTGCCGGCTCCTGTGGCAATCTGGTTATCCCCGTCGCCCGTGGTGACGGAGTTGTTGCCGGCGCCTGCATCAATAGTGTTGCTGCCATCACCGGCCGTGATACTGTTCTTTCCATCCCCGGCGGAAATACGGCTGGTCCCCTCCTCAACAATAATCTTGTCGTGGCCGCTGCCAGCCGTGATCGTGTTAACGCTGTCCCACAGATCGCTTGCAGTAATTTTGTTGTTGCCGCTGCCGGCATTGATCACATTACTGCCAGCCCCGACAATCACGGCATCATTGCCGCTGCCTGTACTGATCCGGTTGCCGCCGTCGCCGGCATTGATCTTGTTCTTGCCGCCGCCTGCGTGAACTCGTTGGCGCCATCTCCAACGAGAATTTGATCGTTGCCATCAGCCGCTTCGATCTTGTTGTTGCCATCTCCGGCAAGGATCTTGTTGCCGCCGGCGCCTGCCATAATAACGCAACGCTCGTCGTCCGCCAGCATCCGGTCACCCCTGCTGGTGCCGGTAATGCTCTTTTTGCTGTTCATAATCCCACTCTGAAGCTACCCGGCTGTGACGCTATCCGGCCAGCCCTTTCGAGAGTGTTAAGGAAAAGTGTTCAATTCTATACAACCAAGGACTGCAAGCCGGCAATTTAAATGGCAAGTCTATCCAAAGATAGGACCGCCCGTGCTCAGATACTTGTCTTCTTAAAGACCGCTTCGGGAATGTTACGGATAATCAGCATGATCAGCTGCCACACAGGCCGCACATACACAACATTCCGGCCTTTGGATGCGGCGGCGGTGATTGCTTTTGCCACCTCTTCAGGTTGCGCAGTCAACTTGGCCGGCAAGTCCATGCCCTCGGTCATTTGCGTGGCGACAAACCCGGGCAGCACGGTGACAACATGAACACCTTTGCGGGCCAGCCGGTTGCGAAGCCCGGATAGGAATGCGGTAAAGCCGGCCTTGGCCGACCCATAGACGTAATTGGACGCTCTGCCGCGCTCACCGGCGACTGAACTGATGCCCACCAGCGTGCCGGTGCCGCGCTGCTCGAACCGGTTGGCAAGAGCCGCCAGAATGCTCGCCGGGCCCTCAAAGTTACTGCGCAGCACCTGGGCTGCTTGCTGGGGCGTCTGTTCGCATTCCGCCTGATCGCCCATGTAGCCGATGGCGCAAACCGCTATGCCCGGCAGCTCAGGCAGTGCATCGGCAAAACCCTCGTGATCTTCCAGCGCCAGCGCATCGAATTCATGCAGACTCACCGGCACGCCATGGCGCAGTTCAAGATCCGTTTTTTCAGCCCCGAGCGTGTCCGCCCGGCGGGCGGCAAGCTGTACTGGATGCCCTTGTGCGGCAAAGGCATGGGCCACGGCCAAGCCGATGTCCGAACGGGCGCCAAGGATCAGAACAGGAGATTTTGTCATAGCGAAAGCCTTTGCGATTGTGCGGACTGAAACGACGGGTGCAGCCCGGAGGATTGCCGCATTCCGGTGAAGCCCGCAGCCCTGGGATCCGCCGCGCGCAAAGTGTCCGCGTGCATCCGGCTGTCCTTGGCCAGGTAGAACCGGCCGCCATGGGCAATGGTGATCCGGTCCAGTTCCTCCATCAGCGCCAGGCTGCGCGGATTGACCGGGAAATCCAGCGCCAGCGTGTAGCCTTCCATGGGAAAGGAGAACGGGCTGTCCTGCGGTCCCAGCCGCTTGAGCACCGCCAGGAAAGACCCCTGCCCGGCAGCCGAGATCGCCTGCAGCAGTCTGCGCAGGCCGGACCGGGTGCTGTCGAGCGGCAGTACACATTGAAACTGGGCAAACCCCTTGCGCCCGTAAATCCGGTTCCAGCCAAGCAATGCATCAAGCGGGAAAAAGTAGCGGTTCCAGTCGGTAATCAGCATCCCGGCCTTGCGGGCGCCCGCCCAGTAGTAGGCCGAATTGAAGGCCCGGACACTGAAGCGGTTCAGCGAAAAAGAGGGGAACACCGGCGGCACCTGCCGGGTCTTTGCACTGGCGATGGCATAGGGGGCGGCCGCCTGTTGCGCGCTCAGGTCCTGCAACTCCGCATGTTCACCCAGCATAACAAGCGAGCGGCCCAGCGAGCGGCCTTCCGACAGGCAATCGATCCACGCCACCGAATAGGTTGCGCTGGCCGACCGCTCGAAGATTTCGATTGCGGCATCCAGGTTTGCGGCCGGCTGTGTCTGCTGCCGGATCCAGGCCGACGGCACCGCCCGCAGCCTGATCGCGGCCCTGACAATGATCCCGGTGAGCCCCATGCCACCGGCAGTCCAGCCGAACAATTCGCTGTTCTCCTGCGCCGAACAACGGCGCAGCGTGCCGTCCGGCCCCATGACATCCACCCAGTCCAGGCAATTGCGGAAACTGCCCTCCTTATGGTGGTTCTTACCATGCACATCCGCTGCGATCGCTCCGCCAAGGGTCACAAACTTGGTGCCGGGCACCACTGCTGGAAACCACCCGCGCGGCAGGAAGGCCGAGATGATATCGCCCAGCAACACCCCGCTTTCCGCCACCAATTGCCCGGTTCCGGCGTCAAACGAGATCATCCTGTTGAAATGCCGCATGTGTAATGTCGCCGGCAGGCCGATAGCGCTGTCGCCATATGCACGGCCATTGCCGCGGGCAATGACCGAGGGGTGACCGGCGATCATGGTTTGCAGTTCAGCCTCATTCCGGGGGGCCATAAGCTGTGCCCGTGCCACCGGGTAGTTCCCCCAGCCTGACAGCATTGTCATTCCGTCTCCTTTGCGCCCTGAGTGAACACAAAATGCCGGTCCAGCTGGTATTTCACAGTATAGCCGATCACCAGCCCGAGGACAGCTCCGGCCTCGCGCGCACCATCAGTTCCCCAAGTTATCCAAAACAGCGTTTCCGTAATCCAGAACACCGCTGTGGTTGCGACACCCATCAAGGCATACAGCGAAAAGGTACGCCCCTGATGCTTGAGACCGCTATGCTGATCAAAGAAGATCCAGCGCTTATCCAGCAAGTATTTAACAACCAGCCCGGCCAGGGTGCCCGCTGCCATGGCAGCGGTGAAATGCGCAGCACTTTCACCCAATTGCAGGACCGCGCGCTGGGTGGCGAGATTGACCGCGGTGGCAACAACCGCAAAGGCCGTGTAGCGGACCAGAAGCTGCTGCAATGTCATAGCGCGCAGCCCCGGACCGCAACAGCCAGTACAATCAGACTGAACGACAAAAACACCAAGGTGGATTGCATCTGCGTCACAGCGCCCGGCAAATGCGCGCTCCGCCTCTGAAACAGCGCCTTGGCCGAGGTGAACGGGCTGTTCCAATCCCGCCAGAAGGAAGGCCAGGAGCTTTTACACAGGATGTTGCTGCGCCGCAGAGTGCCATCCAAAGCGACGGCAAGCATACCGGGCTGGCCGGTCCTAAGCGATGAATCTGTCGTCAAATGAAATCAACCGAAAGATGCTTTTACTTCCGGTCCGATTTGTATCAGCACCATCACTTTTTGGCTAGGTGTCAAACTGCCCGCTGCCTGGCCCGCCTTGACGGCCAGTACCTGCGGGGAATTTCAAACTGCGCCGGATTAACCTATAAGGGCATAAAAACGTTGAGGACGGGCATGACAAATCAATCGATTCCATCCGCCAAGCCAGCCGTTCGCGCACCGGCCAGCGCTGCTCTGCCGCGTGAGACAGCGCTGTTTGCGCTGGCGGCAGGCGTCATCATCCTGGCCTCCAGGCTGCTGGCAGCCGGCCTGCTCGACATTCACCCCGATCCCATTCATCTGGATGGTTCCTACCAGCACCTCCCGGCGCAGCAGCTGCATGACGGTTTGCTGGATGCCCTGCTCACCCTGCACTCCCAGCCGCCGTTCTGGAATTTTCTGCTGGGCATCGCCGCCAAGGCCTGCGGTGCTCAAGATGCTTGCATGATCCAGCTGATCTGGAGCAGCCACCTGGTGCTAAGCGTCCTGACCGCCGCCTGCATGTTTGCGGCGCTGCGACTGCTGGCGCAATCACGGCGTCTGGCCTGGCTGCTGCCCTTGGCCTATATCCTGTCGCCGGCCGTGTTTTATTATGAGAATTTCCTCCTCTATGCCCATTTCACCTCAGCGTTTTTTGCGCTGTCCTGCCTCTGTGCGCTGCTGTTTCTGAAAACGCAAAAGACGCTCTATTTCCTGCAGTTCTGCGCCTGCCTGGCGGTGCTGTCATTGACCTGGACGCTGTTCCACCCGATCTACATCCTGCTGGTGGCCGGGCTGCTGCTGTTCAAGACCGCAGCAACCCCTGCCCGTTCGGCCGTCCTGGCCCTGACATTGGCAGTCACGCTGCTGCCGTCGGTGAAGAACAAGGCGGTGTTCGGCATCTTCAGCTCCGGCAGCTGGCTTGGCCTCAATGCGTCGCAAACCGCGCCTGAGCCGGTCGAAGGCTGCTCGTTCAAAACATTTGCCCAAGTCCACGGGCTGATCGGCCAGCATACCGGCACAGCGCTGAATGATCCGCGGATGATCCCCTATTCCAAGACCTGCCTGAAGAAATCGCTCGAGGTCATCGCTGCCAGCCCGGTGCAATATGCCGCCGGCGTTGTGGTGCGGGCTTTCACCAGCTTGTCGCTGTGGCCGAACGAATATTTTTACCCGCCGCTGAACTGGGACCGTTTCCCAAAGATCCCCGACACCAAGCGGGTGCTGACGGCCGAGAACAAGATCATAATCGACCCCAGCCTGTCGCGCTTCCTGACCCTGGCGCTGAACCTGTTCGCGCTGATCGCCCTGGCGGAACTGGCCCGCCGGGATCAGGACCGCACACGCCGGGCCTTCTTTCAGGTGATGCTGGTGTCGGTGGTGCTGTTCCTGGGCGTGGCCCATGCAGTGAACGGGCCGGAACAGGAGCGTATGAGATACACGCTGCACCCGTTGTTCTGGGGGCTTTATGCGGTGGTGTTCCAGGAGGCCGCCCGGCGCGCAGGGCGGCTGACCCGCCGCATCCGTGTAAAGGCCCTGCCGGAAACCGGCAGCTCACAATAAGCCGGATGGACCTGCATCAGCAAGCTGGTGCCGCAAGCGGGCAAACCCCTCCGGCACCAGCAGAAACTCACGCGGGACCGCGGCCCCGCCGGGCTTACATGCCCAGAGCTTCCTTATACATTTCCAGCACCGCTTCTTCTTCGTCGATGTCGTTCTGGTCGCGCTTGCGCAGCGCAATGATCTTACGCATGACCTTGGTGTCGTAGCCGCGTGCCTTGGCTTCGGCCATCACCTCTTTCTGCTGTTCGGCGATGGTCTTCTTTTCTTCGTCCAAACGCTCGAACCGTTCGATGAACTGGCGCAGTTCGCCAGCGGTCACACGGTAGTTTTCGCTTTTTTCGTCTTCGGTGATATCCATCTGCGGCTCCGTCGGCACATGCTGTCAATTGCTGTCGGAGCAAGGGGATAGCGCCCCGCCCGCTGCGCCGCAAGCAAGGAAAGCCGCAGAGACCCGCCGAGCGGCAAAAACCGGCGCCCGTCCCCTCGCGGCTTGCACGCCAAGCCCGGATCGGCTAGGCGCGGCGCAGCGCGAAAACCGCAGGAGCACGCAAATGTTCGAACTCATCGTCTGGGCCGGAGCCGCCTTGTCCATCGCCGGTCTGCTGGGCTTGGTCTGGTGCATTGTCCGCGTCGCGCGTGCGCGCCGCCAAAAACTGGACGACGAAGCCCTGCGTGCGGTCGTGCAATCAGTGCTGCCCTACAATCTGGGCGCCCTGCTTCTGTCAGTTCTGGGACTGATGCTGGTTATGACGGGCATTTTCCTGGGCTGAAGCCTGGGGCGCCCTGCCTGACAGACCGGCTAGACCGGCATATTGTCAAACATCTCCTCAACCGCTTCTTCGCACAGTGCGGCTTCCAAACGGCGGAAGCGGCCAGGCACCGCAGCACCCGTCTTGCGCATGTGATCCAGCAACCGGATAAATTCAGGCCGCATGGCAAGCCGGGCAGTACCGGTCTCTTCAAGAATCCGGGTTTCCAGATTTTCAACAGTGTGCAGCAGATCTTCTTGTGTCATTGGCAGTCCTCCCTGGATCATGATGGGGTTACGCTGGTATTTCACAACAGCTGCGTGAAAGCCCGCAAAAATTAGGCGCTCGACCGCCGATTTGTGAAATTTTTCCGGCCGGTTGACGGTTTTGCAGGCGTCACGCACGCCTGCCAAGCATACTGCAGCGCAACATTGCCCTGTCTTGACACAGGTCAACCGGCTGCGATGATTTCAACGGCACCATCGGTCTACGCACCGGCATCCTTGAAACACATTCTCCAATCAATATATGATTATCCAAACTCAAGGGAGAGAAACAGATGACCCCCGCCGTCAAGGCCTTCTTCGACGAAGCCACCAACACCGTTTCTTATGTGGTGGTTGAGCCTGAGGGCTCCGCCTGTGCCATTATCGACTCCGTTCTGGACTACGACCAGGCAGCGGGCCGCACCGGCACGGAATCAGCGGATGCCATCATCGCCTGGATCGAAAATGAAGGCCTGCGGACAGAGTGGATCCTGGAAAGCCACGTGCATGCCGACCATCTGTCTGCCGCGCCCTACCTGCAAGAACAGCTGGGTGGCAAGATCGGCATCGGCGCCCGGATCACCGTGATTCAGGACACTTTCGGCAAAATCTTTAATGAAGGCACCGAGTTTCAGCGCGACGGCAGCCAGTTCGACCGCCTGTACCGCGAAGGCGATGTGTTCATGATCGGCCAGATGCGCGGCGAGGTGCTGCACACACCGGGGCACACACCCGCTTGCCTGACCTATGTGATCGGGGATGCGGCCTTTGTCGGCGACACGTTGTTCATGCCTGATTTCGGCACCGCCCGGTGTGACTTTCCCGGCGGGTCTTCAACCGATTTGTATAACTCGATCCAAAAGATCCTGGCGCTGCCCGGCAACACCCGCATCTTTGTCGGCCATGATTACAAGGCACCGGGCCGCGATGATTACGCATGGGAAACCACCGTAGGCGAACAAAAGGCGCTGAACGTGCATATCGGCGAAGGGCGCAGCATTGAGGAATTCACCAGAATGCGCGACGCCCGTGATGCGACACTGGGTATGCCGCGTCTGATCCTGCCGTCGCTGCAGGTGAATATGCGCGCGGGCCAGATGCCGGAACCGGATGATCAGGGCGATGTATTTCTAAAGATCCCGATCAACAAAATCTGACCGAAGCAAGCGGAAGGCGATCATGGAAACGGATTGGATTTTGGGCTTGGCGGGCGGCATGCTGGTCGGGCTTGGCGGTGCCGTCTATCTTTTGGGCAACGGCCGTATAATGGGTGCCAGCGGTATTCTGGGCGGGCTGCTGGATGGCAGCGGCCGCAGCTCTGCAGCCGAAAAACTGGCCTTCATCACAGGTTTGGTTGCCGTGCCGCTGCTGATTGGTCTGCTGGCCGGTACACCGGAAACCCATGTTACCAGCAGCGCCACCGTGCTGATCATTGCCGGGTTGCTGGTCGGCCTTGGCACGCGGATGGCCAACGGCTGCACCTCCGGTCACGGTGTCTGCGGTGTTTCCCGGCTGTCCTTGCGTGGCATCACCGCGGCGGCGGCATTCATGCTGGCAGGCATCCTGACGCTGGCAGTTCTGCGCCAGGTTATGGGAGTGATCTGATGCTTCGGATTTTACTGGCGCTGATTGCAGGCAGCCTGTTTGGCGCCGGACTAATGCTGTCAGGCATGACTGACACCGCCAAAGTACAAGGGTGGCTGGATGTTTTTGGCCGCTGGGATCCCACACTGGGCTTTGTGATGGGCGGCGCGCTGCTGCCGATGGCACTGGCCTGGCGGCTGGCAGAAGGGCGCCAGCCTGCGGCTGGGGGCAGCTTCCCCGCCCTGCCGCGCGCCGGGCTGGACCGGCGGCTGATCCTTGGATCCATTCTGTTCGGCGCGGGATGGGGCCTGGCGGGGCTCTGCCCCGGTCCTGCAATGGCCGCGCTCAGCTATAACGGCTGGCAGGGCGCGCTGTTCCTGGCGGCGATGGCCTGCGGCATGATAGCCGCTCCCAGGTTCAGCCGGCATCTGGACCGGCGCGCCGCAAACGCGTAAAGACTCAGGATATGGATGCACGCGTTATTACCCCCCGCTATTCGGTCTCGCCGCAGATCTCGGCTGAGGACCTGCCCGCCATTGCCGGCGCCGGCTTCAAAACGGTTATCTGCAACAGACCGGACGCGGAAGTGCCGCCCAGCCATCAGGCAGAGGCAATCCGCGCAGCCGCCGAAGCCGCAGGCCTGCGGTTCGAGGTTCTGCCGCTCACCCATCAGACCATGACACCCGAGAACGCAGCCCGCCAGCGGGCGCTGTATGAAGGCTGCGAAGGCCCGGTGCTGGCCTATTGCGCGTCCGGCACCCGCTGTTCAGTGGTCTGGGCGCTCAGCCAGGCCTGCGATATGTGCGCCGATGACATTCTGCTGAAAACCGCGGCTGCCGGCTATCAACTGGACGGGTTGCGGCCAGCCCTTGATTCCCTGGCGGGAAACTAACCCTGTGAAAACTCTGCCTGCGTCGAATGTTGCAGGCAGCGGCCAAGCCTTTGGCCGACGCGGGACACCCGGATCTGACCAATACTGATCCCCCCTGGCCGGAACCCAATGCGTCAACCGGACCCAGAGCCTGCACTGGATGAATGTGCAGGCCGCCAACCGTTTGGAACGGCTATAAGGGTTTGACTGCCCGCGGCGGCTCCGGGAAAAGGCCCTGGATTCCGGGGCTGAATGATGGCGGTTCGCAGCGCAAAGAACCTAATAAATCAGTTGTTTCCTGGCAATGCGCCGTCCAGCCCTGCCAATTGGGAGATTTCTGCCGCGGCATCCCCCGGGTCAAAATCCCCCAAGTCGACCGCGGGAAGGTCAGGCAAGTCAGGCAGCCCGCCGTCCAGCCCATCCATGCCCAAAGCGGCATCGTCGCCGAGACCGGGCAAATCCATTGCGCCCATTCCACCCATTGCGTCATCCATGCCGCCCATGCCGCCGTCAAAACCGCCGTCACCCAGCGCAGGAAGCCCATCGCCGTCCATGCCAAGACCGCCGCCGCCCAGACCCGGTGC
The DNA here is from genome assembly GCF_004123675.1 of Leisingera sp. NJS204. Classification (NCBI taxonomy): domain Bacteria; kingdom Pseudomonadati; phylum Pseudomonadota; class Alphaproteobacteria; order Rhodobacterales; family Roseobacteraceae; genus Leisingera; species Leisingera sp. NJS204. Next base: position 1,744,243 of record NZ_CP035417.1, on the reverse strand, counting down.
CGCTTCCAATGCCGGCAGGCCCGCGTCGTCCATCGGGTCCTGCAGGCCCTGCGCGGCAATTCCCATATCGAGCGCCGGAGGTCCGCCGCCCATCATGTCGGCGCCTGCCCCGTCGGAGAACCCCATTCCTTCTGCCCCGGCATCGCCTGCCAGCCTGGCCCCGGACTGATTCAGCCGGACTGCACGCGCGCCGTTCATTTGGCCCAGGCGCCCCTGTGCAATCGACTGGCCGCCAATGGTCAGCAGGTCGGTTTCATACAGAAAGGCGGAATCCAGCGGCAGCGAATCGCCGACCTTGAGACCGGCAAAATCCCTCAGGGGCACCCGCATCTTGCACAAAACAGCCGACAGCTCCGCCCGGATAGCCCCAAGGTTGCGGCCCAGAGATGGACCTTGCGCACCGCTTCCCTGGCCGTCCTGCAGTTCTTCGGCAGTGGGTTCCGGAAGTATCAGCTTCATCACGCCCTGCATGGCGCCGCAGGCCAGGTCCAGGTTCAGCTCGATCACCCGGTAATCCTCAGCCTCCATGCCCAGCACCAGACTGCGCACATTTTCAACCTGTGCGCCAAAGCGGTAACCGGTAAAGATTGCCTGATCCGCCTGGCCATCCAGCATCGCAAACACCTTGCCAAAGGTGCGTTCCAGAAACTCTGCCGTCATGGCTGCATCTGTCGGAGTATAGTGACGCTCGTCCGGTGCTTTGCCCATCACCGTACCGATGGTCTGCTGCTGGATCAGCGCTGTCACCGTGGGTGCATCCATGCTGGCCGCACCCATTCTGCCATGCGGACAGTCCAGCACCACCAGAAGATCCTTATCCGACAGCTGGTCAGCCAGATCCTCGGGAATGCGGTTGGATTGCCGGGCTGCCAGAACTGCCACCGGCAACCCGCACAGGTCCGCAGCTGCCCGCGCCACCGACCGGCGCAATGCTTTCAGCGTCAAGGAACTGGTAAGCGCCCCAACACCTTCCTTTGTCGCTGCCAGCTTGCGTGCAAGCACATTTTGCTTGCCGCTGCCTGCCTCTGCTGCTTCTGTTTCAGACATAGGCTGTTTAACCTGCCCCTTGCACGTCCCGTTTCCCCGTTTTTACCCGAAAGGAGGTTAACAACTCCTGTACCCCGGGCCAGGTTACGCAGCCTTTTCGCCTGCTGCGGGTAAGGAAACCCGGAACGCACCGCCGCCGTGCCCTGGCAGATAGGAAACATTGCCGCCCAGCCGTTGCATAACTTCCCGGCAGATTGCCAAGCCAAGCCCCGCACCGCCTGCCCGCTCGGGGCTGACACGCGAGAACTTTTCGAAAATCATCTGTTGAAATTCTGTCGGCACGCCGCTGCCGTTGTCAGTGAAGTCGATCTGCAGCCACCCGCTGGTTGCAGAGGCGGAAATGGACAGTTCCGGCTCTGCCGCATCGCAATACTTCTGGGCATTGGCGATCAAATTGATAAAGACCTGCGCCAGCCGGTCAAGGTCGGAGGATATGCGCACCCCTTCCGTTGCGGGATTGCGGCAGACCTTGAGCGGACGGTCTGATCCCGCCAGTGCAGCGGCCACCGCGTGGTCCAGCACGTCCGGCAAGGCGCCGGCCGACATGTTGAGGCTCACCTGGCCGTTTTCCAGCACGCTGAGGTCCAGAAGATCGTTAAGCAGCCGGGTCAGCCGCAGCGTTTCGTCGTGGATGATCCCGGCATAGTGACGCTGATCCTGCGCGCTCAGCTGCCCGTCATCGCGCAGGATTTCCGAAAACGCCCGGATCGAAGTCATCGGCGTGCGCAGCTCATGGCTGACCTGACTAAGGAAAGCGTCCTTCTGCTCAGAAATTTGCGTAAGTTTTTCGTTTGTTTCCCGCAATTTGCGGGCAGTCGCTGTCAGTTCTGCCGATTGCGTCTCCAAGCGGCTGGAATACTCCAGCATCTGGGCGGTTTCATCCGCAACCGCCAGCAGATCCGCAACTGAAACCGAGGAGCCGCCGGCGATCTGGCCAATCATCGCATGTGCTGCAGCCGCGCCGATGGAGGCGCTCAGCTCGCGCTCCAGCCGTTCCAGAAAGGCCGGTGTCGGTTCAGGCAGCGGGCCGCGGCCGCCTTGCCGCAGCCGCTCGCGCTGAAAGAACGCTTGCGCTTCTGCAGCCCCCAGAATCCGCTGCGACATGATCATCAGATCTTCGCATTGCGCCACAGATCCGGTCCAGCCGCGCGGGCCGGCAGAATGGTCGAAGACATTGACAAATTGCGCACCCTGCAGCCGCTCCAGCGGGCTGGGGAAGCTCATCAGCGACACCAGGCAGAACACCAGCGCATTCAGACTCATCGACCACAAAACGGCGTGAACGGTCGGATCCATGGCTTCGATCCCGAACAGCGCCTCGGGACGCAGCCAGCTAAGGCCAAACAAGCCGTCACGCAGGATATGCTCGGGCAAGAGCCCGCCGCCCAATGCCGGCAGCAGCATGGTGTAGAGCCAGATGGCAAACCCCACCGTAAGCCCGGCCAGTGCGCCGCTGCGGGTGGCGCCGCGCCAGAACAGCCCGCCGACCAGCGAGGGCAGAATTTGCGCCACCCCGGCAAAGGAGATGAGGCCGATGGCGGCCAGCGCCGCAGCGCCGCCGGACAGGTGGTAATAGAAATACCCAAGCGCCATGATCACTGCGATCGATACCCGGCGCGACAGCAGCACTACATCGCGCACATCGCCCGAAACCGACGCCCGGCGGTTCTGCAGCCGCAGCCAGACCGGCATCACGATGTGGTTCGATACCATTGTGGACAGCGCCATGGCGGCCACAATCACCATCGACGTTGCCGAGGAAAACCCGCCGAGAAAGGACAGGACTGCCAACCCCTGCTGCCCCTGCTGCAGCGGCACTGTCAGTACAAACATGTCCGGGTTGGCGCCTGCGGGCAGCAGCTCCAGCCCGACTGCCGCGATGGGGACCACAAACATCGAAATCAGCAGCAGATACAGCGGAAACGCCCAGGAGGCGATGCGCAGGTGGCGTTCGTCCTCGTTCTCCACCACCATCACCTGAAACATCCGCGGCAGGCAGACAAAGGCCGCCGCGGCCAGAAAGGTAACCGTGGCCCAGCGGCTGCCATCGACATTCCATTGACCGATCTGCGAGGCGTCTATTCTCTGCAGCGTCTCTCCCACGCCGCCGGCCACGCCCCAGACCACAAACACCCCAACTGCCAGCAGCGCCGCCAGCTTGACGATGGCCTCCAGCGCCACCGCGGTTACCACTCCGTGGTGCCGCTCATTGGCGTTCAGGTTGCGGGTGCCAAACAGAATGGCAAAAACCGCCAGCCCCGCCGCCACCCAGAATACGGTGTAGGTCTCGTTGTAGCTTCGCAGCGGATCCGCCTCGGCAAAGATGGCAAAGGACAGCGTGATGGATTGCAACTGCAGCGAAATATAGGGCGTGACGCCAATCACCGCGAGGATCGTCACGCCGGCCGCCAGCAGGTTCGACTTGCCATAGCGCGACGACAACAGGTCCGCGATTGACGTGATCCGCTGGCTGCGCCCGATCCGCACCAGTTTGCGCAACCCCCACCACCAACCGATCATCACCAGCGACGGGCCAAGGTAGATCGTTACGAACTCCAGACCTGAGCGCGCGGCATAGCCAACCGCGCCGTAAAAAGTCCAGGCGGTGCAATAGATTGACAGCGACAACGTGTAGATCAACGGCGAACGCATCCAGGCGGCGCTTTTGCCGCGGGTTGCCATCCGGTCGGCCCAGAAGGCAATGAAAAACAGAAACGCCACATAGGCGAGACAGACAACCGCAAGCACATTCAGCGAGGCCATCAGCGGTCCTCCGCTCCGTCCGGAGATCCTGCCCCGTCCGGCCCGCCGCCGGTCCAGTGATCCGCCCAACGCTGCACGG